>JAILLO010000088.1 GCA_024693105.1 Clostridia bacterium | reverse complement strand
GAACTCAGAATCGACAAGAAAAACAAAAACCTTTACACTCCTTCTATCTGCCTTACGGCAAATGCAGTTGCGGGAGCAAAAGAGCAGTATTTGAATAATGGCTTTGATGATTATATGACAAAGCCAATCGATGCAAATATGCTTGAAAAGAAGATAATGCATTATCTTCCAAAAGAGAAGCTTGAAATCATAACTGATAGCAATGATCTTGAATGCGAGGATACGTCAATTATCCTTCCTGAATGGCTCTACGAAGTAGAAAACTTAAATATAGAAAAAGGTATTTCTCTTTGCGGCTCTGAAGAAAGTTACCTCGAAACTCTGATGATTTACGGCAGTAACGCTATGAATTCAGTAGAAGAAATCGAGAGTTTATGGAAGAGTCACGATTTGCCGAATACAACAATAAAAATACATGCAGTAAAGAGCTTGTCCCGTACAATTGGAGCGAGCAAGATTGGTGCGCTGGCAGAAAAACTGGAATTTGCAGGTAAAGCCGGTGATGCAGAAGCAATCGAAGCTGAGCTTGACGATCTCTTAAACCAGATACGCGCATTGTGTGAAGCTCTTGATCCGCTTTTCGAAGAAGAAATAGGTGAAGATGAAGAATTACCTGTTTTGTCTGATGAAGAAATGCAGGATGCTTATGAAGGACTTCTGATGGCATCAGAAAGTCTTGATACAGAAAGCGCGGAATATGTATTTGATTATCTTTCAGAATATACTATTCCGGAGGAAGAAAAAGAAACATTTGAAAAGATAAAAACAGCGATAAAGGGATTTAATTGGGAAGAAGCTATTAGCTTATTAAAAAACAGAGAAAGGTAATGTAAATGGCAGATAGGGTTTTGACAAAAAGAAAAAAAACAACGAAACCTGAAAAAGTATATAACGGTAAAGTAGTTGTCATAAACAAAGGCCCGGCTTTAATGGCAAACATGATGGTTTCCATACTGAATGATTTTGGCACAGGAGCAGTACGTATAGGGCTTAATGTTGATCAGATCAAAGAGCAAAAGGAAGATGCGGATATCTTTATGCTTTTTACAGGTGAAGTAGTTTATACTAGTCAGGAAGCATTGACCTATTTAAAAGAAGTCAGCTTTAGTGAAGGCAAACCGCTTTATGTTCTCGGTTACAGAAAAGAGCTTGATGAATTAGAGGCAATCATTCCTTCAAAATTCATAGCAAAAGAATTTGAAAGACCGGCAGATTTTAAAAATATTGCACTGCAGCTTAGCACAGCAATAAATGTCAGCATGGCGCAAAGACCGGAAAAGAGCATTCTTTTGGTGGATGATGACACAATGTTTCTTCAGACCTTACAGTCATGGTTCAGGGACGATTATGAGGTTACAGCTACAACTTCCGGAATGCAGGCTATTATGTGGCTTGCAACCCATACTCCTGATTTGATACTTTTGGATTACGATATGCCTATAACCGCAGGACCTCAGGTACTTGAAATGATAAGGAGTGACCCGAACTCTGCGGATATACCGGTCATATTCCTTACGGGAAGAGATGACCGAGAAAGCGTAGAAAAAGTAATGTCTCTCCGTCCGGAAGGATATCTCCTAAAGGCATTATCCAGAGAAGAGATAATGAACACAATTGAGAATTTCTTTAATAAAAAGAAATGGGAGAATATTAACAAAAGATAAAAACATATAAAACGGCGAAAAAGCATAGTAAAAGGCAGGCTTCGGTCTGCCTTTTGTAATTACCATTTTTGGAAACATATATACCCACACAAAAACATGCCGTTATGGGCTAAAATTTTGACGATATAACGCATTTTTTCTTGAAAAATAACAAAAACTGCTTTATAATAGTTAATGTGTGTTCAGAAACACATTATTGCTAAAAAAGCAAAAATCAAAAAGAAAGGAAATGATGCAATGACTGAAAAGGAAAAGGCTACCACTGCATACGGCGCCGAGCAAATACAAGTCTTGGAAGGTCTTGATCCTGTCCGCAAGAGACCGGGCATGTATATCGGTTCAACAGGACCAAGAGGACTTCACCACTTAGTATATGAAATAGTGGATAACTCCGTCGATGAAGCGTTAGCCGGTTTTTGCAAAAATATAAATATAACGATTCAAAAGGATAACTCCATCATGGTCGAAGACGATGGTCGAGGAATGCCTGTTGATATGCACCCTAAAATGGGAATACCTGCGGTAGAGGTTATTCATACCGTGCTCCATGCCGGCGGCAAATTCGGCGGTGGAGGATACAAGGTTTCCGGAGGTCTCCACGGTGTAGGCGCATCTGTTGTAAATGCTCTTTCAACCAGAATGGAAGTTGAAGTACGCAGAAACGGTAAAATCTATGCGATTGCATTTGAAAGAGGAAAGACCGTTGAAAAGATGCACGAAGTCGGAGAATCCCGCAAAACGGGTTCAAAGACCGTTTTCTGGCCGGACCCTGATATTTTCGAGGAAGTAATTTTTAATTACGATACTCTGCAGCACAGACTCAGAGAGATGGCTTTCCTGAACAAGGGGATAAAGATTACTCTCGAAGACAAGCGCGAAGACCACAAAAAGAAGGAAGAGTTCCACTACGAAGGCGGTATTCGTGAATTCGTAAAGTTCCAGAACCAGAACAAGGAAGCAATCCATCCTGACATCATTTACTTTGAATACATAAGAGAAGAGCTCGAGGTTGAAATTGCAATGCAGTACACCGATAAATACAACGAGCTCGTGCTTTCCTATGCAAATAACATCAGTACCACAGAAGGCGGTACTCACATGGTCGGCTTCAAAACCGCTCTTACAAAGGTTTTCAACGACTATGCGCGTAAAAATAATTTCCTGAAGGAAAAGGACGATTCCCTTTCCGGCGAAGATGTTCGTGAAGGACTGACTGCGGTTGTTTCTGTAAAGCTTCAGGAACCTGAATTCGAAGGTCAGACAAAAACAAAGCTTGGAAATCCTGAAATGCGTGGATTTGTTGAAACAACGACAACA
>JAILLO010000073.1 GCA_024693105.1 Clostridia bacterium | reverse complement strand
GTGAACATATCATACTGAGTTGCCGCATAGCCGAGGTATATTGCGCCTATGCCTTTATCGACTATTGCGTCAAGATGGCGGTTTCCGGCTTCGTCACGATACCAGATCTTCAGTTTGGAGAAGACAGAATCGTTTTCGTCGATCCAGCCGTTGTTGTCCTCGTCAAATGCGGACAGCTCTCCATAGCCGCTGTCTGTTGACGGACCGAAAAGCTCACTTCCGTCGTCAATTTCACCGTTGCCGTTTGCATCAAGAGCCAGATAGCCGCTGCCGGCTTTGAGTTCGCGAATCTTTTCGTCTTCGCCGTCCGCGTCGATGTCGAAATTCATGGTTGAGCCGTCAAACTGCGTGAGGTTTCCGGCAAAATCAATTATAAGAGGGTCGCGGGTGATTCTTTCGAAGCTTACGGAAAGACTTCTGCTGACCTGCTGGCTCATACTGAAATTCATATTCAGACTGATGCTGCGTCCGTCTGCCGTGTTAACGGATCCTGCTGCTGAAAATGTTACTGAGGTTGAAGTTGCAAGTGTTTCGGTTCTTGTTACATTAAACCTGTACAGATTTTCAGAAGAATTTCCCGAAAACGAAACGTTTCCCTGCATTGCGACTTTTCCCGTAATTACAGCGGAAATTGAAGCCGGTGAGCCGTTTTTACCATAGCTTTGAGCAGAACCGTTCTCCTTCAAAGAGCTGCCTGCAAGATCTTTAATGTGAAGCTGTTTAAAATTTCCCTTGCCGAACATGGCCTCGATAAGAGACGAAAGCATCTTCATTCTGAAGGAATACTTATCGCCGATATCAATGCCGCTGTCGGATTTTGTCCTTTGGACGGAAAGCGCTTTTGCCGATTTTTCTTTTTCGGTTCCGGCTTCCTCAAGAAGACTTTCAAGGTTTTCCTTTTCCCATCCGACAGTCTCGTCTGTCCCTTTCGGACCGCGTGAGTTATTCTGCACCGGCCTGCCGTCAGGCGTGTAGGCACGCCAGTTTCCAAGATCTACACTTGAAAGCGTTGAGACAAGGCGACTGCTTCTTACTGCCGAAGCATCGGAATCACTGCGGTTTCCGAAAGTTCTTACCGCCGATGATGCCGAGGCTCTTACTGTTGCACTGCTGCTGCTTCCCTGCATAACAATGCCTGAGCTGTTAATTTTCATTTCTTCACCTCCCTGTGAAAACTACGATTCTTTAGGTGCCGAAAAAGGCCCTTCATGAAAAAGGGCATAATACACCTTATATTGTAAATCGGCACGGGACTGCAAAAGTTTATATCAAAAGAGTAAAAACCGCGAAAAATATGCAGTTGATATGGGGGCGGATGTTTGTGGGGCATCTGCAAGGATGTGCTGTGATTTTGGACATAAAATAAAACGCCTATCAGCGATAGACGTTGAAACGCTAAAATGCTAAGAGACAGTAATCCGGCATTAACCGGGGGCAAGCTTTAGCATAAAATTTTGGTGCCGGAAGGATTCAAAACCGGCAACCGAAATCAGAACCCGAGGCCGGCAACCGAAATCAGCAACCGAAATCAGAAACAGGAGCCGCCAACCGAAACCGGAAACCGGGGCCGGCTAGTTTATCGGCACATCCGGATTTAGACCGGCGCCCGGATTAAAATCGAAAAGATCGCCGGCATGCAGGTCCGCATTGTACATAAGAATAACAAGGTCGGGATCGTAGGACGCTGCGTATTCCGCAACATCCTGCGTGAAAAGCCTGAGGTCGATTGCACGGACTTCGCGGACTCCGAGCGATAAAAGCGAATAAACCGGAATTCCGAAGGAATCCTTCAGAATAAGAACTTTTTTGTCATTCTCAGCCAGC
This sequence comes from Clostridia bacterium, assembly GCA_024693105.1. Lineage (GTDB taxonomy): Bacteria > Bacillota > Clostridia > Peptostreptococcales > Anaerovoracaceae > JAILLO01. Next base: position 12,901 of record JAILLO010000073.1, on the reverse strand, counting down.
TTGTTCACATAACGAAGCTCCTGGTAATCGCCGTGATAAACGGCGTATCTGTTTGTCGTAAGGTCCGGATTTTCAAGATACTTCATTTCAAGAACGGCCTTTTCGAAATCGCCTGTAAACTTCTGAACATATGAGCCTTCAACCTGAGTCAGCTCAATATCGGTATCAAATTTCGGAGTATAAAGAGTAAAATCATCAAGTCCTCCGTAAACCCGGCCGACGCGTCTTCCCATAGTTCCGATAAACCAGTCCTTATAAACGGTTTTTTCGAAATTGTCTTCCGTGTAAAGGTCCTTTGGAATGCCGAAATCATAATTTTCATTCAGATATTTCGCAATAAGCCCCGTTGCAAGAAAGGCTCCTTTGATGCTCCAGTGATGGTCTGTATTGAAGAAAAGTTCCTTCTGAGAATAGCCCGAAGACCAGAAGTCGTCGCGAAGGTCGTAGGCGGCAACATTTGCGTCTGTCATGCTCTTGACAAAAGTATCGGCATTTTCGTTGGAATAGTCGTGAACATAAATCGGGAGCTCCTTGTTTCCGCCGTATTTTGCAGGTGCAACCTTAAACGGCAGCTGTATGTAAAGAAAATCGATTTTTTTCTGCAGAAGAGTGTTTACAAGGCCGTATACCGACTGCGCAAGATCCGGAACATAAAGCTCCTCCTGGACAGAAAAAGTAGTCTGCCCCGAAAGGGCGGTTTTGTAGAGCGCACCGTAATTATAATCCGTAACGACATGCTTGTTCATCAGGACCTGTGCAAGGCCGTAGGTTTCCACATAATTCTGCCTGAGAAACGCACCTTCGTTCACAGCGTTTTCCGCAGCGTCTATTGCACCCTCAAGCCTTTGAATAACAGGGGCGCCGGTCGGCACATTCGTGCGGTAGGTCAGAAGAAATCCCTCGCCCAGGTCGTGCGTAGTCGTAACCATGCCGAGCAGCATTGCGAAAATAACGACAAGAAAAGCAAGTGCCGTGATTTTTTCTTTTGTATGTTCTTTAAAAGCAGTTTTGATCTTTTCCATACTGTATTTGTCCTTTATCAGTGATAATGTTCTTTGTAATTACCCGCTCTTTTGGCGATATTTTTATATAAGCCGAAAACGGTATATAAGCCGGCAGGCGTACATGCGGCTGTTTCGGCGGCTTTCTCTTTAGAAGTTAAAGTAAATAAACGGATTGTAAGCTCCTTTAATAAGATATGCCATCGCAAAAATCATGCCCCCTATAAGAACTGCGGCATAAAGAATGCAAACTGCCGGGTTGTGCTCACTGAACCGTGAATCGGCAAGCGCACGTATCTTTTTTGCAATTGGGGCAGAGAACAAAATACCGAAAATAAAATAGAAAATGTTCTCGCGGCCAAAGCCTATAAAGTATTTATCGAAAAATGCAACGTCTGAATTTCCAAACATGGTTGAAACGTAAACAAGCGCATCCGTAATCGAGTCAGCTCTGAAAAATACCCATCCGATAATTACAAGCAGCATCGTGTAAATGTGACCGAAAACGGTAAGCGAAAACCTTGATTTTGAAGGTTCATCGTCTATTTGCTTTAGACGCTTATCGTACCCCGTAACCTTTTCAAGGGAGATAAGAACAAAGTACATAAGTCCCCAGAAAATGAATGTCCAGTTTGCGCCGTGCCACAGCCCGGTGAGGAACCACACGACAAGAAGATTAAATACGAGTCTTCCCTTTGATTCCACTCTGCTTCCGCCAAGAGGGAAATATACATAATCTCTGAACCATGAGCCGAGCGAGATATGCCATCTGCGCCAGAATTCGGAGACGGATTTTGAGATATAAGGATAATTGAAGTTTTCGTTGAAGTTAAAGCCGAACATTTTGCCAAGACCTATCGCCATATCCGAATATCCCGAAAAATCATAGTAAATCTGAAGAGTATATGCAATCGCTCCCATCCAGGCAAAACCGGAGGAACAGTAATCGGTAGTGGCAACCGCAAAAGCTTTGTCCGCAACGACTGCAAAGTTGTTTGCAAGAAGGACCTTTTTTGCAAGGCCGACAAGGAAGCGGCATACTCCGGCCGAAAATTTGTCAAAGCTTTCGGTTCTGTTTCTGATCTGATCGCTGATGGTTTCGTAGCGTACGATAGGTCCCGCAATAAGCTGAGGGAAAAACGATATATAAAGACCGACGTTAAGGACGTTTTTTTGAACCTGTCCGCGGCCTCTGTAAATGTCAATCACATAGCTTATTGCCTGGAATGTAAAGAAGGAAATGCCTATCGGAAGCGCTATTTCGCCGACCGAGAGGTCTGTTCCAAAAAGAGTGTTGATATTTTCAAGAGTAAACATCAGGTATTTAAATATAAAAATTATCGAGAGGTTAAAAACGAGCGAAAGCGCAATTATGCCTTTTGCCTTTGCCGCTTGTCCGCGGAATCTGTCAACGAGCAGCCCGAAAACAAAATTGCCGCAGATTGAGAGAATCATTACAAGCACAAACCATGGTTCTCCCCAGGCATAAAAGCCAAGACTTGCTATAAGTAAAAATATATTTTGAAGACTTCTGCTTTTTCTGCATACCACATAGTAAAAAAACAGTACAAGCGGCAGAAAGCAGACAAGAAAAATAAGTGATGAAAAAAGCATATATAACTCCCGGCTCTGCAAAAGCGCAGAGCATTTTTTTGTCTGCGGCCCGGACAAAACCTTTGTAATTACAAAGAACTCCGGGCGACAGCATATTTCATTTTACTTCAAAAGAACCGGCATTACAAGTGGCGCTGCCTGTATCGTTATCACACACTGCCGGTACCATTATCCGCCCTGCAAGAGGGTGGCTTTGTGCAGTCCGCGCGTATATTCGTTTCTGCGCGCAGGTGCTTTTTTGCACGCAGCGTGTTTGTCCTGTTCCGCCCGCGCAGCCCTTTTGATTATTTACATAAGTTTCTCAGAATGCGGATTTCCTCCCCGTATGCCGAAAGCTCTTCATGAGGCGTTTCCAGGATAAAAGGGAGACCTTTGAGGGCTTCGTGATTTACTATACGCTCAAAAGCTTCTGTTCCGATATGGCCTTCGCCGATCGGCGCATGTCTGTCCTTGTGGCTTGCGAAAGGATTTTTACTGTCGTTGATATGGACAGCTTTAAGTCTTGAAAGGCCGACAACGCGGTCAAACTCATCAAGAACTTCATCAAGCGAATTTACGATGTCATAGCCGGCATCATTGAGGTGGCATGTATCAAGACATACACCCACTTTTGAAGAAAGACTGACGCGGTCTATAATTGCGCGGAGCTCCTCAAAGCGCGAGCCCACTTCGCTTCCCTTTCCCGCCATTCCTTCAAGAAGGACGGTTGTGGTCTGCTCCGGAAACATTACAAGGTTAAGCGTTTCCGCGATAATTTCGATACCTTTTTCGACGCCCTGGCCGACATGGCTGCCCGGATGAAAGTTGTAATAATTACCGGGAGTGTATTCCATTCTCTTGAGGTCATCTTCAAGGATCATCTTTGCAAAGTCGCGTGTCTTTTGATCTGCGGAGCATGGATTTACCGTATAAGGCGCATGAGCGACAATTTTTGCAAAATTGTTTTCCTTCGCAATGGCGAGGAATGTCTCAATATCCTTTTCGTCTATATCTTTTGCCTTGCCGCCGCGAGGGTTTCTTGTAAAAAACGCAAAGGTGTCCGCATTTATTGAAAGCGCCTGCTTTGCCATGTTTGTGTAACCCTTTGCCGCAGAAAGATGACATCCTATATGAAGCATATTATTACCGCCTTTCATAAACTGCCGAAGCGCCGGCATGTCATTTGTACCGGTGAAACCGGCCGTTCGTTTGCCCGCCCCCGGATTTGCAAATTGCCTGATTTGCCGGTTGCCGGAATTGCTATTTGCCGGATTTGTTAATCCCCAGAATTACACGGCACGAAGAAATAATGTTCTGGTGCTTTACTTTTCTTGGCTCAAATTTGAGGATATTAAACGCAAGCTGCTGCATCAGACCTATTCCGAAAGGCGCAATAATCGAACCTATTCCGACAGGGCCTCCGAGGAACCATCCTATCACAAGTACGACAGCAAGAATGCAGGTATTAAGAGCTCCTATCGGAATTTTGTTTATGCGTCTGTTGAGTCCGACAAGCATTGCATCGCGCGGTCCGCAGCTGAGTCCTGATTTCATGTAAAGGAACTGCGAGAATCCCATTATGAGAAAACCGACAAGGAAAAGAAGCAGGCTGAACCAAAGGCTTTCCGATTTTGGGACAAGGCCCAGCCAGTTGAGAAGGTCAACTGTTTTTCCTACGACGATGGCATCAAGAATTGTGCCGATGCCAATCTGCTCGCGCATAATAAGGTCCAGCGCAATTACCGTAAAAGAGACGATAATCGAAGCAGTACCATAAAGTATTCCAAAGGTTGATGAAAGACCCAGAGCAAAGGCATCCCACGGTGCGACACCTATATTTGCCTGAATTGTAAGGTATACGCCGAATCCGAAAATCATAAGTCCGACTGCTGCCTCAAATGATCCCTTTGCAATCTCGGACCTGCTTTCGTTGGAAGGATATACTCTTGGGTCGTTTATATCTTTTTTGTACATTAAATTTATTACCTTTCATATACTATAAACATGCTTGCAGCATATTTTGTATTATATCAAAAAAGAGGACTGTTTATCTAAAATGTATAAAAATTTTATTAATCGCGCGCCGAACCGGCGGCAAGGGCAGGCTATGGGGCGTTAAAGGTGCAGACTCGCAGGAGATTATGTGGTAAAATATCAGAGTATTATTATTATGTTTGGGGACTGTTAACGGAAAGGTTCTGTTATGAAGGAGAAAAATATTGAAAAAACGAATGTTATGCGGATTCTCACGCAAAAGAAAATACCTCATGAGCAGCGGTGTTACCTTGATTCCGGCGCAGTGTCGGGGCGTGAAGTCGCAAAGGCGCTGGGGCAGGATGAACGCTGCGTTTTCAAAACACTTGTCACCAGAGGGCATTCAAAGAAATACTATGTATTTGTTATTCCCGTATGCGGAGAGTTAAATCTGAAAAAGGCCGCAAAAGCAGCCGGTGAAAAAAGCATAGAGATGATTCCGCAGAAGGAGCTTCTTCCTCTGACGGGCTATATTCACGGCGGATGTTCGCCGGTTGGGATGAAAAAGCCGTTCCCCACATTTGTGGATGCAAGCGCCAAGCAGAGAGAACATATAATGGTAAGTGCCGGAAAAATAGGCTATCAGGTTGAGCTTTCGCCTCAGGATCTTGCAAAGGCCGTGCCGCTTTCATTTGCGGACATTGCGGATTTTGAGGACGGCGAACAGAAAGACGGCAAATAGATAAAAGAGAGGAAAGGTCCTGTCTGCAGAGATAGTTGCAGGATTGTTATTAAAAATGGAATGGAGTTTTTTGTTTTTCTTTAACAGCATATTTCTCGGAGTGGCTCTTGCGATGGATGCTTTTTCGGTTTCTGTCGCGAATGCTCTTTCGGAATCGCATATGCCAAAGCCGCGCATGTGTATGATTGCGGGGACATTTGCCGGTTTTCAGTTTCTGATGCCGATGGCAGGCTGGGTATGTGTGCATACGCTAATCAGTATTTTCAGAATTATTGAGGTGCTTGTTCCCTGGATTGCGCTGGTTCTTCTTCTTTGCATAGGCGGAATGATGATTCTTGCTTCCTTAAAAGGCGGTGGAGAGGGAGAAACGGCGGAGGTCTCTGTGGGAGGTCTTATGCTTCAGGGAATCGCAACGTCGATAGATGCGCTTTCTGTCGGACTCACCATTGCTTCATACGATTTTTCAATGGCGGTGACGTGTTCTGCAATAATTGCGCTTGTCACTTTTGCAATATGCATTTTCGGGCTTGCGCTCGGAAAAACAATCGGACGGAGAATTTCCGGGAAAGCCGAAATTCTGGGGGGCTGCATTCTCATCATAATAGGCATCGAAATCTTTGTGACGGGAGTATTTTTTTAGGAAGTACAGGCGGGGAGGTAAAAAATGAAATTTTTGCATCTTGCGGATTTGCATCTGGGGAGATATCTCGGTGAATTTTCGCTTGTTGAAGATCAGAAATATATGCTTGAGCAAATTGTGCGGCTTGCAAAGGAGCGGGGCGCCGACGCGGTTCTTATGGCCGGCGATATTTATGACAAGGCAGTTCCGAGCGAGGCCGCAATTGCACTTTTTGATTCTTTTCTTAATGAACTTCGGATCGCGGGCATTCCGGCATTTGTAATAAGCGGGAATCATGATTCGGACGAAAGGCTGCGCTTTGGCAGCGGCTTTTTCGAAAAAGGCGGCATATATATAGCCGCAGGCTTTAACGGGAAATTATACAAAAAAACGATGAGGGACGAGTACGGAGAAATTGATATCTATCTTCTTCCTTTTGTGAAGGCCTCGCAGGTCAGACACTTTTTCCCGGACAGTCATATTGATTCATACGATTCGGCTGTGCGCACAGTTATCGAAAATGCGGAGATTGATTTTGAGCGCAGAAGTATTATTCTTGCACATCAGTTTGTAGCGGGAAAAGGCACAGACCCGCAGCTTGGCGGTTCTGAGGGAAATGCGGCACAAAGCATCGGTCTTGTTGAAAAAATCGGTTGGGATATCTTTGAGAATTTTGATTATGCCGCGCTTGGACACATTCATTCGCCGCAGGCTGTCGGGAGCGGCAGCATCAGATATTCCGGCTCGCCGCTCAAGTATTCTTTGAGCGAGGTATTAAACAAAAAGACGATTCCTTTTGTTACGATAAACGAAAAAGGAAAAACAGAAACGGAGCTTGTCGAAATTGCTCCGCTCAGGGATGTCAGACACATAAAGGGCAAAATGAAAAATCTTCTTGCTTCCGAAAACATAAAAGAGCCCGGAGATTTCATATATGTAACTCTTACAGATGAAGATTTTGTCAATGATGCCGCCGGGATTTTCAGGACAGTTTATCCTTATCTTGTGAAGCTGGATTATGAAAATTCGCATTCCGAGGAAATCGCAAAAATCGATGCGGCAGATGAGGCCGCCGAAAAAACTTTCGGGCAGCTTGTGCAGGAATTTTACAGGCAGATGTATGGCACCGAGATGCCGGAGGAAGAACGTGTTGTAATTACAAAGGCCGCAGTGGAGGCGGGAATTTCAGATGAAACCGATTAAACTTGTTATAAGTGCATTCGGCCCTTATGCCGAAACAATGCCGGAAATTGATTTCCGACAGTTCGAAGAAAAAGGTCTTTTCCTGATCTCGGGCGATACCGGAGCGGGGAAAACCACGATATTTGACGCAATCAGCTTTGCCCTTTTCGGAACGGCAAGCGGCACTTACAGAAATACAAAAAATCTCAGGAGCGAATATGCAAAGCCGAATGTCGAAAGCTTTGTCGATTTTTATTTTTCGCATCAGGGGAAAAATTACAATATAAGGCGCAGTCCGTCATATGAAAGGAAAAAGCAGCGCGGCGAGGGAATGATTGAAATAAAGGAGCAGGCGGTCTTCTGCGAAGAAGGAAAACCTCCCGTTGAGGGGCTTTTGCAGGTAAGCGCCGCGGTAAGTGAGCTCCTTCATATAAATGAAAAGCAGTTTAAGCAGATTGTTATGATTGCCCAGGGTGAATTCTGGGAGCTTCTGAATGCAAAAACGGAGCAGAGAACCGGGATTTTGCGTACAATTTTTGCGACGGACGGATACAAGAATCTGGAGTATACGCTTAAGGCGAAAACGGATGAGGCAAAGGAGCGCAGGGGCAATATAGAAAGAAGCATTCTGCAGTATTTTCATGATATGAAAATACTCGAAACAGAAGATGAGCTTTCACCGGCGGGGCGCAGGATTGCCGAGTTAAAAGACCGCGCGGAAAATTCAAAGAGCATATGGAATATAGAAGAAATAGCAGAGGCTGCGAATGCGCTTATCACAGAGGATGAGCAGGCAGCCGGAAAGGCCGCAGCAGAACTTGAAGAGGCAGAGAAGCATCTTGAAAAAAGCAGGCAGGAGCTTACTCTTGCAAGGACCAACAATGATTTCATCGCGCGCCTTGAAAAGCTGAAGCAGGAAGAGCGTATGCTTGAAGAAAAAGCGCCGCAGACAGAATCGCTTGAAAGGCTTCTTGCGAAGCAGAAGGCTGCAAGCAGGATTGTTCAGCCGGCATTGCGGGCGTGGGAAAAAGTTGTCTCTGAGAAGGAGCATACGGCGCAGCTGATTGAGAAGGGGAAAACTCTTCTTTCTCAGGCCGGGGCCTCAAAGGAAAATGCAGAGGCAGCCTTTAAAGCGGCAGCCGGGGAACAGTCCGGGGCAATTGAACTTCAGAAAAAGGCAGCGCTCATAGCTCAGGAGTTCACAAAATATGAGCAAAGGGACGCTCTCAAAAGTGATATTGAAGCGCTGCAAGGACAGGAAACTGCGCTGGAAGAGGAAGAACGGGGGCTTGAAGAACTGAAGCAGCGGCTCGCCGATAAAATCCGGATTCTGAAGGAAAAAACAGAAGAACTTTTTGACAGTCCGCAGCGTCTTGTTTCCGTAAGTGCTGAGCTTGAAAAGCTTTTGAAGCTGCAGAGGGATATTACAAAATGCACGACAGAGGGAATTATCAAGAGAAAAGACAGGGCAGAGGAACTTTCAAGGAGCCGGTCAGCTTTTGAAAAGGCAAGAAATGAATTTGATGCGGCCTCACAGGAGAGGAAAAACGCCGAGAGGATTCTTGAAAACTGCAGAGCCGGAATTCTTGCGGAGAAGCTTCAAGACGGCGAAAAATGCCCTGTCTGCGGTTCGGTGCATCATCCGGAGCCGGCAGCGATTCCGGAAGTTTCGGTAAGCGAGGAGACATTTGAAAAGCTCAAAGCGGAAGAAGAGCAAAAGGCCGCGGCAAAGGCTGAAGCTTTCAGTGCCGCAGAGTCGGCAAAGACGGCTCTTGATTTTATGGAAGAGGAACTTGCGAGGGAGGCGGACTCGTGCTTTGAGCTGTTAAATACGGTGTTCGGAGAAGAACACGCGATCTTTGAGAAAATTTTGCCGGAGGGTGATTCCCACCTAAAGGGCACGACCGACGGGAAACTTTCACTGCTTGAATCATGCGGCAGGGAGGTTTCAAAGGCAATTTCGGAAACCGGGCGCCTCAGGGAAAGGCTTGAGAAAGAATGCGGTGTTCTGGAAAAGTCGCGCATTGAACTTGACGGAGCACGGGGCGCAGAATCGGAAGGCCTGGCAAAGAAGCAAGAGGAGCTGCAAGAAAGAAAGCAGCTTTGCAGAAAGCAGCTTGCAGAAAAGACCGCAATTCTGGGAACGCTTGAGAATCTTGGGTTTGAAAGCCGCAGCGAAGCGGAGAAGGAGCAAAAGCGGCTTACAGCTGAAGCTGAGCAAATCCTTGATGCAGTCAAAAGCGCGCAGGAACGCAGCCGGGAAGCGGGAATTGCATACGCAAAAGCCGCTTCGATGCTAAAAGCGCATGAGGAGAGCTTTGCGGATCTTTCCGGTCAGGAAGAAAAGGCTTTGGCAGAGCTCGAGTCTGCCGCAGCAAAGGCAGAAATGGCGGATTACCGCGAAGCGGAAAAATATTTTTCTTCAGAGGAAGATTTGCAGGCGGCAGACGCTCAGGTTGCGGCATTTAAGCAGGAAAAGGCCGCAAATGCCGCACAGCTTCTTCAGGCGGAAAATGATGCAAAAGGCCGGGAACTTATTGACATTGATGAGCTCACATGCCTTGTCGGGACAACCGAAAACGAGGTCAGGAAAAAGAGAGCGGTCCAAAACGAGGCGGAAAACAGAGTTTCGGGCAATCGGCTCCTGCTTGACAGAATTACACTGCAAAAGGATGCTTTCACAAAGGCAGACAAGGATACTGCCATATGCACAAGGCTGTACAATCTTGTAAAAGGACAGACGGGAAACACCAAAATCACGCTGGAGCAATATGTTCAGGCTGCCGGATTTGACAGGATTATACGGGCGGCAAACAGGAGACTCCTTCCGATGAGTGACGGACAGTTTGAGCTGCACAGGCAGGAAAGCCCTGCCGGCAGGAAAAGCAATACCTTCCTTGACCTTGAAGTCTTTGATAATTACACAGGCTGCAGACGGCCGGCGGGAAGTCTTTCGGGAGGAGAAAGCTTCAAGGCGTCACTTTCGCTTGCACTGGGACTTTCGGATCTTATCTCTTCAAGTGCGGGGGGAATTCAGATGGATGCGCTTTTCATTGACGAGGGTTTTGGTACTCTTGACAGGAAGTCCATAGGAAATGCGATGGATATTTTAAGCGGACTTTCCGGCAAAAGCAAGCTTGTGGGCATTATCAGCCACCGGGAGGAGCTTACGGAAAACATTCCGCAGCAGATAAGGGTTAAAAAGACAAGAAGCGGAAGCAGCTTTGAAACAGACACGGGAATATAAGTTTAATCGGGCAGCGTGCATAAAACGGCTAAAATGATTAGGTAACTGAATATTTGGGAGGAGAAAATGCTTTCAGATCTTACAATCGCGATACAGAATTATACGAAAGAAATGAATGAAGAAAATTTAAACGCCGTCGGCACGGTGCTGCAGCAGTTTTGTGATCTTGGGATGGCGATTTATGTGCTTGGAAAGGAAACGCCGCAGGGGCTTGTAATGAAAACGGAAAACAGCCACGGCGGCGAGTATCTTGCGGTTTTTTCGGAGCCTGAAGAAGGAAACGGGCCGCATGGGTTCAAGCTTTTCAGGATGCAGACAAAACCTGTTCTTGAAGAAGTGATTTTTAATGAAAGCCTTGCGGGGATTGTTCTTAATCCCTTCAGAAATCAGGTTTATATTAAAAAAGCTATGCTTGCGGACCGGATGCTTTCGAAGTAAGTGAAACAAGTGAAATTGCGGCGACTATGACAGCCCCGCCAATAAGCTGGCGCGGACCGGGGATTTCGTGAAATGCGATATATGCCGCCGCAACCGAAACAACAGGTATCAGATTTCCGAACAGTGTAACAAGCGTTACAGGCAGTCCGCTCAATGAAAATGCGTTGAAAAATTCGGCGCCGACCGTGCAAAAGAGCGACATGCAGACTACAAGCGCAATTGTTTTCAGTGAAAAGGCATCAGAGCCGGGGAAATATAAAAGCGCTGCAGGCAAAAGAGAAACTGCTCCAAAGGAGCATGAATAAGTCAGCACTGTCAGCACGGAATATTTGCGGTAGAGCGTCTTTGACGCAAATGCAGCACCTGCCATACAAAGCATTGCCATAAACATCAGAAAATAGCCCTTAAGCTGACCTTCAAGGGCTTCCGGCGAGCCGCCCGTTACTACAAGAGCAACTCCGGTGAGAGACAAAACTGTTCCGACAATTTTAACTCCGGTTATTCTGCTTTTGAAAAATATTCTGTCTCCGATTATACCCACAATGGGGAGGGCGGCAAGAATCAGCGCGGAAAGCGCTCCGGAGGTATATTTGATTCCGCTGTTTTCAAAAAGAAAATAAAGACCCATTCCAAGGATTCCTGCGACTGCGCAAAGCGGCAGGTCCTTTTTTTCTATCCGGCCCGGCGTCATTATCCCTCCTGCGGAGACTTTTGCCGATTTAGTCCTGCAGATGTATATTATAATGAAAAACAGAGTTGCTATGGATGACTTCAGGAAGGAAGTGAACTGAGGGTTTATTTCCCCGACGACCGCCTGCACAAAAATCGCATCGATTCCCCACAAGAAAGAGGTTGCCGCGGCTGAGGCGATATAAAGCTTTTTGTTTTGCATGATATAATCAGTTCCCCGCTTTCTCTTCCGAAGCATTTTCGCAAAGCCAGTCACATATAAGACCGGCTATAAAAATGTGCCCTTCGGCCGTCGGATGAATTCCGTCGATATATGCCTCGAATCTGCCGACTGACTCCGCAAAAGCGCGATAACCGGTATTTACGTCAATTAAGCCCGTATTTTCGGCCATGCAATATTCACAAAGTGCTGCGGAAAGCTTTTTCAGCTGTTCTTCAACCATAATATAGTCGACACCCGAGCCTGCCATCCAGAGTCTGTGCGCCATACCTGCGTTAACGGGCACCGGCGTCATTATAACAGGATATATTCCTGCTTCTTTTGCGGCTGCGGCAAGTTTTTTCAAATTTTCAAGACACTTGTCAAAGCCTGTGTCTTTATATATAAAATCGTTTGTCCCGCTCATTACGAACACATAATCGGGGTGATGGGAAATAACGTCCTTTTCAAAGCGCATAAGTATGTTTGAGGTTACATCGCCGTTTTCACCCTTGTTAATGACTTCGTCTTTTGTTTTTTCACGCACGAGGCTTGCAAAGCAGGCACTTCTTTTGTGAGGAAAACCGTTTACAATGCTGTTTCCGATGAAAACAATCTTCTTTTTCATAGATAAAATCCTTTCGAATTCAGATAGTCTTTTAGCCTGCGTTTTTTTCGCAGCTCAGAATATTTTAGCACAGATTTTGTTTTATATCCTCAATTTCAATAATGATTTTATGCCGACGAAGTTTATCGGAAAAACAAAATTTGCTGAAAATTCAGCGTTTTACAGGCGGCAGGTTTTCGAAAAAAATTTAAAAATTACTGTTGACAAGAGGTGCGTTCTTTGGTACACTTCTAACTGTTCCGATTTGGAAAACAATTCAATATGCGTGATTAGCTCAGTTGGTAGAGCACCTGACTCTTAATCAGGGTGTCCAGGGTTCGAGCCCCTGATCGCGTACCAAAAGAAAAACGGTTTCAGATTTCTGAAACCGTTTTTTCGTACTTGGCGGATGGAAACGCTTTGCGGACTTCCGGGGCCGCTGCGGCATACGCGTCTGCGGGGGCAATCTTTCCGGACCGGTATACAGACGATATTCACTTTTGCGCCTTATGAGTCTGCAGGGCGGGAAGCAGCCGGAAACGGCAGCGGCCGGCATTACCCGATATCCCTTATCCAAACATTTAAATGTTCAAACCACTTGACTGAAAG
>JAILLO010000056.1 GCA_024693105.1 Clostridia bacterium | reverse complement strand
CCTGCGGTTTCATTCCAAGCTTCAGCATAATCTGCTCCATCGGATATGCAAAAGGCTTTCTCTGCTCAGGCGGAAGCTCCCAGCCGTACACAAGATCCGGCTTAACGCCGTTCTCCGCATAATGTCTGACTATTTCCGCCTTTTCTGAATGCGAAACGACGCATATATATGCACCGAGTTCCTGAAGTTCTTTCACAAGTTCAAGAAATCCCGGGTAAAAATCCGGGGTTTTGTCCTTTATATAATCTTTCCAGATTTGAAATTCCTCATCGAATTCGGCATCCGTAAAGCCGTATTTTTCCTGCAGATAGACTGAAAAACCCGGCTCAAAGCAAAACTTCATGAATTCCTCAAAAGTATACTTATGTGAGCCCGGACGCATCTTTTCCATAATTTCGCAAAATGCCGGGTAATGAAGTTCCTTCGAGCTCATCACCGCGGTGTCGTCATGGTCAAGAACCACGCACTTATATCTCAGCTTTCTTTCTTTTTTCATATATATTTTTCCTTCCTTCCGGCCTCGTTGCCGGTTATATTTGATGCCGGTCTTTCGCCGGTCGCCTGACCGGAGTATTTAGCGGCATTCGCATCTGAATACAGTTTCGTTAACCGGCGTGAGTTGACAAGATTTTGCGTGCGCATATTTGTTAACTAATATTGTTAACCCATTATTTTCCTTGGAATTTGTCAACTGAGATTGTCAACCATTTCTGCCTCAACCTCAGCAATTGCATCAAATCTCAGCATCCGCCTCTGCCTCCGTCTCTGCATTTGCATCAAATCTCAGCATCCACCTCTGCCTCAACCTCAGCATTTGCACCAAATCTCCGCCTCAGCCTCAAAGCTTTGATGCAAGCTCCTCAATCTTTTGCAGCCTGTGATTGATCCCCGATTTTTTCAACGGCGGCTCCAGCATCTGCCCAAGCTCCGCAAGCGGAACCTCCGGATGCTCAAGCCTGAGTGCCGCAACATCAGCCAGCTTGTCAGGCAGCCATCTGAGTCCCTTTTGCTCTTCTATTTTTTTAATTGCGGCAATCTGCCTTTCGGAAGCATTCAAAGTCTTGTCCATATTTGCATTATCGCAGTTGCTTATGCGGTTTGTCTTGTTTCGCATCTCCTTCATGATACGTATATCCTCAAACTTCAGAAGCTGCCCGTGCGCTTTCAGTATATTCAGTATGTCGATAATCTGCTCGGATTCCTTTACATAAACAACAAAGCTCTTCTTGCGCACGACAGTTTTTGCATGCAGATCCACAAAGCTGTTGATCAGTTTTTTCACATCGTTTGAAAGCGTCTGTGTATTGCAGACAAACTCGATGTGGTATCCCTTTTCCGGATCCGTAATACTGCCCGAAGCCAGAAAAACGCCCCTTAGATAAGCTTTTCTGCAGCACTTGGTACGAATTACACCGTCATAAATTCCGTCGCTTATACAGTTCATTCCTTCGCGCACCATAAGAATCCCCGTTTCGCGAAGAATCTGCTCGCTCATCTTGCGTTCGTCGTCTTCAATTGTAAGAATATAAACTCTCGATTTTTTCAGCGATTCACTCTGCCCTATGTCAAGCAGTGCCTCAACGTCAAAATAATCTTTTATCAGCTTCTTGTAATGCCTTGCCACGGCCGGATTTTCCGTAGTCAGAACTATATTTATTCTTCCTCCGCCCGCAAGTCTTATGCTTCCGCACATTCTTACAAACCCTGCGATTTCTGCCAGCATACAGCATTTCTTCTCAGGTTCAAAATGCGCAAGCTCATTTTTTGTATCTGTTGAAAATGACATAATTACACCTTTAAAAAACGCCCGCCATACTGCGGGCGATATTTTGCCGAAACAGTGACAAAGTCACTTATAAACAGCTTTTATTATTTGTTGTCGACGCGCGTATGCTCCTTGCGTATAATATCCTGAAGCACCTGCGCCCGCCTTTTGTTTTCCTCGTCCATTTCCCGCTCTACCTCTTCGATTGAACGTGCAAGGCTCGAACCGAAAAGAACGCCTTCATACTGCTTTTCGTTCTTTCTGGTTTTGCGCGTTTTGCGCGGTTCTTCGGCTCTGCCGAAGGTGTAGCCTTCTTCCTCCTCAAGAGCCGGATTATTTTCAATCTGAGCTGCAAGCTCTTCCTCTTCTTCTGCGTCCGCAGCCTCCTGAGCCGCACGCTTTGCAAGAATATCAACAGTAGAATACTTCTTTGCCTTTTCAATCAGCTTATAATAAACAGGAAGCATCAAAAGCTCTCTGCATTCTGTTGCAAGCTCACCCAGCGGAATCCACTTGGCGCCGTTTTCCTCATCGCCCGCGCCGAGCTTGAGCGGGTCTGTTTCAAGTGCCTGCAAAAGGAAAGTTACATTGATATGCAGATGTGCCGGCTCATATTCCCTGTTCTTCATGTAGCCCTGCACTCCGAGGATTTCAATCGAAATAAAATTTTTGTCAAGTACCTCAAAATCAACAAGTCCCGTTTTTTCCGAAACGGCCTTGCATGCAACAGCAAGCAGGTCAAGCTCCCCGTCGGCATGTGCGCCTATCCATGTCCATGTTTTAAAAGCATTCTGCTTGATCATCAGAACCTTTGATTTGTCCTGATTAATGATCCATGCAGATGCCGTAAAATGGACATTCGGATTGTTCCTTGTCATGATGTTCTTCTGTGAATTCATGAATCGGAAGGCTCTCAGTCTGTCCTTTTCCTCCTGCTGGTTGAAGGTCTTGAATTTCCGGATTTTTTCCTTCAAAATCGAATATTCGGTTCCGCCAAAAAGAATTTTCTTTCTGATATACCATACGAGAGTAACCGCAAGCACAAAGGCTATGCAAAAGTACAGCGGATACTGTGCCATCAAAACGCCCGCTCCCCATACGGCCACAAAAAGTCCCGCAAGTGAAACAAGAAATAGTACAACATTTTTCATAGATTAAAGCCCACCTCCTCAGTCTTTGACTGCTGCCTGAAGCACCTTATTTGCAACAGAGCCTGCTGCATCTTTTCCGCTTCCGCCTTCTTCAACAAGCACAACAAAAGCATAAGGATGATCCTCATCCTGCAAAAAACCTGCAAACCATGCATTTTCCGTCTGCTGAGAATCAAGCTGCGCAGTACCGGATTTTGCACAAATATTCAGTCCCGGGAAATTGCCGGTTCCGTAATAATTCACAACATTTGAACGCATCAGCTGCTGCATAACCGCAGCCGTGCTTTCCTGAATCATTCTTCCCGTGTTGTGAACAAAATAGAAACTTGTCATATAACTGTCCGTAAAGGAAGTATATTCGACAAGCTGCGGAACTGCCGCGTAGCCGCCCCTTCCGATTGCTCCCATATAAACCATAAGAGCGCACGGATTGACAAGGTCCTCACCCTGCCCTATGCCTGACCACGCAAGAGCTCCGTCGTCTGTATCGAAATTAAATGTTGAAGGCTTTGTGTTTATTCCGCTTACCGAATAAGACTCAGTAAGCCCCGCCTTCTTCACATAATCATTCATGATGTCACTGCCGAGCTCTGCCGCAAGCTGACCGAAATAACAGTTGCATGACTGGTTTAGAGCCCGCTCGAAATCCTCAGTTCCGTGATTGTGAGGACACGTAATTACCATATCGCCTATTTTGCGGTTTCCCGTACATTCATATGTTCTTTCCTGAACATTCTCAATGTTTTCAAGTGCCGCCGCCGCAGTAAGCAGCTTAAATGTCGACCCCGGCGCAAATTTTGCCGAAAGAAGCCTGTTGATGTAAACACCGTCATAGCGGCTGTCTCCCTCCGCAATATTCGGAGGATTTGCCGGATCGAAGGTCGGAGTGCTTACCATGCATATAACCTCACCGGTTACATAATTATATACTCCGACACAGCCTCTGTGGCTTCCGAGAGCCTTATACGCCGTGGCGCATACATCGGCATCGATTGTCATGTGAAGATCCCTTCCGAGCGGAAGGATTGACTCCGCACCCGTCACTATATTGTAGCCGCAAAGTTTGTCGGCAAAGCGCGTAATTGCGCCTGAGGCTATGGCTCCGTCAGGAAGACCTACTGTATGAAGCGTTGCTTTTCTTATGTCCGAATTGCCCTGATAATACTTCCAGCCGTCTTCTCCCGACTCGCAAAGCACCTTGCCGTTACAGTCAAGAACACGCCCCGCCTTGAGGTTTCCGTCCTTATTGTACAAATGCCTGTTGCTCGGAAACATCGCCCAGTCGGCACCGTCTCTCACAAAATTGAAGGTGAAAAAGCCCAGTCCGCCGAGCAGCACCAGCGCCAGCAAAAGGCAGATAATCGTTCTGGATGTTATCTTCTTCATCTGCCCCTGCCTCCTTTTGATTTTGGCAGGTTGCCTTTCCCATGCTCGCTGAATCGTGCAAGAAATCCGTTGATTTCCTCGTTTCGTCCTTCTCTGTTCATGTCCATCAGTTCATCAAATTCATGGAAGTCTTCCTGAGGTGCTTCCCTGTCTTCCTCCCTGCGATACTCGCGATAGTCATCATCGGCAGAATTGCCGGTATCGCCCGCTGCGCCGGCATTAATATTTGCTGCCTGTAATTCTCTCGTTTTTCTCCGTCCGTCAAAGAACATTTTCTTTGGCTTTTTCGGATTCTGTAATGACGCGACTGCATCATCCCCGTCAAAGCTTGAAAGGAATTCGTCCGCCTCGTCGTAATTACCGTCGTTGTCGTAATTGCCGCCGTTGTCGTAATTGCCGTCATTATCGTACCTGCCGTTGCCGTGATCTTCGTAATTACCGTAATTACCGTAATTACCGTAATTACCGCCGGCATTGGCGTAACCTGCGTCGTGGCCGATGCTTTCGATATCATCCTCGTCAATTCCCTCGTTTCGCACGGCAAAGCTTGCGCCGGCTCTTGTGTCACCCGCCTTTACAAAGGCAAGAAGACCCCACGCCGATATCATCGACGAGCCGCCTCTTGAAATAAACGGCAGCGTAACGCCTGTCAGAGGAAGCATATCAAGAGAGCCGAAAACATTCAGCATTGTCTGAAATACAAGAAGCGATGAGGCTGCGCATGCCGCTGTCGTGTAGAAAGCGGAACGGCCCGAACGCGTCACCCTTACAACAAAGATTGCAAGCGCGGCAATACTGAATACCGAAAGAAGCGCAATAATAAGGCCCCATTCCTCGCAGATCATTCCAAACACAAGGTCTGTATCCGCGGCCGCGACATTGTGAAGCCAGCCCTTTCCCGTTCCGACACCGACAAGCCCTCCCGAGGCTGCGGCCGACATCGTTCTGACCTGCTGAAAGCCCGTTGTGCTTGCATTTTCCCAAGCATGGCCCCATACGGAAAAGCGCGCCGCAATATACGGCTTGAACTTGAGTATCAGAAGTCCTCCGGCAAATGCCCCGAAGACTATAAGCGAAAGCGTTGCATAATCCCCCGAACGAAGAAACGCAATAACGATAAAAACGACAAAGAAAATCAGTGCGCTTCCGAAATCGCTCATAATTGCAAGAGTTCCGAGGCAGTATGCGGAAAGAAGCATAAAACCTCCGAGATTTCTCTTTACAAAAAGACGTTCAAGCGTTGCAGCGCCGGCAAAAATAAAAAATATCTTTGCAATTTCGGATGGCTGAAGAGACATGCCGAAAACATTTATCCAGTTTTTTGCGCCGTAAATCACCTTGCCGAAAACAAGATTTGAGGCAAGCAGAATTACTGTAAATGCCGCCGCAACATACCTGGTCTTTACAACTCTTGTAAGGTCTCTTAAATACCAGCCGAGAATCAGGAAAAAGGCAACTCCTATAAGAATTGCGGCAGTGCCCTTGAACATATACTCGGGTTGCGATGATGCTATAACGGCAAGATTCAGCGTACATGCGAAAAACGCCAGAATTTCCGGCTCAAATCCCGTTTTGTCGGCCGAAAAGCTTATGAGGATATACCCCCACATAATACCGCACAGGCCTGCATAGCAGCAGCAGATCTGCGTGATATATTCGGGAAGATTAATGCAGAGCTGAATCGTAGTAAGCAGCTGAAACACCGTAAGCACGCCAAAGGAAAACCATGGCGGTTTCGACCTTGACGATTTCAGACGTGTCTCCTGCATCGCAAGCTGTTCCTCAGGTTCGACAGATTCTAAAACTGCCTCAACGCCCCCGATTTTGAGCTTCTGACCCGGAACAATATATGTGTTTTCATCAATCGGATAACCGTTGCAATAAGTGGGATTGCTGGCTGAAAGCTCATGCACCTGCCACCGTTCCGTATCCTTATTGTCCCTGATAAGGGCACACTGAGTCCTGGAAATCGAAGGAAACTGAACCCTGATATCGCAGTGCTTTGCCCTTCCTATCGTGCATTCCCAGGCGTTTATCGCAAACCGGCCGAAATTCCCCGCATTAAGATAGCCCCAGACTTCATTCGGATTCTTGACTCTGATCATATCGCGAAGTACCGAAATGAGAATCATGATTGCAAGAACCGGCATGACAAACCTGATAATCTGCGAATACCACTCGCCGATTGTCACCGGGTTTTGCTGAAGCCAGTCAACGAAGTAATTCCACGCTGATGTTATTTTGTGTTGTAACTGTTCAAAAAACTCTTCTGACATGTTCTTTGATGCCCTTCTTTAAGTTAAACGGTTTACTTTTGTGTTTTATAATTTCAAGCTATAATTTCAAGCTATAATTTCGAGCTATAATTTCGAGATTTCCGCAGCTCTTGGAGCGCGTGTTCCCTCTGCTTCATCAACTGCGTATTTTTCAAAATATGCAGTAACCGCATCGGCAGCAGCCGTACCTGCGGCAATCTGGCTCTTCTTTTCAATCAGCCATTCGTAACTGTTCGGATTTGAAATATAATCAACTTCCACAAGCACTGCCGGGAATCCCGTGGCACGCGTCATTGCAAGATTTTTGTACCTGCCGCCCGATGCGCCGGCTCCAAGCTGCGATGTGATTTTCGCATCGAAAAAGTCTGCCGCTTCCTTTGAGAATGAATAATAAGTTTCAAGTCCGGCTCTCTTCGAATAATCTCCCTCGTATGCGGTCGAATTGTTGTGTATCGAAAGTGAGAAATCAGGCATCTCGCCCGCAACAAGATATGCCCTGTCTGCAAGACCCATCGTCGAATCGTCGTCTCTTGTCATTATAACCGTAGCGCCCCTGCTTCTGAGGACTTCTGCGGCAACCTTCGCCATATTGAGATTTATCTGAGCCTCCGTAGGGCCTGACATTGCTGCGGCACCGAGCGCTCCCGGATCGCTTCCGCCGTGTCCGGCATCAATATGAATCACATATCCGGAAAGGTCTCCTCCCTGCTTTGTTACTTTGTGCTTGAAGGAAAGAACAAGATATCCGTTTTCAAAGCTTACCGAATAGCCGTTTATGGCTGCATCGTCCGCATATTTGAGCGCATAAACGCATTTGTCCGCGTCATTTCTGACCGAAACCGCCTTCACGGCGCAATTCTTCACCGAATCCGGCATTTTTGCATTATTTGAGGCATTATATACCGTCAGATATCCGAATCCGCCCTCCGAATAATAATCATAAAGCGCATTTTGCGAGATTCTGAGTCTGAAGCTGCTGCATCTGTTTGCATCGGCAGGCGTAAGCCTTGTCTCCGTCACAACAGCCTTTGCAACCGATCCGTCCATAAGTTCTCCCGTGCTCTTATATATAAACGAGCCGTCGGCAAGTCTGTAATAATCGTCGGTTTCACCGGTTACCTGAACAACCGTGCCTTTTGCAAGAGGAAACATAAGAGCTTTGCTGTCGGCATCGGGTGCAGTCATTCGCGATGCGTTATTGTTCTTAACCGTCAGATATTTTCCGGAAAGCTCCTTGACAGTGACCGCCGAAGAGCCGCCCGAGCCTGTTGATGATGCTTTCTTTGTAATTACGACGGTTTTACTCTTGCCGTTGTTTGTAAAGGTAAAGCTGTTCTCGCCCTGAACAAGCGGAACATACTCGGCAAAGAAACCGTGCTTTGTCTTTTGAATTTCCGTTCCGTTCATATAAACCGGATAGTCCGGATCGCATGCGCCGTAAATGCTGACATGCTCTCCCCTTGTAGTATAAGTAAGTCCCGGTCCCCTTATAATGATGTCATGAGGATTCTCATATGTATATCCCGCAGGATCAAGACCGTAATCAATATCCGCAAAGCTCGGTGACATATATGCCATTGTGCAGATTGCAGTGCACAGTGCAATAATTACCACGAAAACCCTGACTGACGTCGGGAAGCTGCCTATTGCATATTTCTTCATTTTTCCACCTCTGTTTCTTTACCTTTGTGCCTGTCTTCAGATGCACAAAACTCTTTTTATCTGAATACTTATTTTACCACATTTCAGCGTTGTTTACAGTATTACGGCAAAAATATCCGGTCGGCTGAGCACAAAAAAAAGCGTGTGATAAATGAAAACTCATTTTTCACACGCCCCGCTTTTTCAAAATACTTCCGTATGTATCTGGATACCCCTTCAGCAGCACCCCCGCGAAAACATCGCAGGACCGATATATATGCCATGCATGAGACTCTTTCGGTTAACCGCCACACATGGCATATACACAAATACAAATACTTGAAACAATCGCAGCCTAAAAACGGATGTAAACTAATAATCACGGATTGCGGTTCCGGCATTACATTCTTCGTGACTGCGCTGCAACTGCATCAATTTTATTTATGAAGTATAATGAATTCTCATATACAATGTCGGCAGAAGCAAGAAAAACTTTAGAACAATAAGGTAATTTTCTGCAAATTTCTATTTCAAAATATCCTTAAGAAAGCTTTCGCCTCCGATTTCTGCTTTTGTACCGGTGTACTCCGCTATCGTTGCCCCGATATCCGCAAAGCTGCTGCCGTCTCTGATGCTCACTCCGCCCCTGACAGGCTTTCCGACTGCAACAAAAGGCACATACTCCCTCGTATGGTCCGTACCGCTGTGAACCGGATCGTTTCCGTGATCTGCGCACAGCATCAGAATATCTTCGCCTGTCATGGCCTCAATAAGCTCCGGAAGTCTTGCGTCAAACTCTTCAATTGCCCGTCCGTAGCCCTGAGGGTCTCTTCTGTGTCCGAATTTCGAATCAAAATCTACAAGATTTGTGAAAATCAGTCCTTCAAAACTCTGCTTCATGGCCTCAAGCGTTTTGTCTACGCCGTCCATATTGCTGTCTGTATGTACGCTCTTTGTAATACCCTGAGCATTGAAAATATCCGAGATCTTGCCAACGGCATAAACTTCTTTTCCTTCACCCGAAATGAAATCAAGAAGAGTTTTTCCCGTCGGTGAAACGGCGTAATCATGGCGCTGCGATGTTCTTTGTCTCTTGCCGTTTTCGTCGATAATATAAGGTCTTGCGATAACTCTTCCGACAGACATATCACCGACAAGCATCTTTCGCGCAATCTCACAGATTTCATAAAGTCTTTCAATCGGAATAACCGCCGTATTTGCCGCTATCTGAAATACGCTGTCTGCGGAAGTATATACTATAGGCTTGCCTGTTGCCTCATGCTCATCGCCGAGCCTTTCAATGATTTCGGTTCCCGAAGCCGTGCAGTTTCCCAGTGTCCCGACTCCTATTGCGGCCTCATACTTTTGCATGAACTCCTTCGGAAATCCATTGGGAAATGTTCTGAAAGGAACATCGGTAAAAAGACCTGCAATTTCCCAGTGTCCCGTAATTGTATCCTTGCCCTTGGAGCGTTCTTTCATTCTGCCAAAGGCTCCTTCCGGATTTTGTACGGCAAGTCTTCCGCCTGCGGCTCCTTTGATATTTCCGAATCCGGCCTTTCTCAGATTCGGTATATTGAGGTCAGGTTTTCTGTCGAGAATATGGCCGAGTGTATCGGCTCCCCTGTCACCGTAATCGGCAGCATCGGGAAGCTCTCCGATTCCCAGACTGTCAAGCACAATCAGAATAACTCTTTTCATTTCATTTCCCTCCTTTTTTCAATTTCATGGCGCCCTGCGGCGTCCGGTATTTCTTTTTCCGCCCTGCGGCGTCCTAAAGTTTTATTTCGATCGGAACTCCCTTCAGATAATCAAATGAAACAAGCTTATATTCGACTCCGTTGAAATTTCCGCGATAGCCCCTGCCGTAGCTGTCACGCCCGTGCAGATGACCGTAAACTACAAGTGAAACGCCGAACTTCTCAAAAAGCCTTGTAAATCCCGAAGGCTGGAATTTATCGTTCGTCGGCGGATAATGCAGCATCACCGCTATTTTTCTGCCCTTGCGGATTTGTTCGGCTTCCTTAAGCGAAAGCTCCATTCTGACAAGTTCTCTGTTGTAAATCTTTTCGTCCTGCTCCGAAAAATCATCGCATCCCGGGCAGGTCCATCCGCGGCTCCCGCAGACAATCAGATTTTCAGCCTCCGTGCAATGATTCTGAAGGAACAGCATATCGGGCCCGCCGTACAGCTTGTTGAGCTTGTTTGTCGATGCCCACCAAAGGTCATGATTTCCCTTTGTAATTATCTTTCGTCCCGGAAGCTCCGCAATCCATTTAAAATCGGCCGCGGCTTCATCAAGACGAAGAGCCCATGAAATATCTCCGGGAATCAGCACCGTGTCCCGGGCTTTCACTGATCTCAGCCAGTTTTCTTTAATTTTTTCGGCATGGTTTACCCATTCGCCGCCATAAATATCCATCGGCTTTTTAATGCGCTCATCCGTCGATAAATGCAAATCCGAAATCGCAAATATGCTCATAAATTGTCCTTTTTCAGGCTGAATAAGCCCGTCTTTCAGTACTATTCTTTATCTCCGTTGTAATTTGCGGCGGAGTCCGCTTCCTTTTCCGTATCAAAGCCCGCAGCATCAATAACCGTTTCGTCGAGCAGGCTGCTGCTCAGCTGCTGCGGAAGCTCCGTCACATCACGCAGCTTTCTTCTGATGCTGCGCGTTCTTGTTCCGATCAGCTTGTCAAGATCCGAATTTGCCTGATTTATTCTCTGCTGTGCCGACATGAGCACCTTTTCAAAGTTTGCGAACTCCGTCTTTACAGCTCCGAGAATATCCCAGACCTGTCCGCTGTGCTTCTGTATTGCAAGCGTCTTAAAGCCCATCTGAAGACTGTTTAAAAGCGCTGCCATTGTAGTCGGTCCGGCAATATTTATCTTGTAATCTCTTTGGAGTGTTTCCACCATTCCCCTTCTGACGGTTTCCGCATAAAGTCCCTCAAAAGGAAGGAACATAATTGCAAAATCAGTGGTGTTCGGCGGCTGCACATACTTTTCGTGTATATCCTTTGCAGCCTTTTTTATTGCGGAATCAAGAAGCTTTCCCGCTGCCGCAATTTCCTCCGGATCGCCCTTTTCATAAGCCTCAGTAAGCCGTGAATATGTGTCTCCCGGGAATTTTGCGTCTATCGGCAGATATACACATTTGTCATCCTCACCCGGAAGCTTGATTGCAAATTCGACGCGTTCTGTTCCGGAATCCTTTGTAACAATATTTTCCTCGTACTGTTCAGGCGAAAGAATCTGCTCAAGAATGGTTCCGAGCTGGATTTCTCCGAGGATTCCTCTTGTTTTGACATTTGAAAGCACCCTCTTAAGATCGCCCACTCCCGTCGCAAGAGTCTGCATCTGGCCGAGACCTTTGTAGACCTGCTCAAGTCTTTCACTTACGAGCCTGAAGGATTCGCCTATCCTGCTCTCAAGCGTCTTTTGCAGCTTTGTGTCAACAGTTTCACGCATCTTTTCAAGCTGCGCGTTGTTGTCCTGCTGCATTGCGCTCACGCGCCTTTCCATTGTGTTTCTTATGTGGTCGAGGCGGACTTCCATCTGAACGTTGATATCGCTGATTTGCCTTCCCATTTCTTCAAGGCGTTTATTCAGATTTTCGGCCGAGTCCTTCTGGTTGCCGGAAATAAGTTCTCCGAATCCCGAAAAACTGCTCTGGAAGCTTTGAATCACTTCCTGCCTCAAAGAAGCTGTTTCACTTTGAAGGAGCACCTTGATATCTCTCAGTGCCGCTTCTGTTTTTTCGTCAAGCGCTGCTGTCTGATTCTGCAGCTTCTCAAGGCGTTCGTCAAGCTCTCTGCCCAGCTTTTCTTCAATAATCCTGCGGTTTGCAAAAAGCTGTGTGGCGATAAGAGCCAGGATAATTACCGTGAGAATCATGACTATGAAAAGCAGAAGCATTTGATTTTCCATAAAACTTTCCCTCCGAAAAAACTGCAGTTACTGCGGTTAATGCAGTTAATGCGCTTAATATGGTTAATGTGGTTAATGCGGTTAATACCTTATCTCCACTGTACCGTAGGTACCCCATTTTTTCTGATACTGCCTGCCGTTTTTAGCCTCGTTTCCCATCACAAAGACAGGAGAATCAAGCGACAGGAACTGCGCTGCGGCTGCCTCAAGGCTTTCATGCGGAAGAAGCACCGCACACGGCCTGTTCAGCTTCACGTATTCTTTGTTTTCGCTGTTCGCTTCCCTGCCGTACGGAGGCATATATGCAATATCGGAATAACCCATATATTCGATCTTTGTATAAAGACCTTCACGGTCAACCGGAATGATGATCTGCTGAATTTTTTTGTAAACCCCGGCAACCGTCTCATCCACCGTAATCGTTCCGGTGTCTCCGCTCTTTCCCGAATATCCGGTCTGCATGTCAAGAAGAAGTCCCGTAATATCGTCCGAATCAAGGAAAAACCGCTTGTCTCCGGTATATTTCGTGACAGGAATGTCTCCCGTCAGTCCCTTTCCTCCGTCATATGAACCCGTACCCGTTACATATTCGTAGAAATCCTGCATTTTGGCGTAATCACCGCGTTTAATATATATATACCCCGTTTTCTGCGGTATAGGAACATCTTTTCCCTGTAATTTTTCGAGCACCTTTTCGAAGCTCATGCCACGCTCAAGTACAAGACGCAAAACGTCATTATAAAGATAGAACGAAGACATCTCGATAACTTTCTTTGCCTTGAGAGAATCCGCCCTCAGACCTGATATCGGGATTTCCTCACGCGTTTTTCTGTTCCATGCGCGGCTGTTTTCAAAAATTCCGTCCCGCGACATTTCAAAGACTACATCACCCTTGATGAAAGAGCCCTTCAAAAGATGTGTCTGCATCGGCACAAAGCCTTCCCTTGCAGTCAGAAGATTTTGCCCGAAATATACAGTATCAAGCGTTTCAAAGCCCATCAGATATGCAAGCGTCGGCATGATATCCGTCTGGCCTCCCGAAACACTTACCGTCTGATGAACATTTTGTCCAGGCATATGAATCAGAAGCGGAATATTGAGCATATTGTCGTAAGTATATTCATGTCCGAGCCAGTTTGATACCACTTTGTCTATATTGCGGTCCGCCTTTGAAAGCCCGAAATGATCGCCGTAAAAAACTATGATTGAACTGTCATAAAGCCCCGCATCCTTGAGCTCCTGCATAAATTCGCCTATGCATTTGTCCGCATAATGCTCTGCGTTGATGTAATCACCGACGATATTATCCTCCTGCGGCCTTATGTCGATCTCGGAAAGAGAATCCGGAAGTCCGAAAGGATTGTGACTCGAAAGCGTAATTACAAAGTTATAAAAAGGCTGCGGAAGCGATTTCATATGCTCCACCGTCTGCTGCAAAAAAGCATGGTCGCTTATGCCTGTGATATTTCCTGCTCCGATGCCCTTTATATTGTCGTTTTTATAGTCGGTGTCGCCCGAATAAAACCTGTCCCAGCCGAGAGCGGGATAAATATTTTCTCTGTTCCAGAAGTTTCTGTTTGCAAAGCCGTGAAAAACATTTGCCGTATATCCCTTTTCCTTCAAAAGCCACGGCAGCCCCTTGAAATAATTGTTTTCAAAGAGCTTGTATGTATAGCTTTCGACCGTCCCGATCATGGAATTGTTCACCGCAAACTCAGCGTCCGAAGTAT
This sequence comes from Clostridia bacterium, assembly GCA_024693105.1. GTDB lineage: Bacteria > Bacillota > Clostridia > Peptostreptococcales > Anaerovoracaceae > JAILLO01. The sequence goes on along the minus strand of JAILLO010000056.1, from coordinate 15,180 downwards.
TTCCGCTTCCTATCTGCTGATAGAAATTGTCGAAATAAATTGTCGACGGATCTCTGATCAGCTCATTGAGACACGGCGTAATTTCCTGTCCGAAATAGTCCTTATTGATAAGCATATTCTGCATTGCCTCAATCTGTACGATAATAAGGTTGTGGCCCGCGCCAAGTCCGAACATCGGGCCTTTCTTCTGCTGCTCGTATGTACCCGTTGCAAGATAATAATCATCCTGTGCGCTGCTGTCGGCAAAGGTGTTTGTCACTATGTCATTCAGATGATACAAAACTATTTCCTGACTGTTCATTGCCGTCACAAAGCCCCAGCCGAACGGATTGACCACAAGTGTGAACATTACCGCGAAAATGCATATATATTTAATTATTTTCTTTTGTTTTTTCGACAGTTCTGCCATCATTTCCTCTTATGTAAATATGTGCCTTCGTATCCTTAAGCGAAGAGTATTTTTTCTCGTCGCGCCTGTCCATGACAACAGCCCAGACATTGTTTCTCTCGATGAATTCCTTCAGCTCTGCGGCCGTCTGTCCTGCGGAGGAGGCGTCGAGAATCGCCTCGTATCTTCCCGAATATTCTTCGGTTTTCGGCAGTTCAAGAATCATCTGCAAAGCCACGTCAGGATTTTGTGTGCCCGTGAAATTAAGATAATAATCACCGCTCTTCGGAACATTCGCAATGCCGTGGCAGTCCGGATGTTCGCTGAACCATTCAATGAGCTGCTTCGGATTCAGGACCTGCTTTCCGGTACTTCTGTCAACTGTAACCGGTTCGTCATTTTTGTCCCAGCCCGTATCAATTCTGATATATCTGTAGCCCATGTCGTAGGAGTACTGAAGCGCTTCCGCCGAATTTGTGCCTACAAGAGACGCATCAGGATAACCGGCATCGACTATCTCCTTGGGATATTCTCTTTTCACCTGAGTGGCCGCTACGGCGTCAAGTTCCTTCCCCTCAAGAAACATCTGTCTGATGGCGTCGCTTTTGAGAATATACTCAGAAGTATTGATAATATCCGTACTTCTGACATATCCGTCATAAAACGGCTGCAGATCTTTGATGCGTTTTCCCGTCTTCAGATCCCAGGCCCTTCCGTTTTCAAATACTCCGTCTCTTGACATCTCATATGCCGAATCGTTCAGGAAGAATGAGCCCTTTATCATCTGAGTCTGCTCCGCTACAAAGCCTTCTTTGATATTCAGGAGATTGTGTCCGAGGTAAATCGTGTCAAGGCTGTCAAAGCCGAGAAGATAAGCCATTGTAGGAAGGAAGTCAAGCTGTCCGCCCGCCGTGCTTACCGTCTGATGAATATCATATTCGCTGTTCGGAAGATGTATGATAAGCGGAATGCTCATAAGCGTGTCAAAATCATATGTTTTGCCCGTAATGCGCTTCATCGATTCATCGATTTCATCGCTGTGCGCAAGACCGGTGTGGTCTCCGTACATTGCAATTACGGAATTGTCGTAAACTCCGGCATCCTTGAGTTCCTGAATGAATTCGCCGAGAGCATAATCGGTATATGCCGCGCTTTGAATATAATTTCCGACAATCGTATCCCTGTCCTCCGGAAGCAGATCTATAAACTTGTATTTGTCAAGCATCTGATACGGATGGTGGTTTGAAATCGTAATTACAAAGCTGTAGAACGGCTGTGTCAGTTCTTTGATATATTCGATTGCCTGCTTAAAAAATTCCGTGTCCGTAAGGCCCCAGCCCATCCATTCGGTCATCTTGAAGCAGCCGCCCGGATTTCCCATCAGGCCCCCGTAATAAGTATCAAAGCCGAGAACCTTGTATGCATTTTCCCTGTTCCAGAAGGTTCTGTCCTCGTGCGCATGAAGAACGGCTGTCTCATAGCCCTTCTCCTTCAGAAGCACCGGAAGACCTCTGAAATAATTGTTGTCATACAAATTGTATGTAAAGCTCTGAAGTGTTCCGTATATCGAATTGTTTGTCGCAAATTCGGCATCCGAAGTGTTTCCGCTGCCGACCTGCTGATAATAATGATCGAAATATATAGTATTGTCCTCAAGCAGCGCATTCAGATTCGGAGTGATTTCCTGACCGTTGTATTCTCTTCCGATTACAAAATTCTGAAGCGATTCAATCTGAATGACTATAACGTTTCTGCCTGCCGCAACACCAAAAAGCGGACCATCCTTTTCCCTTTCGTAATCCGCAGTAAACGCCGCAAGATTTCCGGCTGTGTTTTCGACTCCGGCGCCTCCTGCAATATCCTTGATATGGTAAGCAATGATTTCCTGATTTGAAACAGCCTGCACAAAACTCGTGCCGCCGATATTAAATACAAGCATAACTATAATAAGAACCGATGCAATCTGCGCTGCAAATCTTCTGCAGCCCCGTGCAAAGGTTCCCCTGTTAAGTTTTTTGTTTACACTTGGTATAATCTCTTTGTAATTTTCGCACTGTTTCTCTGTAATTTCAACATTTTTCGGCATTTCATCCGTTGTGGCGGATGCATTGCTTTCATCGGCATTAAAACCTGATTTGTGGCGAATTGCTTTGGCCCTTGCGCTGCGGTTTCGTCTTACATATACAGCCTCGGCAGGAATACCGTCCCGCTCAAGCACAGACAAAACCTCTTCCGAAACACCGGACATATCGTCAGGGTATAAGAGCCCCGTGCTGCCTGCGCCCGCATCTGTATCTGCAGCTGCAGCCTGCTTCGAACCTGCAGCCGAATCCATATCCGCAACAAAATCCGTGGCTGCAGCGGCATCTGAAACTGCATCCGTTTCCGGAGCTGCGCCTGAAGCCGAAGCCGGTTCTGAAGCCATGCCGGATCCTGAGCCTGAAGCCGAACCTGAAGCGGCTTCTGAGCCCGCATATGCTTCTGCCGTTTCAGCCGCGCCTGCATGCGAAACCACTCCGAAAGAGAAGTTTTCGCTTTCTGTATTTTCCTCAATCCGAAGTCCCCTGCCGCCGTTCATTTCCATCAGCTCATTCAGAAACTCGTCATCATCAAGCGATGCTCCGGCGCTGCCTGCATTGTTTTGCGCTGCCGCAGCTTGTATCCCGGCTGCGTCCTTCAACTCCCCCGGCAGCGTACCTTCCTTCACCTGCGTCTGCTGCGGCTGCTGAGTCTGCTGCGCCTGCGAGATGGCTGATTCATCCGGAAACAGCCTGTCTCTGCCGTTAAAAATCCCGCCGCAGCCTTCGCCATTTTTTTCCGCTTTCACAGTGCTTTCTTCCTCTGCAGGAGTTTCAGCATCTTCAGAGCTTTCTTCCTCTGCGGGAGCTTCAGCATCTTCAGAGCTTCCTTCCTCTGCAGGAGCTTCCGCATCTTCAGAGCTTCCTTCCTCCTTGGAATTTTCCTCATCGCCGTCCTTATATGCACGGCCGCGCGAATCCTCACCTTCGGGAGGCAGCTTTTTCTCATTTCTGCGCTTAAGTACAAGCGTTGCGAAAATGAGAACAGCATCAACAAACATTGTGAAATTTACAGGCCGTATAACCGCCTTGATACTCTCCGCAATATCGCCGAGATAGCCTGCCACACCCAGCATATTCACCGAAAGATAGCGGTTGAAAAAGCTGCAGTATGTAACATCACAGAAAAGAAGCAGTGAAAAAACCGCATAAACAGCAGCCGGTATCCACTTGTTCTTCCTGAACGCATTAAACAGACTGAATGTAAAGAAGCATGTCAAAAGCCAGACTATCGCAAAATAAGAATTGACTCCCACAAGCAGATAGAAAATAAGAAGCTTGACCGGCACCGCCGCTGCCGAAACAACACCGATTGTTCCGTATTCGCCCTTATAACGCAGAAATTTTTCTTTTAGTTTTTCCGCAAATGCCCTGATGCATGGAGGAATTTTGGGGTTTTCCAAAAGCGCGCCGTATATTTCTCCGCATCTTTGTGTGATTTTTTCTGTAATTTCCCTATATTTATTCATTTTCCAGCTCCAATAATTTTAAAAGTCGTTTGCCCTATGCATAAACCTCGTGATACCACGGTTTTTTCAGATTGCGCCTGAAAACCTCCATCAGCTGAGGTGTCTCATCTATAAAATATGAACGGGCAATATTTCCGTTTGTGTCCCAGTCACAGCCGTCCCACCATACAGCCATCTTCAGCTGTTTGAAATTTTTGAGCGACTTAAACATCGTCTTAACCCACTGAACCTTGTCTCCGCCGCAGCTTGCGCTTGCAAATTCGGTAATCATAAGAGGCTGACCGAACCATGCATTGTAGGTATAGTAAAGGTTTACATAAAGTTCGTCGAATTCCTTCCATCTTTCTCCGACATTCCAGTAATAAGTACCTGTGTTGTATGCCGTCATTCCGACAACGTCAACATACTTGTCTCCCGGATAATAATTCAGCGTATGATTCCACTTGTAGTCCGGAAACGACCCCGAATTCGGATTCCATACCCAGATCACATTGTTTGCGCCCTGCTTCTTGAATATCTTGTGGAGATACTTGTAAACTTCCTTGTAAATCATCGTATCTCTTGAAGTATTATATGAAGAATACGGACACCAGTCGCCGTTCATCTCGTTAAAAGGCCTGAAAAGCACGGGATGACCGAAATCCGCTATTGTTTTTGCGTAATTTTTCAGGAATTCGTCATATGTGCCGTTTAAAATATCGTAAATCATGTTGCTTCCGCCCTTTGCCGAGGTCTGAAGCGTCAGTTCAAGCACCTTTCCGTGATCGTATGCCATTTCAAGTCTTTTGTCGAGATTCGGATGCTTGTATGTATTTTCAAATTCACTGTAATTAAGCAGTACAGGGAACTGATAATCAAAATATTTTTCGTACGAATCAAGCTTCGTATAATCAAACATGGCTGTATTCGGCTCAAAAATGCCCCAGTTCAGACAGTCGTTATTGACAAAATACTGCTCGTAAAAGGCTTTTGTTTCATCATTCCAGCCTCTTGTTTCGGCATTCACCGTGCCTGTCTTTTTCACCGAACCGTATGTTGTCGGCGCAAAAGTCGAAAAATTACTTACAAGATATGTATAACCGCCGAGATCGCTTATCGGCGCGCTTGCTTTGACAAAGATGGTATATGAATATCCGCCTGCCGGTACATCGATTACAAGATAATAATTCTTGTCATTTGCAACCCTTGCAAGTTTATTTCTGTGCCAGGATGTCAGAAAGCAGTTGTAATGACCTATCTTCTGAGATCCGACATAATCGGTGACATGGTCCGCAGTATCATTAAGAAACCTGTTCGAATAATTTATATATCCGGTAAAGCTCTGTCCCGCAAGACTCTGCTTGTATATCTCAATACGCTTTTCATTGTTTTCAAGTACGGCGCACACCTCCGAATTTGACATGTCAACACTCATACTCGCATCAACATACATAGTGTAGCCGTCCACATAGTTTGTAAACTGATTGTACGCTCCCGCAGAAACAATTGAATAATCCCCTGCCGCAGCAGTTGAAGTCACAGGAATCGCAAGCCCCATGGTAATTAGAAGTGAAAGCGTTAATGCTAAAATCCTTTTCATATTGTCAGTTAGTTCCTTTCGAATTAAAATTTATGATTAACTGCTCTGCAAGTCTTATCCCGTCGACTGCCGCAGACATAATACCGCCCGCATATCCTGCGCCCTCGCCCCCGGGGAAAACTCCCGCAACCGAGCTTTGATAATTTTTGCCTCTTGTTATACGCACAGGTGACGAGCTTCTTGTTTCAACACCGCGAAGAATTGCCCCGGGCGAATCAAAGCCCGCAAGCTTCCTTCCCAGATGCGGCATTGCTTCAAGCACAGACTCTACCGCAAAAGAAGGCAGTGACGCCCGCAGCTTTTGTCCGCGCTGCGTGTTTTTTTCAAATTCGTCCCAGGTGCAGGCAGGTGCTTTGTAATTACCGCCGCCGTTTTCAAAGGCAAGCCTTTCGTACTTTTCCTGAAAATCAATGCCGGAAAGAGGATGACTGCTTTCAAAATCCGCAGTTCTGACATCGGTCAAAAGAGCGCTGTTGGCAAATTCGCCGTCCCTTGCGCTCATGCTCATGCCGTTTGTCACAACACCGCCGCGCTGCGAAGATGCCGTAATTACTTCGCCCCCCGGACACATACAGAAGGTATATACACCTCTGCCGTTTTTGCAGTGATAAGAAAGCTTGTAATCGGCCGGTATATTGATTTGCTCTGCCGCTTCTCCGTACTGCGCTCTGTTTATCATCTGCTGGGGATGCTCAATTCTGAAGCCGATTGAAAAAGGCTTCTGCTCCATATGAAGGCCCTGCGAAAAAAGTTCTCTGACGGTATCCCTTGCGCTGTGTCCGAGTGCAAGAATCAGTGAATCCGTTTCAACTTCGCGTTTGCTTCCGTCGCTTTCCAAAACTGTAACTGCCGAAAGCTTCGGGCTGTTTTTCCCGTTTTCGAAATCGAGCGAAAGGAGTCTTGTGTCAAAACAGATTTCTCCGCCGAGCCTTTGTATCTTCTTTCGAATATTAACTACGACTTCACGAAGAACATCGCTTCCGATATGCGGCTTCTGCCTGAAAAGTATTTCGGGAGAAGCGCCTGCTTCGACAAATTCTTCAAGGACTTTTTTTGTCCGTATGTCTTTGATCCCGGTAGTAAGCTTTCCGTCCGAAAACGTGCCTGCTCCTCCCTCGCCGAACTGAACATTTGTGTTCTCGTCAAGAACGCCTTCCTTCCAAAAGCGTTCGACCGCCCCAATCCTGTCTTTCATGCAGCCGCCGCGCTCAAGAATGACAGGATTCATGCCCGCCTCCGCAAGTATAAGCCCCGCAAACATTCCGCAAGGACCAAAGCCTGCTATAACAGGTCTTTTGAAATCGCTGCCCGGGGGTTCATTTAGCCTGCACGGTTCATAATGCTCATCCTTAGCCTCCTGCAGCTTCGTTCCCTTCGAAGGCACAAGCACTGTTTCTTCAGGCTCAACATCAAAATCCGCCGCATAAACAAAACGGATATCACGTTTGTCTCTGGCATCGATTGATTCTTTTATGATCTTGTAGTCTTTAATTTCGAAGCTCTTTGAGGGATTCTTCATTTTGGCCTTTATTTTGAAAGGAATGCTTTCGACAGACTCCCCCGGTCTGAGCTTCAACTCGAAAATTCTGTATTTCATATTTTTATTTTTCAAGAGACTTTGCAATTGCCTTTCCGGCTTTTATGCCCGTCTCCCACGCATACTGCAGATTGAAGCCTCCGCACGGACCGTCATAATCGGTAACCTCGCCCGAAAAATATACGCCCGGCACCTTCTTTGACTGCATCGTTTTTTTGTCTATGTCACGAAGGTCCACGCCGCCTCTTGTGCACTGCGCGTATTTCCAGCCCTGCGCGCCCGTAATTGTGAACGTCATATTTTTGAGGAAGTGCGCAAGCTCTTTTTCCTTTTTCTCATCCAGTCCCGGTATATCGGCAACATATCCGCCTGCGTGTACATTGCAGCTTGCAAGCACATAATCCGCAAGCTGGTCGGTGACTATCGAATTGAGTATATCTCCTGCCGTGGCTGCCGGAATCCTTATATTTGAATGAATGATTTCAGTAAGCTCCTCTTCGGAATAATCCTTCACAAGGTCAAGCGAAACAGCATAATGTCTGAACTGTTCCTTCATATCACCCTTGCCCGATTCTATAATTACATCTCTGCTCAGGTCCAGAATGCAGATCCCCGAAAGTCCGTAATTGTTGAACTGGACTTCGCCTTCTCCTCCGGAAATTTCTTTCCCGTCCTTCAGAAGCTTTGCCCTTGCGGCTGCTCTTACACCCTTGAGTTCTTCGAAAGGACCTTCGCATTCAAGCGCCGTAAGCGCCGGAGTAACCTTCACGATTCTGTGTCCGAGCTTCTCTGCAATTTTGCTTCCGTCACCTGTTGTTCCGTACTGCGGGCCGGCTTTTCCGCCTATGGCCACAAGAACTTTTTTTGCATGAAGAAGAGTGTCCTCCTGTTTGTCTGTAACAACTATGCCGAAGCCTTCCCTTTCCGGAAGAACGTCAACGACGCAGTGGTTAAAGACAACTTTCACACCAAGCGTTCTGAGTTCCCTGTAAAGAGCATGAATCACAGCGTCAGCCCTGCCCGAATAAGGATAAAACCTGCCGTCGCTGTCTGATTTCAGCAGAACTCCCAGACTTTTGAAAAATTCAATTGTTTCTTTGTAATGTTCACATTTTACATTTGTGGCATTGCAGTGGCCGTTTCCCGTGGCTGCAAGTTTCTTCCCCGGTGTATCCTTTCTTTCAATGATACAGACTCTCAAATCAGGGTTTTCCCTTGCCGCCGATATGGCGGCTGCCATTCCGGATGCCCCGGCTCCCGCAATCAGTACATCATACATAATAAAATCCTCCACATATTCACATTCACAACTTTTACAATATTTACTTGAATTTCTGTAATGCTTCAAATTAGCGGACAGCGCTGTTTTGCTCCCGGTATGCCGGCCGACAGGCTCTGCATCATGCTTCCGTCATGCGCTTCGGCACAATCCCGGGCATGTTCCCCGTCGAATGCCCACCGAAAGACTGAAAATCGTCGGCGTCAGGGCAAAATGGCGCTTATTACAGTATATCACAAACATCCTTTGTATTCATTATATTTCTATTGCAAATTTGCACTTGAAATGGTAAGATGTTTGAGCATTGCACGACGGATTTTTCTCTTAACGCCGCCGTCTTGTACATATTTACAGTTATTTATGTTACGGGTGGAAAAAAATGATCAGACTGCTAAAATTTATAAGAAACCTTTTTATATTTCTGCTGGTGTCGGTCCTTATACTTACAGGGCTTACCTGCTATGCCCGTTTCATAGAGCCTTACAATCTTAAAACCTCTGAAATCGAGCTGCGCTGCGAAAGACTAAAAGACGGTGAAAGCCTTACAATAGGTGTTTTTTCAGATACTCATTTCAGTGCCGCTTATACTACCGACGATTTTGAAAGTGTCATAGATGCCTTTGCGCAAATGAAGCCCGATGTTATCGTATTTACAGGTGACCTCATCGACTTTTACAACAGCTACGCCGCAGAAAACGATCCCGATGAGATTTCCCTGCAGCTTCAAAGGCTTGAGGCGCCGCTCGGCAAATATGCAATCACCGGCAACCATGATTATGCCGACAACGCCGTGATAAATATCCGCGGAATACTCGAAAACGGCGGATTCACCGTACTTGACAACGGCTCGCTCGTGCTTCCTTACGGGGATTTCGGAAACAATACTCATTTTGTTCTCACGGGACTTGATGATTATGTAATAGGACACGGCGAACCTTCAATCGTACAAAACAACATTTCAACAGATTACAATATCGTTCTGTGCCATGAGCCTGATGTAGCCGATATGATGACGGGCTCCGAAATCGACCTGATGATTTCGGGTCACACACATGCGGGACAGATCAACATTCCGCTTATAACGGCATATGCACTTCCGAAGCTCGGAGAAAAATACAAATACGGACTATTCAAATTTGACGAAAATCCGGATATGAATCTTTATGTTACTTCCGGAATAGGCATGACAAAGCTGCCGCTGCGCTTCAACGCACGGCCTGAGGTTGCAAAAATCACAATCAGCAAATAAAATTCCGGATAAGCCGGTCTTGAAAGGCAGGAACAAAAATGTTTGTACGCAGGACAGAAAAAAAGGATTTTGAGGAAATCAAAAAAATATTTGCATATGCAAGGGAATTTATGCGTCAAAACGGCAATCCCGGACAGTGGTCAAATAACAGACCTTCCGATGAGCTGCTTCTTGATGATATAGAAAAAGGAAATTCATACTGCATTGTCGAGGGCACGCAAGCTGAAGGCACACAGACTGAATGCGCACAGACTGAATGCGGGCAGACTCAGGACACCGGCAAAATAATCGGCGTCTTCACCTTCATACCCGGTATCGATCCCACCTACATTGAAATCGAAGGCGGCAGCTGGCTCAACGATGAGCCGTACGGAACAATTCACCGTATGGCCGGCGCAAAAGGCGCAAAAGGAATTTTCGACATTGCTCTCAGTTTCTGCGAAAATCTGACAGACAACATCAGAGTCGACACTCACCATGACAATCTGGTGCTTCAGCATCTTGCCGAAAAACACGGCTTCCAAAGATGCGGCATAATATACGTCGATGACGGCACTCCCCGCATCGCCTACCATAAGGTTGTCCGCTAAGCACGCAGCAATGGGCGTGTGCGCCCGTGTCGAGCGCGCGATATTTCAACCAGCCGCCATGCAAATGCGCGGTATTTCAAAAATGTTTAAAATCTATGCCTTGTACAAGGTAAGCAGACCTTCCAAGGCATAGATTTTGAGTGGAAATCGGAAAATTTGGCTTCAAGACAGTTTGAGATATGCCTTGTACGAAAGGATATTGCTCCCAAGGCATACAGCAGGCCGACCGGAAAGGCACGGATCAAAAAAGAAGCCGAAAAATATGCCTTCAAGGGAGAAGAAACTGCCGTCAAGGCATAAATTTCAAGCAGAGGGTGGTTTCAAGCAGAGGGTGGTTTTAAGCAGAGGGTGGTTTCAAGCAGAGGGTGTTTCAAGGCTCTCTTTTCTCACAGCCTCATATTTTTTTACCACATATCAGAACCTGAAATCTCTCCTGTTTGATGACTTTATATCCTGCAGATTTTGCTCTGCTATTTTTCGAACTTTTTCATTCGGAACCTTTTTCAATTCTTCTTCTATAATTCTGTATCCGATTTCTTTTGTCTCTTCGGAAGCATAATCCTCAATATACTCCGCAAGTGTCATAAGTGCGTTCGGATGACAGCAGTTCAGAATCTGACCATTTTTGCAAAGGCTCATAAACCTGTCGCCTGTTCTTCCTTCCCTGTAACATGCCGTACAAAACGAAGGAATATGCCCTGTCTGCATAAGCCAGCGAACCACCTCATCAAGAGTACGCTGATCCGATACATCAAACTGCTCTGTATCGTGAGGTCTTTCCTCTTCCGTATATCCACCAACCGAAGTTCGTGAAGCTCCGCTTACCTGGGAAATTCCCACCTGAAGCAGTTTCCGTCTGACTTCCTCCGATTCTCTTGTGGAAACTATCATCCCGGTATACGGCACAGCCAGACGAATACATGCGGCTATCTTCGTAAATGTTTCGTCATCAATACCGTTGTCAAACATATCCGGGTCAATATCGTCGGCTTTTTTGACTCTTGGAACACTTATTGTATGCGGACCTACACCGTGCACCGCCTCAAGATGTTCGGCATGCATTATAAGTCCCGCAAATTCGTACTTGTAAAGTTCAAGGCCAAACAGAACGCCAAGACCTACATCGTCAATTCCGCCCTCCATTGCGCGATCCATCGCCTCAGTATGATAATCATAATCATGCTTTGGCCCCATAGGATGCAGTTTAAGATAGCTTTCTTTGTGATACGTTTCCTGAAACAGAATATAGGTTCCGATCCCCGCATCCTTCAGTTTTTTGTAATTTTCAACGGTTGTGGCGGCAATATTTACATTAACGCGTCTTATATCGCCGTTTTTATGATGAACTCCGTAAATTGTCTTAATACAGTCAAGAATATATTCAATCGGGTTATTCACCGGATCCTCGCCTGCTTCGATTGCAAGGCGCTTATGTCCCATATCCTGCAACGCAATTACCTCTGCCCGAAGTTCTTCCTGTGTCAGCTTTTTCCTTGTAATATGCTTGTTTTTTAAATGATACGGGCAGTAGAGACATCCGTTGACACAGTAATTCGATAAATAAAGCGGTGCAAACAGAACTATTCTGTTGCCGTAAAACGCAAGTTTGATTTCTTCCGCTATCTCATACATGCGCTTTATCTTTTCCGGGATTTCACATGCAAGGAGTACTGACGCCTCTCTGTGGGTCAGACCCGAACATCTGCAGCCGTTTCCTGTTTTTACAGGTCTTGCCTTTTCGAGTATCTTGTCAATCAGTTCAACATTGTTCTTGTTTTCTTCCGCATACGCAAGCGTTGCACGTATTTCCGCATCGTTTATAAAATCATCCGCTTTCATTGATTTTGGATCATATATTGCCATTTTTTATCTCCTTCCGTGATTATAATGATTATGATAATGTTTATGATTATGATTATGATTATTATTACGATGATTATGTTTATGATAATTACAATTTCCCGTTTTTCAGGAAGACTGGTGAATCACCCCTGTCAACGGTCAGTCTGCATCCTATACTGTTCATTCTTGCTTCAAGACATCCTCTGCACTGCGCCGATTCTTCACCTGTACATATCTTGTTGTCATACAGTTCGTATTTTTTCCGGACATAAAGCGGTGAGAGGTTCGGCATGAGAACATTTGCTCCCGCCATAATGCCTTTTTCCCTTCCCTGCGGATGAATTGTTCCGAGTGCCGTTGTCGCAGGCAGCAGTACTTCAGGCAGCATAACACGTATTACCGAAAGCAAAAGCAGTGTCAGTTCAAGACTACCTTGTTTCTCGTTCCCAAACGGTGTGTTTCGGTGCGGGACGAACGGACCGATTCCGCACATTTCAGGCTTGAATTCCTGTAAAAATGTGAGGTCCTTTGCAAGAGTCGCGGGCGTCTGCCCCGGCGATCCCACCATAAATCCGCAGCCCACCTGATATCCCGTTTCCCTGAGCTCTTTCAGACAGTTCATGCGGTTTTCAAATGACATTTCAGCGGGATGAAGCATCGCGTAATGCCTTGCATCAGCCGTTTCGTGCCGCAAAAGATAGCGCTCCGCCCCGGCATCGAACAGCGCCCGGTAGCTTTCCGGTGTCCGCTCTCCCATCGACAAAGTCACCGCACAGTCCGGATGACCGTTTTTCAACTCCGAGACAATATCACAAAGCACATCATCCGAAAAATAAGGATCTTCTCCCCCCTGCAGCACAAAAGTCCTGAAACCAAGCTCATATCCTTCTTCTGCGCATGAGATGATTTCCTCCTTTGTCAGCCTGTAACGTTCCGCAAATCGGTTGTCCTTTCGTATTCCGCAGTAATAACAGTTATTTTTGCATATACTGCTTATCTCAATCAGCCCGCGCATATATACTGCATCGCCGAATATTTTCTTTCTTCTCACGGTTGCCGCTTCAGCAAGCATTTCGGCGGTTTCATCATCCCTGTGTGCAATCAGTTCTTCGTATTCGGCCTCAGAGAGTCTGTTTTCCTTTTTAAGTTTCTCAATCAGATACCTCTGTTGCTTTTGCATTCTCACCCTCCGTCAGATTAGCCGGCATTTCGCCTGATGTAAGTAAAGCATGCAGTTTTGGAAAAATCCTCAGACTTCGCTCCAGAATTCCCGTCATATTTGCAATTGCAATACCGTAATTAAGAAACGGCACTCCCTGCCCGGCAGCCTGCTTCATTCTTGAAAGAACGGCATTTTCGGTAAGCATACAGCCTCCGCAGTGAATAACCGCGCTGTACGGCGTAAGATCCTCGGGAAATTCATTTCCCGAACATGTTTCGAAGGTTAAATGTTTCCCTGTATATTCTCTGAGCCAATGTGGAATCTTAACAGTACCTATGTCATTACACTGTCTGTGATGAGTACAGCCTTCCGCCATAAGAATCTTATCATTATCCATGAGACTACTTATTGAACCTGCTCCCCTTACAGCCGTTTCAAGAAACCCCTTATACCTTGCCATCAGAATTGAAAAGGATGTCAAGGGAATATCCTCCGGGACAATAGCAGCGACCTTTTTAAATGCCTGACTGTCGGTAATTACAAGTGCCGGCCGAAGCCCCGGTTTGGCGAGTACGGTTTCAAGCTCTGTATCGCGGCATACTATAGGTATTGCCCCCGAATCCATCAGATCGCGTATCGTCTGCTGCTGCGGAAGAATAAGCCTGCCTTTTGGAGCGGATTCATCAATCGGACAGACAAGCACGCATATATCTCCTGCCGAAACAAGATCGCCCGCAAGCTTCTTTTCCTCTTTTTCGGGTATCAGCCTTGCAATCTTTTCCTTCAAAGCCTCAATGCCTTCCCCTGTCCGGCTGCTTACCGGAACAGCATTTTCAGGTGCCGGAAGTGTAGTATCAATATCCGTCTTGTTCCATGCAATCAGATACGGAATTTTTCTTTCCCCAATCAGCCTGATGAGTTCCCTGTCCGTATCTGCAAGGCCGGTTGCCGCATCCGTTACAAGTATTGCAATATCACAGGTTTTCAGGATTTCACGTGTTTTTTTCACGCGTTCTGCTCCCAGTATGCCGTCATCGTCAAATCCGGGTGTATCTATGATTACAACCGGGCCTAACGGCAGCAGTTCCATGACCTTGCGCACCGGATCGGTCGTCGTACCCTTAACGTCCGATACAACCGCAAGTTCCTGCCCTGTAATTGCATTTACAAGGCTCGATTTTCCGGCATTTCGAACCCCGAAAAAACCGATATGTGTACGTTCACCCGAAGGCGTTTCGTTTAAGCTCATGTTTGATCCTCCTTCTGTCTTTGTTTATCTCGCTGTTTATTTCCCTGTTTATTTCCCCGTTTATTTCCCTGTTTATCTCCCCATATATTTCCCTGTATATTTCCCTGTTTATGTAAAAATCGCTGTACCCGTGACAAGGTACAGCGATACTGTAATTTGAATGATTCAGTAGCCGTTTCATCTTGTCTTTCACCTCAAGTTTCAGTTTCGGTGTCAGGGGATGCGTGACATAATATTTTGTTTTGGCAGGCGTTAAATCTTGGAATACGTAGCCTTTGCGGTAATGCCGTCAATTCGCCCAAGTGCACCTGTCAGTGAGTTGATTTCATTGTTCGGAGCATCAATGGCAATACAGATAATGTTGATATTCTTCTCTCTGTAAGGAATACCCATACGTCCGATAATAAACTTTCCAAACCGGTGAAGCAACTCGTTAAGCTCGGTGACAGCATCTGCGTTTTCGACAATAATACTCAGTACGGCAACACGATTCTCCATATTTTTAAACCTCCGTGATGTATATCAATTATATACTTTCTGCAGAAAAAAATACAGAAATTATTATCAGACACTCATATACACATAGCAAACATGTCTTAAACGCTTTAAGACCCATATGAGCATATCCTGTTCAAGTTCCGGCTGCCTGTCCGCTTTTGCTATCATTACAGTCACGGGCATTGCAATCTCTATGGCAAGTATATTCGGGTCATACTCTCTTATCAGATCCATTTCAATCATCCTTCCGATAATCTTTT
>JAILLO010000051.1 GCA_024693105.1 Clostridia bacterium | reverse complement strand
TGTTGTTTTCCATGCTGCGGCGCACAAACACGTTCCGCTGATGGAATTAAATCCAAAGGAAGCAATTGTCAACAATATTATCGGTACAAAGAACATGATAGATATTTCCGAGAAATACGCCGTTTTGAAATTTGTCATGATCTCCACAGACAAGGCAGTTAACCCTGCAAACGTAATGGGGGCGACAAAGCGCATGTGTGAGATGATTCTTCAGGAAAAGAGTGCTCACAGCAAAACATGTTTCAGTGCGGTGCGTTTTGGAAATGTTCTCGGAAGCAACGGGTCCGTGATTCCGATTTTCAGGAAGCAGATTGAAAAAGGCGGTCCGGTGACTGTTACGCATCCTGAAATTACGAGATTTTTCATGACGATCCCGGAAGCTGTGCAGCTTGTAATACAGACAGGTGCCATGGCACGCGGCGGCGAGATTTTTGTCCTTGATATGGGAGAACCTGTGAAAATAATGGACCTGGCTTTAAATGTCATCAAGCTTTCGGGTTTTGTGCCGAATGTTGATATAGACATTGAAATAACAGGTCTTCGTCCGGGTGAAAAGCTCTATGAGGAGCTGCTTCTTGATGAAGAAGGAATAGAAAAGACGGCGCACGAAAAGATTTATGTGGGACATCCTCTTCCGGCGCTTCCGGAGCTCAAGGAAATGCTCGCTGTGGACCCGCATGATGAAAATTCGATTGAGTCGGTGATACATTCGCTCTGCGCTCAGCCGGATTCGGAGGTGAAAAACTGGCTTCACAGCATGATACCGAATTACAATCCGCAGAAGTAGGTGCGTATCGCAAAATTAAAAGTGAATTTGCATCGAAAGATTAAAAGCCCTTGCGCAGCAGGGGCTTTTGGTGTAATAATGTGGGCGTGTATCAATATAATTTTGCTAAAAAAAGGAAGGAAAGATTATGAAATTTAACATATTGTCTACAGCGATGAAAAGCATGTCGCTGCGCAGGGCGGTTGCCATGAGTATTACAGTTGTTATGGTTTCGGTAGCTGCTTTGGCAGCATCCGCAGAGGGAGCAAGCGCAGCATCAACGGCTTATGCATACAGCGAAGGGAAATACGGCGGATTTAACACAAAATTCGTAGCGGTTAATCTCAATGATGCAAACATCGAGCCTGTGGTTATGACGGCAAACAACAATCTTGTCAGCACACAGTCAGTTGCTTCAATGGCGCAGGCAAATCAGTGCGTGGCTGCTATAAACGGCACATATTTTCAGGCTTATTCAAAAGATACCGTGCCTTATCCGTACGGAACCATAATTCAAAACGGCAGAATTCTTCATTCCGCAGGCCAGCCCATGGCGGGGATTACGGATGACGGAAAGCTTCTTGTTGACAGAGTGACGATGGATATCAGAGTAACCATAAACGGCGAGACGACAGTAGCGGTAAATCCTGTCTGGAATATCAATCATATTCGCAGCGAATCTTCCGCAATCGTGATTTTTACTTCTGAATACGGCGCTGCCGTTCCGATGGAAGCCGGAGCAAAAGCCGTTCTGGTGGGCAGTGACGGCAAGGTGACAGGCTTTAAGGAAACTGCGTTTTATGTTCCCGCAGGCGGCATGGCAATTGTGTTTAATGCAGATGATGCAAGAGAAGCAGCAGAATTCACTGTAGGAGATGAAGTCGGTTACAAGGTTGATTATAGTACGACTTTTACAAATTCTTCGGATTGGAACCGTGTTAAATATTGTCTGGGTGCGGGTCCTACGCTTGTTATTAACGGCACGGTTACCGCAAGCGGAGAAGATGAGGGCTTTTTTGAAGCAAAAATCAATACCAACAAGGCCACAAGAACCTTTATCGGGCAGGGGGCAGACGGAATTCTCCGCTTCGGAACAATAGCAAACGCAACCCTGAAGGAAGCAGCGGCTGTGGCACAGTCTTTAGGCTGTGTAAATGCCATGTGTCTTGACGGGGGCGGATCGGTGGCTTTATATTACGACGGAAAGAGCAAAGCAAGCGGCAGGAATGTGAACAACGCTTTTGGCATACGCGATCTGTCAAGGGTTCGTTACAGCGCAATAGGGCGTCCTCAGAGTATTATGGCTGACGGCGAAAAGGTGGAACTGCAGGCATATAATATCGGAGGAAACAATTTCTTCAAGCTCCGCGATGTGGCAAATATTCTGGCAGGCAGCAATGCTGAGTTCTCAGTAGGCTATGATGAAGGCACAAAGGCAGTAACTCTTGATAAAAACGGTAAATACAGTGCAGTAGGCGGAGAAGGCACAATAAAGGGCAGTGAGAACCTTTCGGTCAGACCGTCGCGCTCGAAGATTTATGTGGGCACAGAGGCTCTTAAGCTTACCGTTTACAATATAGGCGGCAACAATTATTTCAAGCTCAGAGATCTGGGCGAGGCAATGGATTTTTATGTCGGCTACGATAATGCAACCAAAACAATCAGCATTGATACGGGAAAGGCTTATACGGACTAAGAAAACGGAAGGGGCTTCGGAGTGCGCACCCTTATTCTACAAAATAACACTAAGCTCCTAATCTTACGTTAATTACTATATAAGGAAATATAGGAGCCCAAGACAATAAGATTTTTTAGAAACGGATATCTCAAAAAACCAAACAGCGAGGGGGAAATATGCGGTCATGAACAATTATGAATTGTATAAAAATGTATTAACGCAGTGGGGTACTACACTTAGTGGCGCATTGAATAAGGAAGAAAGTCTTTTGTTTAATAAATATATTACCCAAAACAAATGCAAAATTCTTGAAGCCGGATGTGGAGGCGGAAGAATATCTTTTGCTCTTGAAGATAGCTACAATTGTCAATTGGATTCATTTGATTACATTGATGATTTTATTGAAAATGCGAAAGCGCATAGAGACAGCAAAATTAATTTTTTTATAGCGGATGCAACTAATTTGTCAATGCTTGAAGACAATTATTATGATTATACCGTGTATTTACAAAGGATAATTGATTTTATCCCATATTCCGAAATACAAAAGGCAATTAGTGAAGCCTATCGCGTCACAAAAAAAGGAGGCGTAATGATATGTTCTGTCCTTAATTATGAAGGGAGATGGTTCAATCCATTACTTTCTTTTATTTTAGGGATATTACGAAATATACGAAAAGAAGACAAAACAAAGCAAGAACTCCCTTGGCTTAGAATTAATGGAAAACCAAATTATAAATTATTTAAAAAAGATCAACCTACAATTTATTGGTTTAGGCGCAATGAATTCACTGCTCTGCTGAAAAGTACCGGCTACGAAATCATCGAAGAATATATAGCCGACGGGAAAGAAACTATTACCTATTATGTGTGTATCAAATGACAGGTCCATTCTCCAAAATATAACCAATTTCTAGTAGTTTTATTATTTCTCGTACTTGTCTTACCGGGATTTTTTTCGTGTCTCGTGAATTAAAAAAGTAACTTCACGATGTAAAACTAAATTTATTGTGTAATAGAACATTCACAATTTTAATGGCCCCGGAAAAGACAAAATGAAATATAATTTTTCTAGTGAAAGGTTTATTTCATGGTTCGCCTTGTAGAGATTCACGCGGCGTAGAATTGATGTGTGAGAACATCAATTCTACGTCTTTTTATGTTAAATTTTTCAGTTTCTTTCCGTTTGGGATAATGTTCCGTACATAATTATGGTTGTTTTCAACGTGCGGCTTTTGCGAAGGCATCTGAGAATCACAGTAGAATATGTCAGAACGAATTTCACCGGTTTCGGAGTTAATTTCAAACAACTCATTCTTAGAGAATTCCGTGCCACGATCTGCACGGAAATATGCAATGTCTCTAACGAAACCGTCACGGTACTTGAATCTGCGGTGCTGCCTTATTTCTTTGGAGATGGTAGAAGGGCCCTTGCCAAGTTCCCTTGCTATTTGTGCTTTAGATATGCCTTCTTCAAGTCCGTGCTGAATAAATTTTCTATATTTAAGAGTTAAGTGAGTTCCTTTCATTTCAACC
>JAILLO010000048.1 GCA_024693105.1 Clostridia bacterium | reverse complement strand
CAGACCGATGCTTCAAAGAGACGGCGGAGACATTGAATTTGTGGAATACACACAGGATCATATCGTAAAGGTAAAGCTGCAGGGACACTGCGCAGGCTGCCCGGGAGCAAGAATGACACTTTCAAACATCGTTGAAAGAATCCTTAAGGAAAGTTATCCTGAAATTCAGGGGGTTGAAGCTGCAGGATTTTAGGCAAAATTATTAAAGACGGGAAGAGCATGGTTTTTTTGCCTTCCCGCGCACAATTATTTAGAAGGATATCAAAATGAGATCAGACAAAAGAAACTCAGGACGTTTTAGTAAAATCATACTGATTCTGGCGATAATTGCGGTAGTGACGGTGGGTGCGATAAATATCGCCCCACTTCTTTTTGGTGAACCGGCAATTTCGCCTGACGACAGAGCAGCAGAACAGGCAAAGGAGGAACCGGAGGTACCGGTTGACCTTTCCATTGTTTGCGCAGGCGATGTCATGGCTCATCTGACGCAGGTAAATTCCCAGTATGACAGCAGTATTGGTGATTATAATTTCGACAATAATTTTCAGTTTGTAAAGAAATACATTGAACCTGCGGACCTTGCAATATGCAATATTGAGACGACTTTCGGAGGAGAACCGTATGCGGGCTATCCGGCCTTCAGTGCACCGGATGCACTGGCACGCTCTGTAGCCGCAGCAGGATTTGATGTGGCTTCAACGGCAAACAATCATATGCTTGACCGCGGAACCGCCGGACTTTACAGAACGATTCAGGTCCTGCAGGCCAATAATCTCAAGACGACAGGCAGCATTGAAAATCCCGGTGACAGGCGGTATGCACTGACGGAGGTAAAAGGCATCAGAATTGCCGTTATCGGATATACTTACGAAAATTCACCGAACGAGACGGATGTTTCCATCAACGGAAATGTTATTTCAAAGGACACCGCCTCCCATATAAATTCGTTTAATTACAAGAAGCTCGATGCCGAGCTTGCGAAAATTTCCGATGTTGTTTCGGCGGCAAAGGATGAAGGCGCGCAGATTGTAATTATGTTCTATCACTGGGGAGAAGAGTATCAGACTGCGCCGAACGAGTGGCAGAGATACATTGCCGAGCAGACGGCAAAGACAATGCCGGTTGACATAATTTTTGCATCACATCCGCACGTATTGCAGAGCATGGAGTGGATTGAGGACGAGACAACCGGAAAGAGAGTGCCTGTTTATTACAGTCTGGGAAACTTTATTTCAAACCAGAGGAACGAGACACTCGGCAATCGCCGTACGGAGGAAGGTGCAATCGCCATGGTAAACCTTTCGATCATGAAGAGTACCGGCGAAATTACAAAAATAGACATGGGCGTGCAGCCTACATGGGTGGAACGTTACGGCCCGAAGGGCGCATATAAATACGGAATAATCCCTCTTGACTCGGAGATGGCCGGCAATCCTTATCTGCAGGCATCCGGGCATTTGTCAAGAGCACAGACGGCATTGGAGGAAGCAAATGGGATACTTGGAGTTAATTGATCGTTATAAAGACGATATGATAAAGACGCTGCAGGAGCTTGTGGCGTTTAAAAGCGTCGTATCGGCACCGGTTATGCGTATGAGCGGCGAAAACAAGGATGAGAAAGAACTGCTGCCTTTTGGAAAGGGCGTGCAGGATGCATTCGAATATATGCTTGCAAAGGCTGCGGCAGACGGCTTTGAAACCGAGAATGTCGATAATTACGGCGGACATATTGAGTTTGGCGGCTATACACTTGACGAGGAAGGCCTGATAATTACGACAAGCGACGAAGTCATGGGAATCGTAGGGCATCTTGATGTTGTTCCGGAGGGCAGTGACTGGAAATACGACCCGTTTTCGGGAACGGTTGAAGGTGACAAAATCTTCGGAAGAGGAACGATAGATGACAAGGGGCCTGTAGTCGCTGCGTATTATGCCATGAAAGCGATAAAAGATGCGGGAATCATGCCTGCAAAAAAAGTTCGGCTGGTTCTTGGGCTTGATGAGGAGACCGAATGGAAGGGAATGAAAAAGTATCTTGCAAGAGTCAAGGCTCCGGATTTCGGATTCACACCTGACGCGGAATTCCCGGCTATTCAGGCAGAAAAGGGGATTATGGTTTTCCAGCTTGCAAGAAAGCTTTCAAAGACGGTAAACAAGGGGCTTGAGCTTCGTTCACTGTCAGGCGGAAATGCGCCGAATATGGTAGCTGATTTTGCAAGGGCAGTTGTAAGAAGCGAACAGACTGAAAACTACGAAGAAATCCGCAGAGCCGCAGCAGAATTCAGAGAAGAGACGGGATACAAGGTGCTCGTTAAGGGAACCGGAAAAAGTCTTGAAATTACGACAACGGGCGTTTCGGCACATGGCGCAAGGCCGCATACAGGGCTTAATGCCATTTCGATAATGATGGCATTTCTGCAAAAGCTTACATTTGTAAACGATGATGTGAACGATTTCGTTGAATTCTATAATAAACATATCGGCTTTGAACTTGACGGTGAATCGCTGGGCGTGCACTTCTGCGACAATGAGTCGGGAGACCTGATTCTTAACGTCGGAAAGGTGGCCCTTGAAAAAGAAGCAATTACTCTGACCATTAATGTAAGGTATCCCGTGACCTGCACTGATGAGCAGGTGTATGAGGCGATGCTCCCTGTGGTCAATAAGTATAATATGGGTATAGTAAAGGAAAAAACGCAGGAACCTATATTTATCCCGTCAGACAGTCCGATGCTGAAAACACTTATGGATGTCTACCGCGAGCATACCGGGGATACAGAGCGGGAGCCGCTTGTAATAGGCGGCGGAACTTACGCGCGTGCAGTAAAAAACGTTATTGCGTTCGGCCCGAGCTTTCCGGGGGAGCGTGAGGTTGCCCATCAAAAGAATGAGTATGCAGAGATACCAAAGCTGATTACCGCGGCGAAGATCTATGCCGATGCTATTTACCGGCTGACATTGCCGGAATAGAAAAATTCAAGTTACGGATAATTTTGGCAGATCATATAAAACAGAAAGAGACCGCAGCGCATGTGCGGTCTCTTTCTATAGGTTTTGTGCTATAGGGGTATGAAGATAGCTTGCTGATTATCTGTGAAGAAAGCCGGAAATCTTCTTGTAAAGTATAAACGTAATAACGGAGTTCAGGCCGGCTTTGATAAAATTGAACCCGAGGATAAAAGGCATAAGACCTTTGATAACTTCAACAGGGGCACCCATAAATGCAGGTGTGATGAAGAGATTTGCAAAATACATTACGACAACCCAGATTGCAACGCCTGCAGCAAGTGCAACAATGGCACCTTTTCTTGTCTTGTTGCGGGAATAAATATTTCCTGCGACAAGGACATATGAACCTGTCGCTATAAGATGCATGATAATTCCGTATATACCGCTTTGCGCACTTACCGTGACACCCTGAATTACCGAAACTACAAGAGTAAGCAGGAATCCGGCAAGAGGTCCGAAAGCAAAGGTTCCGAGAAGTATCGAAACATCTGCGGGATCGTATTCAAGAAAGGCTACTGCCGGGAAAATAGGGAAGTGTACAAAGTAGACAAGGACAAGGGATATTGCTCCGAGCATTCCCATTTTTGCGAGCTTTATACTTGATGACTGTACGTTTAAGGTTTCTTCGTTCATTTCAAATTCCTCCTGTTAATTGTCTTTAGCGCAATAAAAAAGCGGCTTCCGTTTAATTCATATAATGAATAAGCTTAAAGGAATCCGATCAGGAACATAACATGATTGAAATAAAAAGCCCTGAATTGTTTTCACAATTCAGGGCACGCAAACTAAAATAATATGAATGCGTCGTTTCTTTCATCCGGACTATACCGTCGGTATGGGATTCTAACCCATTCGGCCTTTCGGCTCGCGGACTTACGACCCGGATATCTCCTGCCGTTCACCGCCGGTGAGGAATTTCACCTCGCCCTGAAACAGATCTTTCACGCTTAGAATTATATAACCGCGTATTTAAAATGTCAACACATATTAAACAGGCGTATGATACTTTTGACTTTTTACAGGTATTGCTACAGATAACTGCATTGTGATACAATAAAAGTTGTGATATTTGGCATGGAGGAGATTTATGAGTCCGGAAAATAAAACTCTTATTATGAAAAACGAAAACGATACGAAAGCCTTTGGCCTTGGACTTGCGGAGAAACTGAAGCCGGGAAGTGTTGTGGCGCTTATAGGTGACCTCGGCACGGGGAAAACGGCTCTGACCGGGTACATAGCACAGGGACTGGGAAGCCGTGAGATGATTACAAGCCCGACTTTTACCATAGTCAGAGAGCACAGGGACGGTCGTATCCCCCTTTTCCACTTTGATGTTTACCGCGTCAATGACGAAGAGGATATGTTTGAAATAGGATATGAGGAATATTTTTACGGGGACGGTGTATGCGTTGTTGAATGGGCAGACCTGATTGAGGATTTGCTGCCTGAAAATGCCATTGTCATAAAAATAAAATACGGAAAAAACGAAAATGAAAGAATATATGATGTGAGAGGTATTTAGATGAATATTCTGGCTGTAGAGACTACCGGAGCGCATGCTTCGGCAGCCATTATTAATGAAAAGGAAGAAATAACGGAAATCAGAGGAGACGGTGTGCTTAACCATCTTCAGTCGATAACTGTGATGATTGATGAAATTGTCAAAGAACGCTTATCGTCAATTGACGATGTAGATGTAATTGCAGCGTCTGAGGGACCGGGGTCGTTTACCGGAATACGTATAGGAGTCTCGACTGTAAGGGCGCTGGCTCAGGCACTTGGCAAGCCGGTAATAGCTGTTCCGACGCTTCAGACATTTGTTTTCAATAACCCGGATTTCGAGGGAATAGTATGTCCGATTTTTGACGCAAGAAGAAGTGAAATTTACGGCGGAGCTTATGCAAAAGAAATAATTCACGTTGAAAAGGAACACGGAGACGATTCCGAAAACGAAGAAGCAATTGAAGAAATTGTTGTCGGCGCCGCATATGATATAGGCGAATATCTCGACAGGCTTTCGCAGGAGCTTAGAGAACGCTGCCGCGAGGATATGTCCGAATCGGAACTTCTGCAGATACGGTTTTTCGGTGACGGTATCGAAAAATACAGACCGCGTATTGAAGAATGGGCAGACGCGCAGCGTGAACTCGGAAGAAAATATGATATTACTTATGCCGAAGAAGAGCCTTTTCAGACTGCGACATCCGTTTCAAAGCTTGCACTGCGCCTTTACAATGAAGGAAAGACCGTTTCACCCTATGAACTCAGGCCGAATTATATGAGAAAGGCAGAAGCGGAAAGAAAGCTTGAGGAAGCGCAGAAAACAAAGGGAAGCGAGCGCTAAACCCGGCAGCGAAAGGAAATGACAATATGGGAGACCTGATTATAAGGAAGGCAGTACTGCCGGACGCAGAGACGATGGCAGAACTTGACAAAATCTGCTTTGCCGACCCGTGGAGCACGGAATCATTCCGCTCAGAAATAGAAACAAACAACAGATCGCTTTATCAGATTGCAGAAATGGACGGCGTCTTTGCAGGCTATGCGGGACTCTGGAAAATACTTGATGAAGGACATATAACAAATGTTGCCGTAGCACCGGAATTCAGACGCCGGGGCATCGGGGAAGCAATGCTTACAAGACTGATTGAACTTGCCGAAGCAGAAGACATCATGAAATTTACGCTTGAGGTCAGGATATCAAATCTGCAGGCTCAGGCACTCTATGAGAAGCTCGGCTTTGAGCCGGCAGGCCTCAGAAAAGGATATTACCTTGACAACAGGGAAGATGCCGTAATTATGTGGCGCGGAGAGCGTCAGGAGTAGGCAGAGGCGGAAGAAACATTCAAACAGAAAGGAAAAGCAGGATGCTTTTGAGGAAAAGCGGACTGCATGAACGCAAAATGAAAAACGGAAAATTTGTAACAATGGGGATAGAATCCAGTTGTGACGAAACATCGGTTTCAATAGTTCTTGACGGAAGAGAAGTTCTTTCGAATATTATTTCCTCCCAGATAAAAGTACACAAAGCATTCGGAGGTGTAGTGCCGGAAATCGCTTCAAGACATCATCTTGAAAACATTAATTCGGTTACGGACAGTGCAATGGAAGAAGCAGGCGTTTCCTGGGAAGACATAGATCTTATAGGAGTGACATACGGTCCGGGCCTTGTGGGTGCGCTGCTTATCGGAATTGCCTCGGCAAAGGCGTATTCCCTTGCAAAAAATATACCTCTTGTAGGGGTGCATCATATACAAGGTCATATCAGCGCAAATTACATAGCACATCCGGAGCTTGAACCGCCGTTTACGGCACTTGTAATTTCCGGTGGGCATACAAATATAGTCGAAGTTGAGGATTATAACGAATGCAGGGTTCTCGGCTCTACAAGAGATGATGCGGCGGGAGAAGCCTTTGATAAGGTTGCAAGGGTTATAGGCCTTGGATATCCGGGAGGCCCGCTGATCGACAAATATGCAAAAGAAGGCAATCCGCAGGCAATTGAGTTCAAGCGTGTATATCTTGAAAAGGGAAGCCTGGATTTCAGCTTCAGCGGCATTAAAACAAGTGTGCTTAACTATGTGAATTCAATGAAACAGGCAGGGAAGGAAATTCCGGTTGCCGATGTTGCGGCAAGCTTTCAGGCATCGGTTACAGAGGTTACTGTGAACAAAACAGTCGGTGCCGCAGTTTCAATGAAAAAGGACAGAATTGTCATGGCAGGCGGAGTGGCCGCAAACAGTGAACTCAGAAGACAAATGCAGGAAGCGTGCAAAAAGAAAGGCATCAAGCTCTTTTGCCCGCCACCTGTGCTTTGTACCGACAATGCGGCAATGATTGCATGTGCGGCATATTACAAATATAAAGCAGGAGGCAAAGACGACCTTACACTTGATGCTTTTCCGAACCTGCCGCTTTAGCTGCCGGCCTGAGAAGTTTATGTAAATGGCGGTAATTACAAAGAGAAAGAAAAAACCATGATAATATTATCAGCAAACAATATTAACAAAGCATACGGTACGGATGTGATTCTCAAAGACATCTCCTTCCATATGAACAAAGGTGACAGGGTAGGACTGATCGGTAATAACGGAGCCGGAAAGACAACGCTTATGAAGATTCTTTCGGGTGAAATGAGCTACGATTCCGGTAATTATTATGTATCGCAGGATACGACCATAGGATATTTGAAGCAGAATGACGGATTTGATACGGCAGACACTGTATCAGGTGTCGTTGAAAAGATTTTCGAACCGCTTCACCGCCTTGAGAAGGAACTTTTGGAACTTTCGGCAAAGATATCGGAACTGTCGGAGAAGGGGGAAGACGTCGAAAAACTTTTACATATGTATGACAATATGCGCGTGGAATTTGAAAATAAAGGCGGATATTCATATAAGAGCGAAATGCAGGGAGTTCTCCAGAGCATGGCTTTTGATGAGTCTGCATATGAAAAGAAAATCGGCTCGCTTTCGGGTGGAGAACGGACAAGGCTGGCACTTGCATGCCTTCTTTTGAAAAAGCCGGATCTTCTTTTTCTCGATGAGCCGACAAATCATCTGGATATAGGGACGCTCAAGTGGCTGGAGCAGTATCTGAAAAGTTACAGCGGAACAATTCTTTTCATTTCGCATGACAGATACTTTCTGGACCAGACGGTTAACAGGATTTTTGAAATTGAAAATCACAGGCTCAGCATATATGAGGGCAATTACAGTAATTTCGCTTCGCAAAAGCGCAGCAGACGCGAGGCGGAGATGAAAAAATATGAGCAGCAGCAAAAGGAAATTCAGCGTCAGGAGGAAATTATCAGGCGCTTCAAACAGCATAATACCGAACATCTGACAAAACGCGCGGCTTCGAGAGAAAAAATGCTCGAACATATGGAAAGAATCGAAAAGCCGGAAGCACTGGCCGGAAAAATGAAAATCCGCTTCAAGCAGGAATTTCAGAGCGGAAATGATGTGCTGATTGCGGAGAACCTGAAAATGGGTTTCGGATACGGACAGAACCGGCGGGAACTGTTTAAGAATGTTTCATTTGATATTAAAAGAGGGGAGCGCATATGTATTGTCGGGGCAAACGGCATAGGAAAAACAACGCTTCTAAAGATAATGCAGGGAATGCTTGAGCCGGACAGCGGCTACCTTAAGACGGGACACAATGTCGCATTCGGATACTATGACCAGGGTCAGAGGCTGCTGACCGACAGCAATACCGTTCTGGAGGAACTCAAGGAGTCATACAGGCTTTATTCCGATACTGAAATGCGCAGCATTTTGGGCAGATTTCTTTTCAGAAATGAGATGGTTTTTCTGGAAGTGGGTTCGCTTTCGGGAGGAGAGAGAGCAAGACTTTCGCTTGCCAAGCTTATGCTTTCGGGGGCAAACGTTCTCGTGCTTGATGAGCCTACAAACCATCTGGACATAAATTCAAAAGAAGTTTTCGAGGACGCGCTTTTGGATTTTCCGGGGACGGTTATTGTTGTTTCACATGACAGATATTTTTTGAATAAGATTCCGACACGAATACTCGAGGTGACAGCTGACGGCCTGAATGAGTACCTTGGTACTTACAATTATTATGTTGAAAAAAAGCAGTCTGTTGAATCCGGGAAAAAATATCTTAACAGCCTTGCCGGCGCGGGAAAGGCAGAAAGCGGCGAATCCGGCGAACAGGCAGCTGCGGGGACGGTGCCGGAGGCACAGCTTTCGGTAAGCGAGCAGCGAAGGCTTAACAAAGAAAAAGAGACAAAGCGCAGAAGAATTCAAAAGCTGAGGGAACGTCTCGAAGGCGAAATAGAATCGCTGGAGGATGAAATCAGGCAGCTTGAGGAGAAAATGTGCATGCCGGAAAATCTGAGCGACCACAGGCAGCTGCTTGAATGGGATGAGGAAGCAAAGCGCCTGAAATCGGAACTTGCCGACACATACGACGAGTGGCTCGGTCTTGAAAATACGGAAGAATAAAGCATGCCCGACACTTCCGATAAAAATCTCGTATACAATATTTTTCATTCTTTAAACAGATTTTTATGCAATTTTTAGTTGCATATGACATAAGGTATATATATAATATGTTTTGCGGGAGGTCGAAACCGCAAGAAAAGAATTCAAGGACCCCGAAAGCTGCATTTTGTGGTCTTACACTATTATATTCAGAGCTTGCGTTTATGCGGGCGACAGGAGGTTGAAAAAATGGTTTTTGATAAGGTTAAAGAAATTATTGTAGAGCAACTTAGTGTGGAACCTGACAAGGTTACACCTGAAACAAATCTGATGAAGGACCTTGAAGCGGATTCGCTTGATGCTGTGGAAATTATCATGGCTATCGAAGATGAGTTCGAAATCGAAGTTCCGGATGATGATGCCGAAAAATTCCAGGTTGTAGCCGACATAGTGAAATATGTCGAAGAAAAAGTTGCCTAGAAGATTTGACTAACCCCCCGGCAATTTTAAGGGGACCGTGTTCAGGCCCTTTTGCAAGGTGGGGTTTTCAATTTAGAGGAGATTTAGTATGAAAGAAAATGCAAAGATTTCGAATGCGGTCATTAAGAGACTGCCACGATACAGAAGATATTTGCGTGAACTCCAGAAGAAAGGTGTGGATAAGATTTCTTCGAATGAATTCAGCAGTTTGATCGGATACACTGCTTCCCAGATACGTCAGGATCTGAAAAATTTCGGCGGTTTCGGACAGCAGGGATACGGTTACAATGTAAACGGTCTTTATACCGAAATCAGTGCAATCCTTGGGCTGGACAAGGAATATAAGATGATTGTTATAGGAGCGGGCAATCTTGGACAGGCTATAGCAAACTATACATATTACTATAAGGCAGGCTTTGTAGTAAGCGGAATATTTGAAATAAATCCGCGCCTTATAGGTATGAGAATCAATGACATTCAGGTTTTTGATTACGAAAATCTTGTTGATTTTGTTGAACTCAACAATATTGATATAGGTATAATTTGTACCACAAAGGACAATGCGCAGGAAGTTGCGGACAGACTTTCTTTTGCGGGAGTGAAGGGAATCTGGAATTTCGCACCGGTCGACCTTGAAGTTCCGAGTCATATTGCGCTTGAGAATGTTCATATAAGCGACAGCCTTCATTCGCTTGCTTACCATATTAACAAGAGTCAGCACGCGAAGGAAGAACAGGAAAACAAATAACCTGCCGCAAACAGACAAAAGCAGAATTGCACATAAAAAGAAAAATAACCGTTTCGAAAGAAACGGTTATTAATTATCTGCTATTAAGCAATTATTCCTGAACAGGTGCATCTACAGGACATGCGTTTGAACATGCACCGCAGTCGATACACTTACCAGCGTCAACAACGTAGATTCCGTCGCCTTCAGAAATAGCTTCTACAGGACATTCTGCTGAGCAAGCTCCACAGCTAATGCAAGCATCAGTAATTTTGTAAGCCATAGTAGTGATACCTCCTTATGTATTTCGTAACGATACTTAGAATTAT
The DNA here is from genome assembly GCA_024693105.1 of Clostridia bacterium. GTDB lineage: Bacteria > Bacillota > Clostridia > Peptostreptococcales > Anaerovoracaceae > JAILLO01. The sequence goes on along the minus strand of JAILLO010000048.1, from coordinate 13,150 downwards.
AACAGAGGGAATTTAATTAGTAAAGGAAAAAAGGCATTAATTAAATGAAACTTTATACTTTGGTTGGAAAAAGCGGTACAGGGAAGAGCTACCAGGCCATGAATCTCTGTAAAGAATTAAATATACCCGCAATAATAGATGACGGGCTTTTTATCTGTGACAATCAGATTCAGGCCGGAATTTCGGCGAAGAGACAGGAAACAAAAATCGGAGCCGTAAAGACGGCGCTCTTTGTGCGGGACGATCATTGCGAATCGGTTTCCGAAAAAATTCGCGAAGTAAATCCCGAGGCAATGCTGGTTATAGGGACTTCTGACGGTATGACCGACAAAATTATTGAAAGACTCGGTCTTCCCCATCCCGAAAGGCGCATATATATTGAGGACATCACGACTCCGGCGGAGAGAGAGCTCGCTTCGAAACAACGGTATCAGCAGGGAAAGCATGTCATTCCCGCACCGTCATTTCAGCTGAAAAAGGACTTTTCCGGATATTTTCTTTATCCACTTCAGATGTTGCGGGGAAGGCGCAGGGCCGATGCACAGGAGCGTTCCGTTGTCCGCCCCACATACAGTTATCTCGGTGATTTTATAATATCCGAAAAAGTTATGTCGGACATTATTCAGCATCTTGCCGGAGAAAATATGGCGATAGCATCAGCAAACAGAGTTATTGTCGGCAAAGAAAAGAACGGACTTACAATAACCGTTCAGATTGTGGCCGTGTACGGCTACAGAATCCTTGAATCCATTGAGGAATTCCAAAAGAGCATCGCGGAGAAGATTTCATATATGACTGCATTTAACATTAATGCGGTGAATGTGGAAGTAAAAGGCCTCAAAAGGGAGGGAGAATAGTGGGAAAACTGGTGCTTGAAGGGCTGAAGGATTTCAGTCCGGAGCAGACTTTTGAATGCGGCCAGTGTTTCAGATGGAACCGTGAAGCTGACGGCAGTTATACGGGCGTTGTGGGAAAATGTATTGCGAACATTAAAGCTTTACAACTGTCAGACAAAGCCCGGCGCTCTTCCGATGAGGCCGGAGAATATGCCGCGTCGATTGAAATTACAACGTCGGGCGAAGAACCGGATTTGGCGTTTTGGGAAAACTATCTGGATCTGGGCAGAAATTACGGAGCTGTGAAGGAGAGACTTACAGTTTCGGATCCTGTAATTGCAGAGGCTGTTTCCTGCGGCGCGGGAATAAGAATTCTGCGCCAGGATGCTTGGGAAACACTTATTTCATTTATAATTTCGCAGAACAGTAACATACCGCGAATCAAAAGGTGTATCGAGAGCCTTTGCGCTTCATTTGGCGAAAAAGCCGGTAATTACAAAGGAAAAGAATACTTTTCCTTCCCTACACCTGAAGCACTTGCATCTCTCACACAGGAGGATATTTCTCCGGTCAGGCTCGGATACAGGGCTCCTTATATTACAGCGACGGCGGAAAAGGTCAGTTCAGACGGAATTGAGAGGCTTGACAGCATGAAGAATTTATCATATGAGGATGCTCTTGATTACCTGACGGGCTTTCCGGGTGTAGGGCCGAAGGTGGCTTCCTGTGTCCTTCTTTTTGGGGGCGGTCATTTTGAAAGCTTCCCGGTTGATGTGTGGGTCAGGCGTGTAATGAACAGGCTTTACGGCTTTTGCGAGAGCGATATCGGGGGCATGAGGCATTTTGCGGCCGAACACTTCAAGGACCTTGGAGGAATAGCGCAGCAGTATCTTTTTTATTACATAAGGGAAACAGAAAAATGATTTTTTCGTGTATGAAAAAATCATTTTTTTCAAATATGAGAAATATGTTGACACAGGCCCGTGCAGGTGGTAAATTATATTTGGCACTCAGATAGACAGAGTGCTAACAGATAAAAATCATGCGTCAGACGCATCGTTATAGAAAGGAGTTTTTATTATGAGTTTTGGAATTAAGCCTTTAGGCGACAGAGTAGTGATTAAGAGATTGGAAGCAGAGCAGAAGACACAGAGCGGTATTATTCTGACAGGCCAGGCTAAGGAACAGCCACAGGCAGCAAAGGTTATGGCAGTAGGACCGGGAACATCTGATGAAAAGATGGAACTTAAGGTTGGCGATACAGTTGTATTTTCAAAGTATGCCGGCACTGAAATCAAGTATGACGGCGAAGAATACACAATCATGAGTCAGAGAGACATTCTGGCAACTATCGAAAAATAATTATAAAGTATAAAGAAAGAGGGTAAATAAAATGGCAAAGGAATTGTTCTATGGCGAAGACGCAAGAAGAAAGCTTCAGGCCGGTGTAGACCAGCTTGCAAATACAGTTAAAATCACACTTGGACCAAAGGGAAGAAACGTTCTCCTTGAAAAGAAATTCGGTTCACCGCTTATCACAAACGACGGTGTTACGATTGCAAGGGAAATCGAACTTGAAGACGGTGTTGAAAATATGGGAGCACAGGTTGTCAAGGAAGTTGCTTCAAAGACAAACGACGTTGCAGGTGACGGTACAACTACAGCTACTCTGCTTGCTCAGATTATTATCAGAGAGGGCTTCAAAAATGTTGCCGCAGGAGCAAACCCTATGGTTCTGAAGAAGGGTATCAAGGGTGCTGTTGATGTTGCGGTTAACGAAATCAAGAACATCGCAAAGCAGGTTGAAGGCAAAGACAGCATTTCACAGGTTGCTTCCGTTTCCGCAGCAGATGAGACTATCGGAGAACTGATTGCAGATGCTATGGACGCAGTAGGCAAGGACGGAGTTATTACAGTTGAAGAATCCAAGTCAATGGGCACAACTCTTGAGGTTGTTGAAGGAATGCAGTTTGACAGAGGATTCCTTTCGGCATACATGGTTACAGACACAGACAAGATGGAAGCGGTTATGGAAAATCCTTATATCCTGCTTACAGACAGAAAGATTTCCAATATCCAGGAGCTTCTTCCTATTCTTGAACAGGTTGTACAGCAGCACAAGAAGCTTGTCATTATTGCAGAGGATGTTGACGGTGAAGCACTTGCAACACTTGTAGTCAACAAGCTCAGAGGCGCATTTGAATGCGTTGCGGTTAAGGCCCCTGGCTTCGGTGAAAGAAGAAAGAACATGATGGAAGATATCGCTATCATGACAGGCGGTACCGTTATTTCAAGTGACCTCGGATATGAACTTAAGGATGCTACTCTTGATATGCTCGGAACAGCAGCTTCAGTTAAGGTTACAAAGGAAAATACGGTTATCGTCAAGGGAGCAGGTTCACAGGAAGCTGTTAAGAACAGAATCTCCCAGATCAGATCGCAGATGGAAGAATCAACTTCAGACTTTGACAGAGAAAAGCTTCAGGAAAGAGTTGCAAAACTCGCCGGAGGTGTTGCGGTTATTAAGGTTGGTGCTGCTACAGAAACCGAACTCAAAGAGAGAAAGCTCAGAATCGAAGACGCGCTTAACGCAACAAAGGCTGCTGTTGAAGAAGGTATCGTGGCAGGCGGCGGAGTTGCTCTTGCAAACGCAATTCCTGCAGTTGCAAAATATGTCAAGACTCTTGCAGGCGACGAAAAGACAGGTGCGGCAATTATCATGCGCGCACTTGAAGAACCGGTTAGACAGATTGCCGAAAACGCAGGCTTTGAAGGCAGCGTAGTAGTTGCAAAGGTTAAGAGCAGCAAGGCAGGAACAGGCTTCAACGCTGCAACAGAGCAGTATATGAATATGATTGAAGCAGGTATTGTAGACCCTGCAAAGGTTACAAGATCTGCACTTCAGAATGCGGCATCGGCATCGGCAATGCTTCTTACTACAGAGGCAGGCGTTGTTGAAATCAAGAGCGATGAACCTGCAATGCCGGCTATGGCACCGGGCATGGGCGGAATGGGCGGCATGATGTAGTTTTCGCTGCAATTCCAAATAAATTCCAAATGAAAATGAAATAAATCGCGGGGCGACTGAAAAGTTGCCCCGTATTTTTTATGAACGTTATAGCCCTTGATGCGACTTGAATGTGCAGCGGAAATGAAGTAGAATAAGGAAAAGAACACAGAAAATACAGATGTAAATGTATTAGGAGATTTTTAATGAAGGAATTTGGCACGGCAAAGCTTCTGATTGCGGCACTGCTGGTTATCATACTGGGAGTTTCGGTATTTCTGATTATGTCGGGCGCTTTTGGACAGGATGTTACGATATTAAAGCCGGAAGGTCCCGGGAAACATGCCGCAGAACCGCAAAATCCCGAGGCTTCTCCGGGTGCTTTAAATGATCCGTCAGAGCAACCGCCTGCATTTGATCCCGGTTCGTTTGAGAAGTACGGGCTCAGGGTACCGGCAAAAGAAGATGCGGACTTTAATGCACTTTTTGACGGAATGTCACGCGAAGAAGCAGAAAACAGAAATAAGACTCTTGCTGCAGATGTTGAAGCAGGGAATCTGTTTATTATCAATAAAAAATTCCCGGTTGGCAAAACCTACAAGGCATCCGATCTTGCAGCAATAAAATATTTTGCGCCGGACCGCGCGGCAGAAACAAGATTTATGAGAAGTGAAGCGGCTCAGGCTTTCAATTCCATGATTGAGGCAGCAGCTGCAGACGGTTACAAGATTGTAATGACAACGGCATACCGTTCATACGACTTCCAGAGTATCCTCTATACAAATTATGTAAAGAAATACGGGCAGTCTGAGGCGGATACTTTCAGCGCAAAGCCGGGGACGAGTGAACACCAGGGGGGACTTGCGGCAGACATTTCAGCCTCATCTGTAAATTATCAGCTTTTGCAGGAATTCGGTGAAACGGACGAGGGCAGATGGATTGCGGAAAATGCTCACAAATTTGGGTTTATTCTCAGGTATCCGGAAGGAAAGACCGATGTTACGGGGTATATTTATGAGCCGTGGCATGTGAGATATGTCGGGAAAACAGCTGCGTCCGAAATCAAAAGACTCGGCTGCACACTTGAGGAATACTGCAATATGAACGGCATCAAAAACGACGCCGTTTCGGTGAAAACCAAAGAATAAGGATTTAAAATTAAAAATGAACCGGGCAGCGTAAAGCCGGGAAAAGAAAGATGCTTCGAAATTATTTTGCGATATTTATAGAGTAATTTGCTGCATCTTTTTTATTCTTTTGAGGCTGTAAATTTTCAGAAAATATCGAAAGTTATCCACACGGTTATCAACAGCTGTGGAAAAATGCGCAAAACGGCACGAATGTGTCACAAAATTAATGCGAATTTACAGAAAAAACCAGTTGAATTGGTATTGCAAACAGTTTATAATAATTGATTAAATACTGCTATTGAACTTTAAACGCATAAGTTTCAAAGCAAAATAATCAGAAAAAAATATAAGCCGCATTCAGTTACAGACCGGTAACCGAATGCACATCCGAAATAAGAATGTTTATGAAAGAGAGGATTTAAATGGCAGAGTTTTATAAAGAACCATCCAGAACATTCAATGAATACCTTCTGGTACCGGGTTATTCTTCAAAAGAGTGCAGGGTAGAAAACGTCAGCCTGAAAACACCGGTTGTAAAGTTCAGGAAAGGTGAGGAACCGGCTATTACGATGAATATCCCGCTTGTTTCTGCGATTATGCAGTCTGTATCTGATGACAAACTGGCAATTGCTCTTGCAAAGGAAGGCGGACTTTCGTTTATCTATGCTTCACAGCCGATAGAAAGTCAGGCACAGATGGTTAAGAACGTCAAGACGCATAAGGCAGGCTTTGTAAAGAGCGACAGCAATATCAGACCGGATCAGACACTGGGTGATGTTCTTGAACTGAAAAGAAAAAGCGGCCACAGCACAGTTGCTGTAACTGAGGATGGTACTTCGGCAGGAAGAATTGTAGGCCTTGTTACAAGCAGGGACTACCGTCTGAGCCGTATGTCACTTGATACAAAGGTCTCTGAATTTATGACGCCGTTTGAGTCGCTTATATGCGCACAGGAAGGGATTTCTCTGTCAGAAGCAAACGATATGCTCTGGGACCACAAACTCAATGCTCTTCCTGTTATAGACAGCAACAGAAGACTTACATATTTTGTTTTCAGAAAGGACTATGATTCTCACAAGAGAAATCCAAACGAACTGCTGGATGTAGGCAAAAGCTATATGGTAGGTGCGGGATGCAATACAAGAGACTATGCCGAAAGAATTCCGGCTCTTGTTGAAGCAGGTGCAGATGTTCTTTGTATAGATTCTTCCGAGGGCTTTTCGGAGTGGCAGAAGGACACACTTGATTTTGTCAGGGCAAAGTACGGCGATACCGTAAAAATAGGTGCCGGAAATGTAGTTGACAAAGAAGGCTTCAATTATCTTGCAGAGGCCGGCGCAGACTTTGTAAAAATCGGTATCGGCGGAGGCTCGATATGTATTACCAGAGAGCAGAAGGGTATCGGCAGAGGCCAGGCAACGGCAGTTATTGAAGTTGCAAAGGCAAGAAACGAGTATTATCAGAAAACCGGAGTATATATTCCAATCTGCTCGGACGGCGGTATAGTATATGATTATCACATGACTCTGGCGCTTGCGATGGGTGCGGACTTCCTTATGCTCGGAAGATATTTTTCGAGATTTGACGAAAGCCCTACAAACAAACTTATGATTAACGGTAATTACGTTAAGGAGTACTGGGGCGAAGGTTCCAACAGGGCAAGAAACTGGCAGCGTTACGACATGGGAGGAGACAGCAAGCTTTCATTTGAAGAGGGCGTCGATTCGTATGTTCCTTATGCAGGCCATCTGAAGGACAATGTCAACCTTTCCCTGAACAAGGTCAAGTCAACAATGTGCAACTGCGGAGTCCTTTCGATTCCGGAGCTTCAGAAAGAAGCGAAGATTACGCTCGTTTCGGCAACAAGTATTGTTGAAGGCGGAGCGCACGACGTAATCATCAGAGATGCGAGCGCAAACACATTCAATCAGAGATAGAAAACAATATTTTAATATTATTAAGATGGGTGCTTTACTGTACAGTTCGGTGGGCATCCATCTTGCCGTTTGCAAATAAATGAGTTTCAAATGAATATATCTTGAAAATATGTCTGCGTATTGATAAAATTTGAAGTTGTCGGTTTTAGACATGAAAAAGACCGTCAGACCGTCAGGAAAGGGAAAGCCGGAACGGGTATATAATGCTGATTCGGGCGAGCTGTTGCGAATATGGAAAATAAAGTTCTGAACACGGAAAACAAAATGGGAACGCAAAAGATGCTGCCTCTCATCGTAAATATGACATGGCCGCCGTTGTGCTCAATGATGATGGCTTATTCTTATAATTTCGTCGACAGTATGTTTGTATCGTGGGCAGGACGGGACGCGCTCGAAGCTGTTTCCCTTGCATTCCCGTTGAACACCTTTCTGCTTGCATGTGCAATCGGGTTCGGAGTCGGTATAAATGTGCTTGTGGCAAAGCATCTTGGGGAACAGGATCAGGAATCGGCAGACCGTGCTGCAACGACGGCACTGTGGGCATCCACAGTAATAGCCGTTATTATAAATATCGTGGTACTTCTGCTGCTTGGGCCGTATTTTTCTCTTTTCACCGACGATCCGGTACTTACCGGACTTTGCATGGATTACGGTGTAATAATCACATTTATGGTTCTTCCCACAATGCATCAGGTAACCATTCAGAAAATCCTGCAGGGCACGGGAAATATGATTGCGCCGATGCTTCTTCAGATGCTGGGCGTGTTCTTCAACTTTTTCCTGGATCCGGCAATGATTTTCGGCTGGGGGCCTTTTCCGGTGCTCGGGATAAAGGGCGCGGCAATATCGACAGTATTCGGATATTCTCTTTCGGCACTTCTGTCGTTTTACGTCCTTATGGGAAGAAAACAGAAGGTGGAGATTCATCTGCTCCGCTATGGATGCAGCTTTGCACTGACGATGAAGATTATCCGTATAGGCATGCCGTCTTTTCTTATGAACATGCTGGGAGCTGTGATGGTTACCGTATCAAATATGGTGCTTATAGGCTTTTCTACGGCAGCAGTGGCGTTTTTCGGCGCATATTTCAAGATGCAGCAGATTATAGAAAGATGCGTAAACAGTCTTGTTCAGGGAGTGCTTCCCGTTATGAGCTACAATTACGGGGCGAAGAAATATGACAGACTCAAGTCGGCATTTCATATAGGAAATATTATTGCGGTAATTTTTATGGGCAGCGGTGCTCTTGTGCTTCTGTTTTTTCCGGCTGAGCTTTTGGCAATTTTCAAAGCTGACGAAGCAATGACAATGATTGGAATTCCGGGCATGAGAATTATGGCCGCAGGCTACATTTTCGCGGGAATGTCCATAATTTTTGCATCATATATGCAGGCTACGGCGAACATTAAACAAAGCATTATTATAAATCTTCTGAGGCAGGCAGTCCTCCTTTTCCCGATGATGTACGGATTTGCGAAGCTTATGGGAATTACAGGTGTATGGGCAGCTTTCCCGCTTGCTGAAATCCTGACGCTTCTTTACAGCGTAATTGTTTATAAAAGGGGCCGAAATCACCCCGACGCCCTGACGGCCGCGGAAGGAACATGCCAAGTCCCGAAGACGAACCGGCAATGAATCGGTTTGATGCATATTTTATTTTTTATAGCGCTTGAAGAAATATAAAATTTTTCATATCATATATTATAGGAATTTGTAGTAATTTAACTAAAAGGAGTGTCTAATGAACCAGGAAAAAGTTATTGTTATCGACTTTGGCGGACAGTACAACCAGCTGGTTGCGCGTCGTGTCAGAGAATGTAATGTATACTGCGAGATCTATTCTTATCGCACGCCGATTGAGCAGATTAAAGAAATGAATCCAAAGGGTATTATCCTGACGGGAGGCCCTAACTCATGCTATGAAGAAGGCGCGCCGACTTACACAAAGGAGCTTTTCGAACTCGGAATTCCGGTGCTCGGCCTTTGCTACGGTGCACAGCTTATGATGCATCTTCTCGGCGGCAAGGTGGAAAAGGCACCTGTACGTGAATACGGAAAAACCGAGACGGTTATTGACGGCGGTACGGACACTTTGTTTGCGGGTGTCGAGAAATCAACAATAGTATGGATGAGCCACTTTGATTACATCAGCAAGGTCGCGCCGGACTTTGATATCATTGCTCATACTGCCGATTCACCGGTTGCTGCGGCTGCCTGCGAAGCAAAGAAGCTTTATGCGATTCAGTTCCACCCTGAGGTTCTTCATACTGCAAGGGGCAAGGATATTTTGTTTAATTTTGTTAGAAATATCTGCGCAACGGCAGGCGAGTGGAAAATGGATTCATTTGTTGAGCACACTGTTGCAGACATTCGTGAACGTGTAGGTTCGGGCAAGGTGCTTCTGGCACTTTCGGGCGGAGTAGATTCCTCCGTACTTGCGGCACTTTTGGCCAAGGCCATCGGAAAGCAGCTTACATGCGTATTTGTCGATCACGGTCTTCTTCGCAAGAATGAAGGCGATGAGGTCGAGGGCGTTTTTGGTCCGAACGGTTCATTTGATATAAATTTCGTGCGTGTAAATGCTGCCGAAAGGTATTACGCAAAGCTTGCCGGTGTAGAGGAGCCTGAAAGAAAGCGTAAGATTATCGGAGAAGAATTTATCCGTGTATTTGAGGAGGAGGCAAAGAAGATAGGTGCTGTGGATTTCCTTGCACAGGGAACTATCTATCCTGATGTTGTAGAGTCGGGTCTTGGCGGTGAGTCTGTAGTTATCAAGTCTCACCACAATGTCGGAGGCCTTCCTGATTATGTTGACTTTAAGGAGATTATCGAACCGCTGAGAAATCTCTTCAAGGACGAGGTTCGCAAGGTCGGTCTTGAACTGGGACTGCCGGAGTATCTTGTATTCCGTCAGCCGTTCCCGGGCCCGGGACTTGGCATCCGTATCATCGGGGAGGTTACGGCAGAAAAGGTTCGCATCGTCCAGGATGCAGACTATATCTACAGAACAGAGCTCGCAGAGGCAGGCCTGGAAAAGCTTCCGGATCAGTACTTTGCAGCCCTCACAAATATGCGTTCCGTAGGTGTTATGGGCGATGAGCGTACTTATGATTATGCTGTAGTCCTTCGCGCGGTCGAGACTGTTGACTTTATGACAGCCGAGGCGTCTGCAATTCCGTTTGAGGTACTTCAAAAGGTAATGAGCCGCATTATCAATGAAGTCAAGGGCGTCAACCGTATATTTTACGATCTTACTTCAAAACCACCGGGAACAGTGGAGATGGAATAGGCCCGCTAAAAGGTATTATTGCCTGCAAACCCTTGAATTTAAAGGGTTTGCAGGCTTTTTGCGTTTTAGTGATACGAAAATGATGACTATACCCAGGCGGTTTGCAGGTTGCAAAATGAATTATTTCATTTCTGTTATATTTGTTTTCAGGTGCTCAGTTTTTAAAAGCAAAGGAGAAAATTTTATGGCAGCATATTATAATCAGAAAACAAAGAAATGGGGTGCAAATTTTTCTTATAGGGATTTTGAAAATAATTCCAGAAAGAAAATGAAGCGAGGATTTAAAACCGAGGAAGATGCATTAGCATGGGAGAAATCGTATAAGGAACATTGTAAAAAAGATATGTCAAAATCTTTTGGCGAGTTCTATAAGAATTATGAAAGTGACATAAGGCCTAGGATTAAGGAAAGTACCTGGCGGACAAAGGAGTATGTGGTTAAATATAAAATTCTTCCTTATTTCAAAGACATGCCGATGAGCAGCATCAAGCCTTTGGATGTTTTGAAATTGCAAAATGAGTTGCTTCAGATGCAGAATAAGGATGGAAAAGGTCTATCCGGAACATATCTTAAGACGATACAATCTCAATTGAGCGCTATATTTAACCATGCGGTACGATATTATGATTTAAGTAACAATCCTGTTAAAAAGGCAGGACCTATTGGAATCGTTCGAGCGAATGAAGTGAACTATTGGACAAAGGAAGAGTATTTAAAATTTATTGAATGCATGAAGGAAAATAATAAATATTATTATGCTTTGGAAATACTTTATTGGTGTGGGCTTCGAACAGGAGAAGTATTGGCGTTGACGGAATCGGATTTTGATTTTGTACACCATACAGTATCAATTACAAAATCTTTTCAGATAATCAATGGAGCAAAGGTTATTACAAAGCCTAAAACGATAAATGGAATAAGAACTGTAACTGTTCCGGTGTCCTTATGCAAACAATTGAAAGAATATGTAGGTCAATTAAATGATGGTGAAAGGTTGCTTCTGTATGCAAGACAAAGATTATATAAAGAACTGAAAAAGGGAATTCAAATATCGGGAGTAAAAGATATACGCCTACATGATTTAAGACATAGTCATGTTTCGCTATTAATTCATATGGGATACAGCGCCTTTGAAATAGCAAAAAGAGTGGGGCATAAAAGTGAGCGGGTTACATACTATTATGCACATATGTTTCCGGGAGTGCAGGAAAACATGGCGGAGAGATTGGATGAAGAAAGAAGGTAGCCTTTAAATTGAAGAAAATATTCTTTGGTTTAATTGACGAAAACTTTGGTTTGCGTTATAATTACTTTGGATTTGGAGGATAAAACTATGGATTATATACAGATAAAGAAACACGCAAATGAAATACTGAAGAACAAAACAGCAGAATGTTCGTATATAGAATATAAAGCTTCAGAAAAACAGTTGGATAAATTATTAAAAACTATCTGTGCATATGGAAATAATTATTATAACAATGATATTCAATATATCTTTATTGGTGTAGAAGAGGAAAACAATGATGAAAAGAAAGCCATCCCGGTGCTTCCAATTAAGGGAATTCCTGAAGGAAGACTGGAAAAATGTAAGAACACCATTAACTCATTACGTCCTTTTTTATATCCTAATGTTGAGTTTGAGGCAGTGTCAAATAATCTTGAAGGGATTAGTTATATACTAGTCATAGTAAAGCGTCAGACTGGTGGTCCTTTTATGGTGTCAGAAAAAGCTGAAAAGGATAAAAAGATTAATCTTAAACCGGGAAGATACGTGAGAGTTGAGGCTGATACGCGACTCGCGAGGGTCGATGAGGAATACGATTTGCTACGCAAGTTTTCCAATTTTCATTTTAGCTCGATTGAAAGTACAGGTGCGTCAATTGATGACTTGAGCATAGATATACTAAGAGAATATTTTTCTAAGACGAGTACACGACAGATTAGTGATGGAATGGGAAAGAATGAGCTAGCCAAGGCGATGGATTTGATAGATAAAAATGATCCTATGGATAGGCGCGTAAAAAACTATGCTGTTCTCATGTTTTCTGAGCATCCGGAGGAGTACATTCCATATGCATATACGGAATTGATTATTGATATGTTTGGAACAAAAAGAAAGATGGAATCCAAAGTTTTTAAAGGCGCAATTTGGAAACAGTATTATTCTGCTTTAGAATACATCAATATAAACTTTTTAAATGAATTGGTTATACGTGAAGACGGTAGATCGGACAATCGCAAAGTTGCGAATTTTACGTATATTGCACTGGAGGAATTGCTTGCAAATGCGATTGTTCATAACAACTATGAAAATGGTAAGCCAATCCAAATATATATATCTGAAAATCAGATAAATATTGTGAATTATAACAAGCCGTTACCGCCTATCCGGATAAGCGATTTGAACGAAAGAACGTTCTTTAATGAACGTGACACAGAAAATCCGGAAATTAGAGATATGTTTAAAGCGTTAGGTATTATAGAATCCTTTGGAACCGGTATCGGAGAAGCAAAAAGATCCATGAGGGAGAACGGCTCACCTGAACTTTTTTATAAGGTTTTTGACGTCAATGATAACGTTACTTCAGTAGTTATTCCTGTAAATGATGAATACTACGAGATAAAAAACGGAACCAAACCAAAGAAAAAAATTTGGGTTGAAAATGAAACCAAAGATTTTAAGCAAAAGATTTTGGGTTCGGGGTATACTAAAAAAATAAAACAAAACATATTGAAACTATACGAAGAAATTGGGACGGAGGTCTTTGGAAATTCTCGTGTGGTCAATATTTTAGACTGTTCTGAAGTGACAGCAACTTCTTATCTGAAAAGGATGGAAGATGACCTGAAAATCATCGTTCCGGTAGAAGGAATGGGGAAAGGAAAGTACAAGTTTTCAAAGTAGGTATGGATTTAAAGAAATACCATGGGATTGAGAGAAAAAGCCT
>JAILLO010000026.1 GCA_024693105.1 Clostridia bacterium | reverse complement strand
TATCCAAATCAAAGACATTAAGTTTTCAAAGGAATGCAAAGTTGAAAACGGAACTTTGTATGTTGACCCTGAAGTAGTAAAAGACTTTATGTATCAGGACGATGATGTAAAGGCGTGGGTTAAGGACTTCAGATTTGACATTGCAAAACCGGGCGAAAGTGTTCGTATCACTCCGGTAAAGGACGTTATTGAGCCTCGTGTAAAGGTAGAAGGCACAGGCGGACAGTTCCCGGGCGTAATCAGCAAGGTTGACACAGTAGGAAGCGGCAAAACTCATGTTCTCAGAGGAATGGCTGTAGTTACTGCAGGAAAAATCGTTGGCTTCCAGGAAGGCCTCATTGATATGAGCGGCCCGGGTGCAGCTTACACCGATTTCTCAAAACTCAACAATTTCGTAGTTGTTGCAGAACCTGTAGACGGTTATCAGGATCATAAGCATGAATACGAACATGCTGTAAGAATTGCCGGACTTCGTGCTGCAGTTTGCATCGGTGAACTCGGAAGAAACGTAACTCCTGACGAAACTCAGGTATTTGAAACTCTGGGAATTATGGAAGCAAAAGAAAAGTATCCTAATCTTCCGAGAGTAGCATATGTTCATATGCTTCAGAGTCAGGGCTTACTCCATGATACTTATGTATATGGTGTTGATGCAAAACGTTCACTCACAACCATCATTTATCCTACAGAGACAATGGACGGAGCTATTCTCTCCGGAAACTGCGTATCTGCATGTGACAAGAACACTACATATCACCATCAGAACAATCCTGTTGTTGCAGAAATGTTTGCACAGCACGGAAAGAAGATTAATTACGTTTGCAACATCATTACAAATGAAAACGTATATCTTGCCGACAAGATGCGTTCTTCTGACTGGACTGCAAAACTCTGCCGTCTGTTAGACCTTGATGGAGCAATCGTTTCACAGGAAGGTTTCGGAAATCCTGACACAGACCTGATCATGAACACAAAGAAGATTGAGCAGGCAGGAGTTAAGACAACCATTATAACTGACGAATATGCAGGTCAGGACGGAAAATCCCAGTCCCTGGCTGACGCAGATCCGCTTGCAGATGCTGTAGTTACTGCAGGAAATGCAAATGAAGTAGTTGTTCTGCCTCCTATGGAAAAAGTTATCGGAACTCTTGATTATGTTGATGTTATTGCCGGCGGTCACGTAGGTTCATTACGTCCTGACGGAAGCATCGAAGCAGAGATTCAGATCATCACAGGCGCAAACAATGAAATGGGCTTTGGAAAACTGAGCGCAAGATAATCTTGAAGAAAGGAGGAAATTAAAGATATGAGTTTTAAAGTAATTCACTATATTAACCAGTTCTTTGCACAGATCGGCGGAGAAGAAATGGCACACGTTGCTCCTGAAATCAGAGACGGCGTTGTTGGTCCGGGAGCTGCGCTGAATGCAGAATGGAAGGGCGAAGCAGAAATCGTAAAGACAGTTGTCTGCGGTGACTCTTATTTCGCAGAGCATGAAAAAGAAGCAAAAGAAACCATCCTTGGATGGGTTAAGGCAGAAAAGCCTGATTTCTTTATCGCAGGACCTGCATTTAATGCAGGACGTTACGGATATGCATGCGCAACTATTGCAAAGGCCGTTCAGGAAGAACTCGGCATTAAGGTTCTTACAGGTATGTATGAGGAAAATCCGGGTGCAGATCTCAGGAACTATATTTACATCGTACCTACTGCAAATAATGCTGCAGGTATGAAAAAAGCAGCACCGGTTATGGCTAAGCTGGCTCTGAAGCTGATGAAGGATGAACCTGTCGGAGCTTCAATCGAAGACGGTTACATGAACAGAGGTATCAGAGTAAACTTCTTTGAAGAAGAAAGAGGAGCAAAGAGAGCTGTTGACATGATGATTGCAAAACTGGAAGATAAGCCGTTTGTTACGGAATATCCTATGCCGTCATTTGACAGAGTAGCTCCAAATCCTGCAATTAAGGATCTCAGCAAGGCTACAATCGCTCTTTGTACTTCCGGAGGTATTGTACCAAAAGGAAATCCTGATCATATTGAATCTTCATCTGCTTCTCATTACGGAGAATACAACATCGCAGGTGTTAAGGATCTTACTGCGGAAACATTCGAGACTGCACACGGTGGTTATGACCCTGTATATGCAAATCAGGATGCGGACAGAGTTCTTCCTATCGACATAATGAGAGAATTTGAAGCTCAGGGTGTTATCGGAAAACTTCACGATTTCTACTATGCTACAGTAGGAAACGGAACTTCGGTTGCAAATGCAAAGAAATTTGCTGCAGAATATTCACAGAAACTGAAGGCTGCCGGTGTTGACGCCGTTATAATGACCTCTACATGAGGAACTTGTACACGTTGCGGTGCAACAATGGTAAAAGAAATTGAACGTGCAGGTATTCCTGTAGTACACGTTTGTACAGTAACTCCAATCTCAATGACAGTAGGAGCAAACAGAATCGTT
Organism: Clostridia bacterium; assembly: GCA_024693105.1. Taxonomy (GTDB): domain Bacteria; phylum Bacillota; class Clostridia; order Peptostreptococcales; family Anaerovoracaceae; genus JAILLO01. Next base: position 46,516 of record JAILLO010000026.1, on the reverse strand, counting down.
CCTGCAATTGCTATTCCTCATCCGCTCGGAAATCCTGCTCTTACTCTTGAAGAAGAGAAGGACATCCGTCGCAAGCTTTTGAAGAAGGCATTCAGAGCTCTGACTACAGAGATTGAAGATCAGACTATTTTCGAATAATTTTATTAATCGAAATTTAGCTTTTATTACTTTACCGCCTGTGCAGCCGGCGGCTGTGCAGGCGGTATAAAGCGTATAAAACGCACAAAACGTACAAAACGCAAAGTCGTATAAGGTGGGAAAAACGTATAAAACGCAAAAGCGTATTAAACGTATTGAAACAAAAAGGAGCTATCAAAAATGAGTAAAGTATATGATTGTATTATCCTGGGCGGTGGTCCTGCCGGACTCGCAGCAGGCTTGTATGCCGGCAGAGCTCGTCTTGACACACTTGTTATTGAAAGAGCTCAGGACGGCGGGCAGATTGCCATTACAGACGAAATTGAAAACTATCCGGGTCAGATTGTAGAGGGCGAAAGCGGAAAGTCACTTGTAGCCCGTATGGCTGAGCAGGTTAAGAAATTCGGTGCGGAAAGATGCTCAGATGTTGTCAAGAGCGTTGATCTGACCGGAAAAATAAAAAAGATTGTTTGTGCAAAGGGCGAATATGAGGCAAAGACTGTTATTATTGCCACCGGAGCGCATTCAAAACCTATCGGTTGCGAAAATGAAGGCAAATTCGTCGGCACGGGAATTTCTTTCTGTGCAACATGCGATGCAGCTTTCTTTGAGGACTTTGAGGTATATGTAGTAGGAGGCGGTGATTCCGCTGTTGAAGAAGCAATGTATCTCACAAAGTTTGCACGCAAGGTTACGGTTATCCACAGAAGAAACGAGCTCAGAGCCGCAAAATCCATTCAGGAAAAGGCATTCAAAAATCCAAAGCTTGATTTTATGTGGGACAGCGTTGTTACAAAGGTAGACGGAGATGAAATCCTTCAGAAAATGTGGGTGAAGAACGTCAAGACCGGTGAGGAAAGACTTATCGAATGCGATCCCGATGACGGACTTTTCGGTTTGTTTGGTTTCATCGGTTACGTTCCGAACTCAGAACTCTTTGAAGGTCAGATAGAGCTCGAAAACGGTTATATTCCTACAGATCCGGATATGCACACAAATCTTGAGGGCGTATATGCGGTAGGAGATATTCGCGTAAAGAGCCTCAGACAGGTCGTTACTGCATGCGCAGACGGTGCAATCGCTGCAATGCAGGCTGAAAAATATATCAGCAACTTAGAATAAAAAGTAAAGGAGAAAAGAAATGTTAGAAGTAACAAAAGAAAACTTTGAAGCCGAAGTTCTTCAGGCAGAGGGAAAAGTTCTTGTTGATTTTTATGGAGACGGATGCGTTCCGTGCCAGGCTCTGATGCCTCATATTCATGAGTTCGCTGAGACTTATGGAGACAAAATGAAATTTGCTTCGCTCAATACCACAAAGGCACGTCGTCTTGCAATTGCACAGAAGGTTCTCGGACTTCCTGTTATCGCAATTTATGAAGGCGGTGTTATGATTGATTCCTGTGTAAAGGAAGACGCAACGGTAGAAAACGTTGAAGCAATGATTAAAAAGTACGTTTAAAACAGGGCTTTGCCATACGGCGTACAAAAATGTTAGTTATCCTAAGGGATTTCTATAAAAATACTACGGGAAGGGAGGAAACGAAATGAGTATTTTAGCTGGAAAGAAAGTCGTAATCATTGGCGACCGTGACGGTATCCCGGGACTTGCTATCGAGGCTTGCGCAAAGACAGCAGGCGCTGAGGTTGTATTTTCCTCAACGGAATGCTTCGTCTGAACGTCCGCAGGTGCAATGGATCTGGAAAATCAGAAGAGAGTTAAGGACTTCGCTGAGCAGTATGGTCCGGAGAACGTAGTTGTTCTTCTGGGTGCTGCTGAAGGTGAAGCTTCCGGTCTTGCTGCAGAAACAGTTACAGCAGGAGACCCTACTTACGCAGGTCCTTTGACAGGAGTCTCGTTGGGACTCACAGTTTACCACGTTTGCGAGCCTGAAGTTAAAGAAGAATTTGATGCTGCCGTTTATGATGAGCAGGTATCAATGATGGAAATGGTACTTGATGTAGATGATATCATCAACGAAATGAAGTCCATCAGAGAGCAGTTCTGCAAATATCTTTAGGATTTAGCATTACGAGAGCTGCGGCGGTGCCGCAGCTCCCTGTAGTAAAAATTTAGGAAAATCAATGTACCCGGGCGGTACACTGATTTTTGTAAATTAGTTATCATTATTTTGTTGTTAAGAAAGGTTGGGAAAAGCCAATGAAAGCTGTAATCAAAGGTGCCGGATATATACTGGTACATGTACCTGATATGGTACTCAGAAACGGGACGACGCAGACTACTGAAAGAATCGTAAATCCTGATAGTGAATATCTGAAGGAATTACCAAAGCATCTGAGAAGCTTTGAAGAAGTTTGCAGCTACTGGCCAAATCAGGTTTACATCGGAAATAAGACTCCTGACGATCTTGCCGCTCTTGAGGCAGACAAAGTAAGGGGATGGGCAGATCTTAAATGCGATGTTACGGACCGTTACGGCAAATTCGGTCAGATTATGCCGCAGCAGCAGTTCCTGCTTCTGATGCAGGCCTGCGATGTATTCGATCTTCTGAAGCTTGATGCGGGTTTCGTAGACAAATACAAAGCAGAATTTGCAGAAAACCCACTTATTACGGAAGATATAACTGCAAGAATCCCTGAAACTCAGACAGAAATTGCAGAAATCGAAAGACTCGTAAAAGAAGAACATTCCGAAGGTCTTTATATGAACGATGTCCTTGTTGGCTGCATCAAGAGGGCTCACGACATCGACGTAAATCTTTCGGCACATGTTATGCATGAAAATATTGTTTCAAAGGCATCTTCGGTTCTTTCAATTCTTGCTGCAGTAAAATCAACCGGCATAGACAAGAACGAAGTTGAATATATTATCGACTGCTGCGAGGAAGCATGCGGCGATATGAACCAGAGAGGCGGCGGAAACTTTGCAAAGGCCGCTGCTGAAATAGCAGGACTTGACAATGCTTCCGGTTCTGACACAAGAGGCTTCTGTGCAGGACCTGCGCATGCAATCGTTGAAGCTGCGGCGCTTGTTGCAAGCGGAACCTACAAAACCGTTATGGTAACTGCGGGCGGCTGTACCGCAAAGCTCGGAATGAATGCAAAGAACCATGTTGAAAAGGATCTTCCTGCTCTTGAAGACTGTCTGGGCGGTTTTGCGGTTGTACTGACTGCAGATAACGGCATCGATCCTGTTATCAATCTCAACATGGTAGGCAGACATACAGTGGGAACAGGCGCAGCACCTCAGAATGTTATCGGAAGTCTTGTTGCGGCTCCTCTTGAAAAGAACGGACTTAAGATTACCGATATCGACAAATATTCGCCTGAAATGCAGAATCCTGATATTACTAAGCCTGCAGGCGCAGGAGACGTTCCTCTTGCAAATTACAAGATGATCGCCGCACTTGCCGTTAAAAACGGAGAACTGCAAAGAGCAGACCTTGCAACTTTCCCTGCAAAACACGGTCTTGTCGGATGGGCACCTACACAGGGTCACATTCCTTCGGGCGTTCCGTATATCGGATTTGCAAAGGATGATATCCTTGCCGGAAAGATTAAGAATGCGATGATTATCGGAAAAGGATCGTTATTCCTCGGCCGTATGACTAACCTCTTTGACGGAGTTTCCTTCGTTATCGAAGCAAATGACGGAAATAATCAGGCTGAAGGCGGAGTAAGCGAAGCAGAAGTAAAGGGCCTTATTGCAAAGGCCATGAAAGATTTTGCCGCTGCACTTATGGAACAGGCTGAATAGGAGGTTTACGATGGCAAGTTTAGAAAAAACCATTGCCAGGACCTTTATGGAAATGGCAGAAGGACTTGAGACCGGTTCTTTCGGTCCGAAGCCTAAAATCGCCCTTACAGGTATGGGCAGCGAGCATGGCGAAGAAAACGCAATGAAGGCTGCACTGATTGCGGCATCAAAAGGGATAGATGTTTATTACATAGGTACTCTTGAAGCGGAAGGTGTGACTACAGTCAAAGTTTCGGATGACGAGGAAGGTCACAAGGTTATGGAAAAAATGGTAGAAGACGGTACTGTTGACGGAGCCGTTACGATGCATTTTCCGTTTCCGATCGGAGTTTCGACCGTCGGAAGAGTTGTGACACCTGCTGTCGGAAAAGAGATGTTTATTGCAAATACAACAGGAACATCAAGCGGTGACCGTATCGAAGGCATGATTAAAAACGCAATCTACGGAATTATTACCGCGAAAGCCTGCGGCGTTGCAAATCCTACACTCGGCATTCTCAATGTCGACGGCGCGCGTCAGTGTGAAATTGCACTGAATCAGCTCAAAGAAGGCGGCTATGAATTTGAATGGGCATCTTCGGCAAGAGCTGACGGCGGAGCTGTTATGAGAGGTAACGATCTGCTTCAGGGCGTTCCTGACATCATGGTCATGGATTCTCTCACAGGAAATGTAATGATCAAGGTATTTTCCTCATATACAACAGGCGGAAGCTTTGAAGCAACAGGATATGCTTACGGTCCCGGAATCGGTAAGGATTATGAAAAACTGATTCTGATTATCTCAAGAGCTTCGGGATATCCTGTAATAGCAAACGCTATCGAATATGCGGCACAGCTTGTAAGGGGAAAGGTTTTCGAAGTTGCAAAGAAAGAATTTGCAGCTGCCGAAAAGGCAGGACTTTCGAAAATTCTTGAAGCGAGAAAGTCATCCGCAAAGGCATCCGCCGCAGAAGAAGAAATTAAATGCCCTGAAAAAGAACCGGTTACGGCTTCCATTCCGGGAATCGAGGTTATGGATCTTGAAGATGCCGCAAAGGTTCTGTGGAAGGCCGGTATTTATGCCGAAACAGGTATGGGCTGCACAGGTCCGCTTGTAATGATGAGCGAAGCAAATCATGCAAAAGCGGAAGAACTTCTCAAGGCAGCAGGTTATATCGGTTAGGAGGATTTGAAATGCTGGTAAAAGATGCAATTAACAAAAAAGATCTGGACCTTACATCGGAAGAAATTCTTGATATGGTAGCTCATCAGGACAGGCAGGTTGATTTCGTTTTCGATGCAACCAGAACTGACGGATATCTGACATGGGACAGGGAAAACTGGACCTGTGTTGACGGAAAGCGTTTCATCAGAAGCTATTTCCTTGACGGAAGAGCACTTTCCGAATACAGTACTTTCAATAAGTACGACTGCAAGGCCGAATTCAGGCCTGAAGAAGCCAAAAGTGTTATACTGGGATAAGAACATCAGGTTGCTTACTCAAGTATACGTCCATAAAAGCCGGAAAACCCCGAGCGTTCAGCCCGGGGTTTTTCCGTTATTTAATAAAAACAGGTTTTTCTTTGTAATTTTCAACATATCCAACAATCGCGGCACACGGTATTTCGTCCCTGAGACGTGAAAGAAGGCGGATTGCTTCTTTTTCGGGAAGTGAAATAAGAAGGCCGCCCGAAGTCTGCGGATCGAACATAACATCTGTTCTTGCAAGCTCCGCAGGAGAACCGCCGGGCATTTCCCCTATGCTGCAGCCTGTATAATCACGGTTTGCATATGCACCTGCGGGGACAATGCCTTCGCCTGCAAGCTCGAGTGCGCCGGGGAGTATGGGAATGCTTTTGCTGTCGAGGATAATGGTTTTGTCAGAACCCGCAGCCATTTCAAAAGCATGACCGACAAGACCGAAGCCTGTTACATCAGTGCAGGCGTTTACCGGAAAATCAGACATGATTTCCGCGGCGGTTTTGTTGAGCAGGCTCATCGATTCGATTGCGGCAGCGGAGGCGGCCCTGTCAAGGATGTCAGCCTTCATTGCCGTGCACAGAATGCCTGTTCCGAGAGCTTTTGTAAGTATCAGAACATCGCCTTCTTTTGCGGCTGCATTTGAAAGTATTTTTTTCGGATGAACAAAACCGGATACCGAAAGACCGTACTTCGGAACAGTATCTTTAATTGTATGACCGCCGCATACAGTTGCACCTGCAAGAATGCAGCGGTCGTATCCGCCGCGCAGGATTTCGAGAGTGTATTCGTTTTCAAAGTCTTCCGGAATACAGAGTATGTTCATTGCAAGCTTTGGTATGCCGCCCATTGCATAAACATCCGAAAGAGCATTTGCTGCGGAAATCATTCCGTATTCAAAAGGGTCATCAACAGCAGGCGGAAAAATATCAACCGTCTGAATCAGGGCGAGATCTTCGGATATTTTGTAAACTGCGGCATCATCTGCAGTATCAAAACCTACAAGAAGATCCGGATCGTTAATTTTCGGTAATTGACACAGAACCTGTGTCAGGTCGCCCGGAGCGACTTTGGCGGCTCAGCCGCCGTGTGTGGCAAAACCGGTAAGTTTAATCTTGTTTTTTTCTGACATATCGAATCTCCTTACAGATGAAAAAATCCGTTTGTTGAACACGAAAATAAGCTTCATCGGTTCACAATTATAATATACATCCAAAGTATGGTAATTACAAGAAAAATAGGGAAGTAAATTCGTTGAAAAATCAAGAAAAACGGGCAAAAAAATTTTTGCGAAGTATCCGTAATTATTTGGAAAATATGCTTGTATAAGGTTGCAAATTATGGGGTTTTATATTAAAATTAAAGACGTGGGTGAAGGAATTCAAAACCACAAAAAATATTAAAATTCAGAGAAAAAATGGTGCGGAATATCACATGGTTTTTATGCAGAAAGCAGGCGCTTTTTTTGATGCATGGGGGTAGATGGGTGCTGGTGTGCCCTACGGTCTTCAAAACCGGGGCGAGGGGTTAGGAGCCTCTTGGATGAGTTCGATTCTCATATACTCCCGCCATTTTTTTTATTTGCCGGAATCCGGAATTTGGATACGAAGGCGGATGCTGAATCCGGAAGCAAAATTCGGACACGGAGGCGGACACTATTGTCCGGACGCAGGGAGAATTACTTATGAACAAAGAATTGTTGAGAAAACTGCCGAAAATTGATGAACTTCTTTCAATGAACGAAGTAAAGGCATTTATGGAGCAGATGCCGAGGGAAAAGCTTGTGGATGTGCTGAGAAATGCCATCGAAGCATTCAGAAAGGATATTCTTGAAGGGAAATACGATGATTCCGAAAAGGCAGGGACCTTCGGAGCCGAGGCGATAATTTCAAAAATCAGGGAATCGCTTACGGCAGCACGCAGAAAAAGTCTCAGACCTGTTATAAATGCAACGGGAGTGGTTCTTCATACAAATCTCGGACGTTCAAATCTTTCCGAAGCTGCAATTGAGGCGGTTAATTCCGTTGCGTGCAGTTATTCAACACTCGAATACGATCCGTCAAAAGGCTGCCGTGGCTCAAGACACGACCATCTTGAGGGCATTATCAAAAAAATTACCGGTGCGGAAGCTGCAATGATTGTAAACAATAATGCTGCCGCAACCATGCTGACAATGGCAGCTATCGGAAGAGGAAAGGAAATGATTGTTTCAAGAGGAGAACTGGTGGAAATCGGCGGTTCCTTCAGAATTCCGGATATTATGGCAGAGTCCGGTGCATTCCTTGTGGAAGTCGGAACTACAAACAAGACACATTTCAGCGATTATGAAAGAAAAATCAACGAAAATACGGCAGCGCTTTTAAAGGTGCATACTTCAAATTACAAAATTATAGGCTTTTCCGAAGATGTTTCCGTCAGGGAACTGAAAGGCCTTGCAAAGAAATACGATATTCCTGTGATATATGATATAGGTTCGGGACTTATGGCAGACCTTTCGGATATCGGAATCCTTGAGCCTTCTGTAAAATCAGGCTTTGATGAGGGCGCGGATGTCGTGCTGTTTTCGGGCGACAAGCTTCTTGGAGGACCGCAGGCGGGCATTATAGCAGGAAAGAAAAAATATATCGATATGATGAAATCCCATCCGCTTGCAAGAGTTGTAAGAGTCGACAAGATGACGATTGCAGCGATGGAGGCAACACTTTCGGAGTATTACGATCCGGAAGACGCAAAAAAGAATATTCCGGTACTTCGTATGCTTACAAGGAGCTTTGATGAACTTAAGGACGGGGCGGAAAAATTGAAAACCGTCATTGAAAGCAAAAATGCCGGGTATTCGTGTGAAATTATTGAGGATGAAGGCCTTGTTGGCGGCGGTTCGGCACCGGGATGCACGATGAAAAATGCGGTGGTTGCTGTTTCTCATAATGATTTTACTGCCGCGGCGCTTGACAGGCTTCTTCATATGGGAGATCTTCCTATAGTTGCGCGCATAAGAAACGACAGACTGATTTTCGATCTGAGAACGATTAAAGAATGCGAATTCAATCTGATTGCCGACAGACTTGCGGAAATTCCAGGCACAAAATAATGACTTAATGCGTTGTCAAACTAAAACTTAACACAACCGAAAGGATTTTATTTATGAAAAACATTATTGTTGGCACTTCCGGACATGTCGATCACGGAAAAACCTGCCTTATCAAGGCTCTGACCGGTACTGACTGCGACAGACTCAAGGAAGAGAAAAAGCGCGGAATTACAATAGAAAACGGATTTGCCGACATGACCTACGGTGATTACAACATATCGGTCATCGACGTTCCGGGCCATGAAAAATTTGTAAGAAACATGCTTATGGGAATAGGCGGAATCGACCTTGTGCTTCTTGTAATCGGGCTCGATGAGGGCGTGATGCCGCAGACCAGGGAGCATTTTGAAATTCTCAGCATGATTGGCATCAAGCGCGGTATTATCGTATATACAAAGCGCGACATGGTTGAGGATAAAGACTGGATTGAGCTTGTCAAAGAGGATGCTCATGAGCTTGTTGCGGGTACATTTATGGAGAACTGCGACGAGATAGAAGTATCTTCTTATGACGGCTACAATATAGAAGAACTGCGCAGACTTATTGTCAGAAACATCGATGATTCTCTGCTCAAAAATGACAGCGATATTCTTTTCAGACTGCCTGTAGACAGAGTCTTTGCAATAGACGGTTTCGGTACGGTCGTTACCGGTACGCTGATGGAAGGAACTATTAAAACCGGCGACGAAATAATGATTTATCCGGGTAGAAAGCTTGCAAAAATCCGCAATGTCCAGGTGCATAACGACAAGGTGGAGGCAGCGTTTGCCGGACAGAGGACGGCGCTCAATCTTCAGGGCATCAAAAAAGAAGAACTCGAAAGGGGAACTGTCCTTGCAAAGCCGGATTCGCTCGAACCGAGCATGATGCTTGATGTGAAGCTTGAAATGTTCAGGGATGCCGCAAAGAGTGTCGCAAACGGTTCGCGTGTGCATTTTTACTGTGGAGCCTCTGAAGCCGTTGCAAAAGTTGTTCTGCTTGAAAGCGATTTGCTTTCCGCAGGTGAAAGCTGTTTTTGCCAGCTGAGGCTTGAGGAAGAAATCGCAGTCAGAAGAAACGACAGGTTTATAATCAGGTTTTTCTCGCCGCTTATTACAGTCGGCGGCGGAAGGATTCTTGAGGTAACGCCGAAAAAGCACAAAAGGTCCGATGAAAAGGTTATTTCCGAGCTGCAGCTTAAGGATGCCGGAAGCGAAAAAGACGTGCTTCTTCAGGTTATCCGGGAAAAAAGCAGCGAACTTCTTGATATGAAGAAGCTTGCACTCAAGCAGAGACTTTCCGGAGAGGAAACACAGAGCCTTCTTGGGGAGCTTCTTCAGGAAAAGAAAATCAGAAAGCTTGGCAAAGGCGTATATATTCATGAGGATTATATAGAAATTTCAAAGAAAGCAGCGGAGAAAATTCTTTCAAAATATCATGAAGAAAACAAAATGTCAGAAGGCCTTTCGAAGGAAGAATTCAAATCAAAGCTTTCGGAAGCACTGCACCAAAATGACAAAAGGGCAGTGGAAGATCTGATGGGAGAAATGATTAATGACCGTTTTATCAAAGATACTGGTAACAGGATTTCTCTTTTCGATTTTAAAATCCGGGAATCATCCCAGATGACGGGACTTAAGGAACGCATTCTGGCTCAATACAGGGAAAAACGCTTTGAGATGCCGACGGTCGATGAAATTCTCGCCTCGGAAAAAGACCGCAAAAATACAAAGCATATTATAGAGGCGCTTGCAGCATCGGGGAGCCTTGTCAGACTGAATTTCCAGTACTATATTGACAGTTCGGCTTTCGAATGGGCTGTTGAGAACATGAAAGCGAAAATTGCGGAAAACGGAGGCAGGATTACGCTCGGTGAATTCCGCGACATACTCGGAACATCAAGAAAATATGCTATGGCAATCCTTGATTATCTCGACGAAAGCAAAATTACAAAGAAGGTTGAAGATTACAGAATTCTTCTGTGATTATCGTGCGTAATGCTCACCGGCTGAAAAGAAAAACCGGCACGGCAAAATCATGCAAAGCGGGGAAACAGCGCAAAGCGGGGAAACAGCGCAAAGCGGGAGGAAGAAAGTGGCATTTACTTACGGCGACAGAAACATGAAGAAAATACTGCTTATCCACGGTATGGGAACAAGCGCAAAGGTATGCTACGGACCGCTTATTCCTTATCTTTCGGACTACTTTGTAATTATGTGGGAAGTGGACGGCCACAGCGATACAGAAAAAGGCGATTTTGTCTCGGTCAGCGATGCCTGCGACAGGATTGAAAAATATGTTTTTGAGAATTTTGACGGAAGCCTGTATGCTGTTTCGGGATTTTCACTTGGCGGAACGCTTGCCGTCGAGCTTCTTGCGCGTGGCAATATACGCATTGAAAAGGTATTTCTTGATGCACCGTTTATAGCAGGCTTCGGAATCTTTTCCGATTTTGTGGCCAAGGGGTTTGTAAAGCAGATAGAAAGGCTCAAAAGCGGAAAGCAGCCGGTCGGATTGCTGCGCGATATGGCGATGGGAAAGGACAACAATGCTCCCATTGAGATGTTTTACGATAACGTTTCGAATGAGACGATTATGAATGTTTGCCTTTCACTTTTTTCGTACGAGGTTCCGGAAAAATTGAAGGAGCGAAATATACCGGTCATGATGATATACGGATCGTTTGAAACTTTTCCCAAAAAGAGTGCCGTTATTCTCAAAGGGTATATCCCTCAGCTGCGGGTGGTTGTCATTCCGGGGCTTGGGCACGGCCAGTTTATATATTATCATACGCAGGAGTATGCAAAAATGCTTTGTGATTTTCTGGCTGAAGATGACAAGGAAAAAGAAAATACATCAATATGAAGGCTCTGCATTTGCGGGGCTTTTTCAGTTGCGGCAAAAGAGGTTTGTCTTTGCCCGGAGGCCGCGCAGAGAAAGGCGCCGGGATCGGCCTGATGCGGCCGCCAGAGAAAGGCGCCGGAATCGGCCTGATGCGGCCGCCAGAGAAAGGCGCCGGGATCGGCCCTGATGCGGCCGGCAAGCAGCAGAAAACAGAATAAAAAAAGCAGAAAACAGCAGACGACATACAGTTTCTGCCTTTTTTTGTCATGTCTTGAAATTTGACATCACGCTATGTTACAATAATCGTGAATAATTATGTTTTACAGGAGAGATTATGGATTCTTATCAGAAATACATCAGAAATTTCAGCATTATTGCACATATAGATCACGGCAAGTCAACACTGGCGGACCGTATTATAGAAAATACAGGCCTTGTTGCAAAGAGAGATATGAAGGAGCAGTTCCTCGACAATATGGACCTCGAAAGAGAAAGAGGAATTACCATCAAGCTGCAGACAACAAGACTTGCATACAAAGCAAAGGACGGAAACGAATATATTTTCAATCTTATAGACACTCCGGGTCATGTCGACTTTAATTATGAGGTTTCACGAAGCCTTGCGGCATGTGAGGGAGCAGTCCTTATTGTCGATGCAACGCAGGGAGTTGAAGCTCAGACGCTCGCAAATGTTTATCTGGCGCTGGATGAAAATCTTGAAATACTGCCTGTTCTGAACAAAATCGATCTGCCGAGCGCAAGACCTGAGGAAATCAGAGAGGAAATCGAAGATATCATAGGAATCGAAGCAGGCGAAGCACCTCTGATTTCGGCAAAAGAGGGAATAGGAATCGAAGACGTTCTTGAGGATATCGTCAAAAATGTACCGCCTCCATCGGGCGATGCCGAAGGAAAACTCAAGGCCCTTATCTTTGATTCATACTACGATAATTACAAAGGCGTTGTCATTTATTCGCGTATTTTCAACGGCAAGGTGAAAAAGGGCGATATTATCCGCATGATGAACACAAACAAAAAATACGAGGTTACAGAGGTGGGATATCATTCGCCGGGTCCTGTTCCGTGCAGCGAACTTAAGGCAGGCGAGGTAGGATATATCTGCGCAAGCATCAAGCAGGTCCGCGATGCGAGAGTTGGTGACACAATTACACTTGATGAAAATCCGACAGAGGAAGCGCTTCCGGGATACAAAAAGGTGCAGTCAATGGTTTACTGCGGTATTTATCCGGCAGAGGGCGAGAAGTATGAAAGCGTCAAGGATGCACTTGAAAAATTACAGGTAAACGATGCGGCATTTTTGTTTGAACCCGAGACTTCGACTGCTCTGGGATTTGGTTTCAGATGCGGCTTTTTAGGTCTTCTTCATATGGAAATCATTGTCGAAAGACTTGAAAGAGAGTTCGACCTTGGCGTTATTACAACTTCACCGAGCGTTATTTACCGCGTTGTCATGAATGACGGAAGCGTTCAGATGATTCAAAACCCTACAAATCTGCCGTCTCCGATGGAAATCGACCATATCGAGGAGCCGATTGTAAAGGCCGATATCATGATTCCGAAGGATTATGTCGGAAGCATTATGGAAATCTGCCAGGAAAGACGCGGAAAGATGATTCATATGGAATATATTACGGAGACAAGAGTACAATTGCATTATGAGATGCCGCTTAACGAGGTAATTTACGACTTCTTCGATGCGCTCAAATCAAAGACAAGGGGTTACGGCTCTCTTGATTATGAGTTTGCACGTTATGAAAAGTCTTCCGTTGTAAAGATGGACATTCTTCTCAACAAGGATCTTGTCGATGCGTTTTCGATGATTGTGCATGAATCAAAGGCATATGCAAGAGGAAGATTCGTATGTGAAAAGCTCAAGGAAATTATACCTATGCATCAGTTTGAGGTTCCGATTCAGGCATGCATCGGTCAGAAAATAATAGCGAGGGAAACTGTCAAAGCCTACAGAAAAGACGTTATTGCAAAGTGCTACGGCGGCGATATTTCAAGAAAAAAGAAGCTTCTTGAAAAGCAGAAGGAAGGAAAGAAGCGTATGCGTCAGTTCGGTACCGTTGAGGTGCCTCAGGAGGCGTTTACAGCAGTTCTCAAATATGATGACAACAAATAAGCTCGGTCTTTATATTCATATTCCGTTTTGCATAAGAAAGTGTAATTACTGCGCGTTCAATTCAGTCGGGGTTTGTGCCGCGGGGGCGGGCACCGGGATTTACGGCAGCACAGCAGGGAGTGAATCTGCATTCGGGCAGGCCGGATCCGCCAACGGTCAGGCATGTGATTTTACAGAAGCTGCATTGCTGCTTTTCAGAAAATATACGGATGCCGTGAAAAACGAAATTGATTTTTACGGAAGGCTTGCTGCAGATTCGTATTTTGTCGATACGGTTTTTATCGGCGGCGGGACACCTTCAGTAATTCCGGCCGAATATATATCAGAGATTCTTGAGCAGACTGCCGGAAGCTTTCGCCTGTCGGATGGAGCCGAAATCACGATAGAATGCAATCCGGGGACACTCACTGAAACTAAACTTAATACATACATTAAGTCGGGAATAAACAGAGTGAGCATGGGAGTTCAGTCATTTGACGACGGACTTTTGCGTATTCTCGGAAGAATTCATGATTCAAAGACGGCAAAAGAAAGCTTTCATCTTCTCAGAAGCGCCGGGTTTCAGAACATTAATCTCGACCTGATGTTTTCGATACCGGGTCACGATATGAATCTGTGGAAAAAAACACTTGATGAAGCATTTGCGCTCAGACCTGAGCATATCTCGTTCTACAGTCTGCAGCTTGAGGAAAACACTCCGTTTTTCGATATGTTTGAGAAAGGGGAATTAGATCTTCCTTCTGATGAGCTTGACAGAAAAATGTACCATGAGGCCATTGCGGTGCTTGAAGAAAAAGGATATGAGCATTACGAGATTTCAAATGCCTCCGTGCCGGGCAAAAGGTGCCGGCACAACCTGAAATACTGGTCACTTGATGAATATTTGGGAATTGGTGCAGGCGCACATTCTTATTTTGCAGGCTGCCGTTTTTTCAACAGAGAAAACGCAGACGAATATATCACATCATTATGCGGTGAAGAATTCAGTCCGAAAAAAGAGTCAGAAGCTTTCTTTGCGCCGTGTGTACAGTCCGAAGATATTGTGCGAAACACGAAGGACGATGACATGTCGGAATTTGTCTTTACCGGACTGAGAAAGACCGAAGGAATAAATCTCGGCGAATTTTCCGCAAGGTTCGGAAGGTCGTTTTTTGAAGTTTACAGGGGATGTATTCCGCAGCTTAAGGAATACGAAAAGAACGAATTGCTGAGTTTAAATAACGATAATTTCAGACTGACTCGAAAAGGAATAGATATTTCAAACAGCATTATGGCTTTGTTTGTATGAATGAGAAAGGGTAGTACCGTCATTACATGAAGATAAAAATAAAAACACGACTGATCATTTCAAATATACTTATGCTGGGGCTGCCTGTTGTGCTTATTACATTTATAAGCATCGGCGTTTTTTCGGCATTTATGGACATTTACAGCAGCAGAATCGAGCAGCTTGAGTCTCTTGTGCTAAGCGGGAGTTATTCTGAGGATGATATTATAGTTCAACACCTCGAAACCGAACTTAACGACCTTCTGCTAAAATGCATGCTTCTTGTCGGAATTATTGCTATTGCAATTATCGCACTTGTCGATCTTGTACTGACAAAGCATATGCTTCGCAGGATTATAGTTCCGCTCGATCTCCTGAGATTCGGGGCAAATCAGATAAAGGAAGAAAATCTTGATTTTGAGATGCGTTATGACGGGCAGGACGAGTTTTCGCAAGTGTGCTCGGACTTTGACCGTATGAGGCTCAGGCTGAAGGCTTCAATTGAGATGCAGAGTCGTTACGAAGAAAACAGAAAGGAACTTCTTGCGGGAATTTCACACGACCTGAGAACGCCGCTTACGACGATAAAGGGTTACGTTGAAGGGCTCCTTGACGGCATTGCCTCGACACCGGAAAAGCAGGAGCATTATCTTCGTACAATTAAAACAAAGGCTATTGAAATGGACAGTCTTGTAGACAGTCTGTTCCTCTTTTCAAAGCTGGATATGGGAAAGTTCCCGTTCAGTTTTGAGAGTGTTTCGGTAAGAAAATATCTCGATGATTATTTTGTTCAGGCAGCGGACGAAATGATTGACAGAAATCTGTTTATTGTAAACCACAATGATATTCCTGAAGACGTTTTCGCTGAGATTGACATTGAGCAGTTTTCAAGAGTTCTTTCAAATATCCTTTCAAACAGTCTCAAATATTCTGTTGCGGAAACCTGCAATGTTCATGTCGAATCGTATTTTGACGCCGAAAAGGAACTGGCTGTAATTGTGATAGGCGACGACGGACCGGGAGTGGCAGAGGAATATCTTGACAAACTGTTCGAATCGTTTTTCAGGGGAGACCCGGCAAGAACAAGGCCAAGTGAGGGAAGCGGACTCGGACTTGCGATAACGCACAGGATTATTACGGCACACAAAGGCACAATTATTCCGAGAAACAATAGCGGTCTCGAATACTGTATAAGCATTCCGGCAGCGGAAAAAACGATTTCGGATGAGATTTTGCATTAATGAGATTTTGAATTAGTTGTATGCTGTTTTGTAAAAAAGGAGTTTAAATCATGAAAAGGATACTTATTGTGGAAGATGACAAAAGTATAGCACAGCTCGAAAAGGATTATCTTGAAGTCAACGGCTTTGAGGTTGATATGGCTTACGACGGCGAAACAGGCCTTTCCAAGGCAATGAATGCCGATTACGATTTGCTGCTTCTCGATTTAATGCTGCCGGGAAAAGACGGCTTTGAAATATGCAAACAGCTGCGCAGTGAAAAAGATATGCCTATTTTGATGGTTACGGCAAGGAAGGAAGACATTGACAAGATTAAAGGCTTCGGTGCCGGCGCAGATGATTATATAGTAAAACCTTTCAGCCCCGGTGAGCTTGTTGCGAGGGTAAAGGCTCATCTTGAACGCTATGAAAGACTTACAAAAAAATCAGCTTCGGGAAAAGAAACAAATACCGAAAAAGAAATAGTTGCCGGAAATCTTCGCATTCAGCCGGAAGCATGGAGAGTGTTTGTAGGAGAAAAGGAAGTCAAGCTGACAAATAAAGAATTTGAACTTCTTCTTTTCCTTGCGTCAAATCCGAATATAGTTTTTGATAAGGAAAAACTCTTTGACAGAATCTGGGGAATGGATTCCTTCGGCGATACGGCAACGGTTACTGTTCACATAAACCGTATTCGTGAAAAAATCGAAGACGACAGTACAAATTCAAAATATATAGAAACAATATGGGGTGCCGGATACCGGTTCAAACTGTAGGTGCCGGAAATGCTGCCGAAAAGACAGCTGCGGCAGACATATACAGGATGTCTTATGTGGGAAAAGGAGTACAAAATGAGAAAGAAGAGTGCATTGATTCGCGCAGCCGTATTAATTCTTGTCATATGTGTTGTATCGCTTTGTACGGGCTGCGGCGATAATGAAAAGAGCAAATTTAAGGAAATTAACGACGCCATGACAGCTTTTTCAAACCTTGAAGGAGGTACGCTTACGGAAACGTTTGTCGGCAATGAAACGACAACATATCCGTCCGTGGACAAGGTTGAGAATGTTGTCGATGATATAAGATCGACTGTTGTCTACAACAAAATAGGCGGAAAGAAATATGATTATTCCGAGTATACATACAGCTACAGTCCTGACGGAAGCTGCGTCTTTTCGGGACTGAGGCAGAAGGACGGCGTTAAATACACATGTGAGGATGACCGCGTACAGACAAACGAAGAGCTCTGGAAAAAAATCGAAGATGCCGGAGGTCATTACTCAATTCATCCGAGCATAGAGTATATGATGTATTTACCTTCGGAGGAGTTCATCGCAGAAGATTTTGAGGTGACAACCGAAGGCGACCTGACAAGATATACTCTGAAAATGAACGAAAAATTCAACGAAGCCATTGCAAAAAACAACAGCAGCGATGCCACATACACGACTCAGAAGAGAGTCATGTCCTACTGGATCGATTCCGAAGGTCTCATAGTAAAGCATTCGAATGAGATTATAGACAGGCTTGAAACGCCGGGAAAGGTCAGGGAGCGAAACATAGTAAAGACAATTGAGCTTACATCTCACTAAATCCGCAGACACCGGAGCAAACACCGGTGTCTGTACTTTTTTGCTGTCGGGCGTGAGGCAGCCGTTACAAGAGCTCCCGATGTTTGATTTGTAGGCTTGATAATAATTCGGGCATTGCAAAATATCTTTATTGTGTTAAAATGTTAAAGTAATGCCATAGAAAATAACATGTGGGCGCATGTAGGTTCAGCAGGTCTGTGGCGCGCAATAATATCTTATTTGAAGGAAGGGAATAATTTTGGAATCACAATTAGAAAAGAAGTATGGTCTGATTACCGCAATGTGTATGGTAGTCGGAATCGTAGTGGGCAGTGGTGTATTTTTCAAAGCTGAGAAGGTACTCAACTGTACGGGAGGAAATCTTCCTCTTGGCATTCTCGCATGGATCATCGGTGGTGTTATCATGATTTCATGCGCATTTACTTTTGCCGTTATGGCTACAAGATATCAGTATGTGAACGGAGTAGTGGATTATGCTGAAGCTACAATGGGTCACAAATACGCATATTTTCTCGGATGGTTTATGGCAGTTGTTTATACACCGGCTATCACATCTGTTCTTGCATGGGTATCGGCACGTTATACCTGCGTGCTTTTCGGATGGGACATTGTCGGAGGACAGTGCATGGTTATTGCATGTTTCTATCTTGTGACAAGCTATTCGGTTAATGCTCTTGCACCGTTTATTGCCGGGAAATTCCAGGTTGCAACAACAATTATCAAACTGATTCCGCTGTTCCTTATGGCCATAGTAGGAACAATTGTCGGACTGAAAACAGGTATGACTGTTGAAAACTTCACTACAGTAGTAGTTCCGGTTGATACAAAGACGGCTCTTTTCACTGCCGTTGTCGCAACTGCATTCGCATACGAAGGATGGATTATTGCAACAAGTATCAACGCAGAACTCAAGGAATCGAAAAAGAATCTTCCGATTGCGCTTATCGGCGGTACATTTATAATTATGCTTGTTTATATCCTTTACTACGTAGGTCTTGCGGGAGCTGTTACAAACGAAACACTCATGGCAGGCGGAGAAGCGGGAGCAAAGCTTGCATTCGAAAATATCTTCACATCCGTAGGCGGAACGCTTTTGTTTATCTTTGTAATTATCTCATGCCTTGGCACGCTTAACGGCCTTATGGTAGGATGCACAAGAGGTATTTATTCGCTTGCGGCAAGAAAAGCAGGACCTAAGGCAGAAGTATTCGCACGTGTTGACCCAAGCACAAATATGCCTACAAACTCGGCAGTTGCGGGAGTATTTCTTGCGGCACTCTGGCTGCTTTACTTCTACGGAGCAAATCTTACCGATCCATGGTTCGGATTCTTCAGCTTTGACTCCTCGGAGCTTCCGATTGTTACTCTTTATCTGATTTATATTCCGATCTTTATCGCAATGATGAAGAAGGAAAAGGGACTTCATCCGGTTAAGCGCTTTGTTGTGCCTTTTATTGCACTGTGCGGCTGCGTATTCATGGTTATCGCCGCTTATTTCGCACACGGAAAGGCAGTATTTGCATTCCTTATCCTCACGGCTGTTGTTCTTGCTATCGGAGCATGCTTCCCTAAGGGAGAGGCAAGAGTTGAATAAGAGGCCGTTTGCAGGTTTTATCTTTGATTTTACGGGAGACCGCTTTTGCGGTCTCTTTTAATATTTAGTTTATGGAATAATGAACGCATATATGATAAAATACTTGTTTGTACGGGAGAATTATTATGAGAAAACTTGAGGAATATACGGCACAGCAGCGTGAAGAAGAAAAAAAGAAAGTAAGAAAGCTCGGAAGAATCCAGTTCGGGCTTGTTATTTTGATGTTTGTGGGTGTTATTTTTGTCACGGAACTTGTTTCCATGTATGCGGGAAAAATGGCCGGAAATATCTGCATGATTATTCTTGCAATCGTCATAGCATGCTGGCTTTACAAAGATGAAATCACGGCACGGTTCAGGCACGGCAGTGCGGATAGTGAAGAAAAAGAACAGGAAGAGTGATAGATATGCCGGTGCAGCCGCACAAAACCACTTTTGATATATTTTTCGAGGAAAGAGATGCTCTTTTCTTTTTGTATAAAAAAGGTGATCTCACAAAGAAAGAATTTATTGAGGAAAATTATTTCCACATCAGAAGAATGAATCTGAAACCGTTCAAAAAGATAGATTCGTTCGAAAAGGGGATTTATAATTATCAGTATTACAATGCGCTTGCAAAATACGGAAAGCTTCAGGCAAGAGACAAAAAGCTCGAGGAAAAGCATCCGGAGCTTATGCGTGAGCTTGAAGAAAATATAAGGCAGTATTACAGAAAAAAGGATGACGCTCTTATACGGTTGCTGCGTTTTCTTGATTATGAAAACGTAGAGGCGTATTTTGTGAAAAGCAAGTCTGAAGCATTAAATTTCAGGCTCTTTGAAGTCGTAATTCTCGAGTGTGAATATCTTGACGGTTACCGCTTTGAGGATGCGGTATTTCACAGCATTAATACGGGAATTCTTGAGGAACTCAGGCGCGAAGGCGTTTTCACCGAGGTCCGTAAAAAATCACGAATCGATGATTACGTGAACAGAAAATATTAAATGACAAAATCCGGCACAGCCGGTGAATTATCAAAAGACAAAACGGAGGAAAAACAAAAAATGACCGGGAAGAAACTGACTAAATTAATTTCATTATTACTTATTGCAATTTTAGCATTTTCATGCTTTACGGGTTTTACTTATCAAAACGGTTTCGGCACAGTTTACTACAATTCAAAAGAGCAGATATTTGATGGCACGACATACAACGAAATGATAGGAAATCATCCCTCAAACGGCATTGAGCATGCTTACTGGGTAGAATCAAATCCTGAGGAAAGCGGACTTGTTCCGTATGTTTTCAACGGTGAAGTCAGGGGCAAATATACGCTGAAAAATATGATTAAATACGCAAATGAACAGGGCTACAAAGTTGTTGCGGCAATCAACGGAGACTTGTTTGACACTTCTTCGGGAACACCTAAGAATCCTGTTATTCACGGGGGCAATATCGTTACTTCGGGATATGCGCCGGACCGTGTAATAGCGTTTGACAGTGACGGAAAGGCATCGCTTAAGTATGCGGCGCTTTCTTTTACACTCAACGGAACAATTGCATATACGGGCGAGGAGAATGTTACTGTTACTTCCGCCGCGGTTGACGGAAGCGAAATAAGTGAGGTTGTGGCACAGCCTGTCACTATTACAGAGAAGACAAACACGCAGATAAACTTTTTCAATGTACCTCACGGTTCGGCCAACGGACTGCATCTTTACAACAGACACTATGCATCATCCACCAAAACAACAGGCTCAAATGTTGAGGTTGTAATTAACTGCAGCAATGAAACAGGCATGCAGCTTCGTGTAAACAGCACGGTGAAGGGAACGGTTGCTTCGGTAAATACAAATACAGCCAACACGCCGATAGGTGAAAACCAGCTGGTACTTTCCACCGTTTCAAATTCGGCGACATCGGGTATTCTTTCCTGCCTTGTTCCCGGTTCGGAAGTTGAAATCAACACTTATGATGTTAATTCGGGAAACGCCAATTCCCTTGAGGATACGGAAGAAGCAATGGGTATATATTACTCAATTGTTGAAAACGGAAGATGCGTCACTTCCGGAACATCGGTAAATCCGAGAACGGCTTTCGGAATCAAATCCGACGGAAGTATTGTGCTTTATGAGATTGACGGACGTCAGGCATCTCATTCAAAGGGAGTATCGCTTCCGGATCTTGCAAACATAATGATTTCACTCGGCTGCGATTATGCTTTCAATCTTGATGGCGGCGGTTCAAGCGCTATTTACTCAAGATGGCCGGGAATTGAAAATAACGCGACAAGAAAAAACAGTCCTTCGGGAGGAAGTGAAAGAGCTGTTGCCAACGGACTTTTGCTTTGCTACAAATCGGGAAGCACTTCATCAGAGGCAGAGCATCTTAAGCTTTATCCGGCGCTTTCGCTTGTGATGCCGGGAGCTTCAATAAAGCTCTCGACCTGTGCGGCAAATGCGAAGTACGAAATATCAAATCTTCCGGGGAAAATCAGCTACAGCGTCGATGAAAATTACGGCACCATATCTTCTGACGGAACATTTACCGCGGGAAATACGGCAGGCCGTGCAACGATAAATGCGACTGCAGGCGACCTTACGGGAACAACGGAGGTTGAGGTTGTCCGGGATATTACCATGTATCCGAGCGTTTCAAAGGTTTATCTTGAGAAAAACCAGAAGGTCGATATCAATATGACCGCAAAGGTTGGAACGCTTACGGTAAATTCAAATGACAGCTGTTTTGAATGGAAATGTGATGAAAACATCGGAACAATAGATCAAAACGGTCTTTTCGTCGCAAGCGAAAAAACAGCTCAGAAGGGAAATATTTATGTTTCCTTTGACGGAAAGACAACGACAATACCTGTTCAGGTGGGAGCGCTTACAATCGACTTTTCCGATACTGTCGGACACTGGGCACAGCAGCAGATAGGAGTGCTTGCGGCACGAGGAATTCTCGGCGGAATCGGAGACAATATGTTTGCGCCGGATTATAACGTTACAAGGGCACAGTTCCTTGCAATGCTTGCCAAATCCGTCGACGGACTTGACATTGCGGCAAGCGTGCCGGCAGGCTTCAGCGATGTTCCCGCAGGAGAGTGGTATTACAACTATGTCAACTGGGGTTATGAAAACGGCATAGTAAACGGCATGGGAGAAAATCTCTTCTGCCCGGATGCAAATATCACAAGAGAACAGATGACGGTTATGCTCTGTAATTTTGCAAAGGCTGTGGGATACGAGATTCCTCAAAACGGCAATGTCGTGGCATTTACAGATGCTTCACTAATAAGCGGATGGGCGTCAGAATATGTGGACAAGGTTGTGAATGCTGGAATTATCAACGGACTGCCTGAAGGTAATTTCAGTCCGCAAGGCAGCGCAACAAGAGCTCAGGCAGCGAAGGTGCTTTATGTATTTACGAATCTCAGAGAAGGAATTTCGGGCTGATTTCAAAAGACGCGCCACAACAAACAAAATGGGAAATAAAGAGAAAAAATAAGGGAGAAAAAGCATATGGTAATTACAAAGATAATTGACGACGGTGTACGCATCGTTATGGAAAATATACCTCATGTTCAGTCTGTTTCCATAGGCATCTGGGTCAGAACGGGATCAGCCAACGAAAACGAAAAGACATCGGGAATTTCGCATTTTATTGAGCATATGATGTTTAAGGGAACAGAGAAAAGAACCGCAAAGGGACTTGCGGAGGCAGCCGACAGAATCGGCGGGCAGATGAACGCATTTACCGGCAAGGAGGCTACCTGCTACCACATCAAAACGCTTGCGAGCAATGTGGATGAGGCATGCGATATACTTCTTGACATGTTTCTGAATTCCGTATTTGACAAAAACGAAATGAACAAGGAACGCAAGGTAATTATCGAGGAAATGAAGATGACGGAGGATTCACCGGACGAGGATGCTCACGAAACTTCTGTTATGCAGATTTTTCAGGGCTCGCCGCTTGAAAGACCTATTATCGGAACGAGGACTTCCCTAAAGGGAATTAACCGCGCTCTGATGATGGATTTCAGACACGAACAGTACACTAAGGACAGCATAGTTGTATCGGTTGCCGGAAATATTGACGAAGACCATATCTGCAGTATTTTTGAGGGTAAATTCAGGGACTTCAAAGCTAAAAAAGAAAAGCCGGTATTCGGCGAAAGGAACTATAAGCCTGTTTTCAGGGTTAAGACAAGAGATATTGAGCAGAGCCATATTTCAATTATGACTCCGGGAGTCAGCCTTGACAGTCAGGATTATTATGCGGTTACACTTCTTTCGGCAATCCTCGGAGGAAGCATGAGTTCAAGACTTTTCCAGAACATCCGTGAAGAAAGAGGCCTTGCATATACTGTTTTCAGCTGCGGCGGAAGCTACAGCAGGACGGGATATTTCAATGTATATGCCGGCGTTTCGCATGACAAGGTAAAGGAAACAATCGGAGCAATCCGTGATGAGTTTGAAATTCTTGCCGCTGACGGTGTTACCGAAGATGAGCTTCATATGGCGAAGCAGCAGATGAAAGCATCAAATATATTCGGGCAGGAAAATATCGGCAGCAGGATGATGATTCAGGGCAAATTTATGACAATTCTGGACAGAACTTTCTCTCAGGATGAATTCATCAAAAATGTGGATGCCGTGACAACAGATGATATTAAGCGTGTATCCGGCCTGATTACCGATATGAAAAATTACTGCGGAACTGTTGTGACAGACAAAAAATTCGATTTAAGAGGATTTATGCAGAAATGATAGTAAAGATAAGAAGCAAAAGCGGAATACTTCCGGCATATGAAACTGAAGGGTCGGCCGGAATGGATCTTCGCGCTTTCACAGATACTCCGATTGTACTTCAACCGGGGAAAAGATGTATTGTTCCGACAGGTCTTTTTCTTGAAATTCCTGTGGGTTTTGAGGCACAGGTGCGGGCAAGAAGCGGTCTTGCAATAAAGCATGGTATAAGTCTTATCAACGGTATAGGTACGATCGACAGTGATTACCGCGGTGAAATCGGGGTTGCGCTTGTCAATCTCGGAGAGGAGCCATTTACAATCAAAAACGGTGAACGAATAGCACAGCTTGTATTTGCACGTTATGAAAGAGTGGAGTGGCAGCCGGCGGAAGAACTTCAGGAAACAGAAAGAGGCTCGGGCGGTTTCGGACATACGGGAGTCTGATCCGGACTCTGCAGCTTGGGAGGTTTTTATGGTACTCAGAGAAGAACTGGAAAAAAGAGAATTTGAAACTCTTTCGGCTTTTGCCTCAAAATCGGCAGAAAGCAAAGGAAGAGATTATCCTGAAAAAAAGTGCGATGTAAGGACGGATTATCAAAGAGACAGGGACAGAATCATTCACTCAAAATCCTTCAGAAGACTTATGCACAAAACTCAGGTATTTCTTGCTCCCGAAGGAGACCATTTCAGAACGCGTCTTACGCACACCATCGAGGTTTCACAGATTGCAAGGACGATTGCAAGGGCACTTGCGCTGAACGAGGATCTGACAGAAGCAATAGCACTGGGGCATGACCTGGGACACACACCGTTTGGTCACAACGGTGAGAGCTTCCTTGACAAAATACATCCTTCGGGATTTTCGCATAATGTCCAGAGCCTTCGTGTCGTTGAGGTGCTTGAAGGAAATCCGGGCATGGGCATGAATCTTACAAAGGAAGTAAGAGACGGAATACTTAATCACACAGGACCTGAGCTGCCTGTGACGCTTGAAGGTCAGGTTGTGAAGATAAGCGACCGCATCGCCTACATAAATCATGATATTGACGATGCGCTCAGAAGCTGTGTTATCACTTTTGAGCAGCTTCCAAAATCCGCAATAGATGTTCTGGGAAACGATCACAGAACAAGAATAAACACTCTCGTTCTTGACATGGTCAAAAGCAGCGACGGGAAGGACATTATTATGCAGAGTCCCGAATGCAAAAGACAGATGGATATACTCAGAAGCTTTATGTTTGAAAATGTCTATTGCAGCGGAGTAGTAAAGAAGCAGGAGGAGCTGGCAAAGGTCGAGGGCATGATTTCCGGCCTGTACAATTATTTTGTCGAAAATCCGATGCAGCTTCCGAAGGAAAGCTATGACATGATTGCGGTTTACGGCGTCAATGAAGTCGTAAAGGATTATGTTGCGGGAATGACAGACAGGTATGCAATGACGAAGTATTCGGAAATTTTCAAGTGACTTTTGCAGAAGAAAAAAGAAACGAAAATTAAAAAACGAAAAAAATCAAAAAATAAAAAAGGAAAACAGGCATTTGTGCAGAATAAAATATTGCGTGGACAGTTTTATAATCTGCACATTTTCCTTTTTAGGGGAAAATACGCCTGTTACAAACAGAAAAATTGTAACTTTTCAGGGGATGTATGTATGCAAGTTAAAAAGGATAGCGGAGAATATATGTCGTTATGCAGGAAATTAGTTATGCCCGAAAGCATTTTTTAGCTTTTCGGAATAGGGGGATTTAAAAATGAATATTGATGAAGGACAACAGAAAAAGCCGGATTATGTCAGCGAACTTATCGAAAAGGCAAAGGGCCGCGGCAGTATTACCTTCGGTGAGGTAGAGGACTGCCTTGAAGGCAGCGAGCTTGACAAGGAACAGATGGACGATGTTTACGATAGTCTTGTTTCCATGGGTATAGAGCTTGTATCTGAAGAGCCTGACGAAATCGAAATGCTTGAGATTGAAAAAGAAAACGGCGGTGACAACGATCCGGAAGAAAACGAATCAGATGATAATGACGGCGATGTTCTTGAGATTTCACTTCCAAAGAGTGTTACCGTTGACGATCCGGTACGTATGTATCTGAAGGAAATCGGCAAGGTTCCTCTTCTTTCTGCAGATGAGGAAATTGAGCTGGCAAAGCTTATGGAAGCCGGAAACGAAGAAGCAAAGAACAGACTTTGCGAGGCCAATCTCAGACTTGTGGTAAGTATTGCAAAGCGTTATGTCGGAAGAGGGATGCTTTTCCTTGACTTGATTCAGGAAGGAAATATGGGACTTATCAAGGCTGTTGACAAATTCGACTGGAGAAAGGGATACAAGTTCAGCACATATGCAACCTGGTGGATTCGTCAGGCAATCACAAGAGCCATTGCGGACCAGGCAAGAACAATACGTATTCCGGTTCATATGGTAGAGACAATCAACAAGCTCATCAGGGTATCACGTCAGCTTCTGCAGGAATACGGACGTGAACCTTCACCCGAAGAAATAGCGGCCGAAATGGATATTACAGAGGAAAAGGTGAGAGAAATCCTAAAGATTGCACAGGAGCCGGTATCACTTGAAACTCCTATAGGCGAAGAAGAGGATAGCCATCTCGGTGATTTTATTCCGGATGAAGATGTTCCGGAGCCATCCGAAGCAGCGGCAATTTCGATGCTCAAGGAGCAGATTGCCGAAGTACTTTCAACGCTTACGCCAAGAGAGCAGGAGGTTCTGAAGCTCAGATTCGGTCTCGAAGACGGAAGAGCAAGAACGCTCGAAGAGGTCGGCAAAAAATTCGAGGTTACAAGAGAGCGAATCAGACAGATTGAGGCAAAGGCCCTGAGAAAGCTGAAGCATCCTTCAAGAAGCCGGATTATCAGAGAATACCTAAGCTGATTACAGGATTACGCTGATATGGAAGTGCTGTTTATATAAAATTACAGCTTTAACAAAAAAGAAAAAATTTTTTGAAACAAAAAAAAGGAAATTACCCATTTGTGCAGAATAAAATAATGCACGAACGATTAGCATTCTCGTATATTGTGTTTTGTGAGGGGAAAAAGTGGCTTTTACAAATGGGGACAATTTTATAGACGAAATTAAAAGCAGGTGTAACATAGTTGATGTGATTGGCCGTGTGGTTCCGCTAAAACGGGCCGGTAGCAATTACAAAGGGGTCTGCCCCTTTCACAACGAGAAGACACCTTCTTTTATTGTCTCTGAAACAAAGCAGAGATTTACATGCTTCGGATGCGGGGCAACAGGAGATGTAATCAGCTTCACGGAACGCTATTACAACCTCGATTTTATGGAGGCCGTGCAGAAGCTTGCAGATGAGTATGGCATAGAAATCAAACGGAACCGGCACGGAAGCGGTGAAAAAAAAGAAAAGTTTTACGAAATCAACAGGGAAGCAGCGAAATTTTTCTATACTGCTTTTCGCAGACTTCCGAATCCGGGCTTTGATTACATGAAAAAGCGCGGTATAGACGATGATACGCTCAAAAAATTCGGCATCGGATATGCACCTGATTCGTGGGACAGTCTTTACCGCTATATGAAAGGAAAAGGCTATGACGAAAAGACACTTTTCGATCTGGGCCTGCTTTCAAAATCAGAATCCGGGGGCAAATACTATGATAAATTCAGGAACAGAGTGATGTTTCCGATTATCAATACAAACGGAAAAGTCATAGGCTTCGGCGGCAGAATTATCGGCGCGGGAGACCCAAAATACTTAAATTCTCCCGAAACACCGGTGTTTATGAAAAAATACAACCTTTATGCGCTGAACCTTACAAGGCAGGATATCAGCAAAGAGGACTGTGCGATACTGGTAGAGGGCTATATGGATGTTATTTCCTTATATCAGTCCGGTGTCAGAAACGTTACGGCTTCACTCGGTACGGCGCTTACCGAAAATCAGGCAAGGCTTTTGAAACGTTATTCGGAAAATATCGTTCTTTCCTATGATGCGGACGGTGCAGGAAAAAAAGCAACGCACAGAGGTCTTGATATTCTTTACAGGGAAGGCTGCAGGGCAAAAGCACTTCATGTTACGGACGGCAAGGACCCGGATGAATTTGTCAAGGCAAAGGGAAAAGAAGCATATCTTAAGCTTGTCCGCGAAGCAAAACCATATGCCGATTATAAGCTGTGGGCGGCAATGGAAGGACGAAACCTTGAAAATGACGAAGAAAAAATGGACTTTCTCAGGGAAGGCGAGGAAATACTGAAATCTCTAAAACCGGTAGAAGCAGATATCTACGTGAAGAAGCTGTCAAAATATACGGGTGTTTCCGAAAGTGCCATAAGGCGTGAGCTGAATATGCAGGCAGAAAGTGGCGGACCTTTGTCAAATACAGGTTATAAGAGTGCCGGGAAAGGAAATTATCCGAAAGAAAGCCTGCATGAAAAACGTATTACAGACGCTTATGAAGCATTACCTCTTTTGCCGACCGAAAAAATTTTCCTGAGCCTTGTATTTTACAAGTCGCAATATTATGAGAAGCTTAAGGATGAGGAGCTTAAGGCAGTTTCAGACAGTGAAGAATTTAAATCAGAAGAATTTAAATCTAAATCGTTAAGCTTGTTTGAAACAGAAACCGCAAAGAGTATTTTCCGGGCATTATCGGAAATTTACAGACCGGGTGAGGATATAGATCTGAAAAAGCTTGCCGATCTGCTCGGCGAAGATTTTACAAAGCAGCTGGAAGAAATAGAAGAAAACACACGGGTAGTTTCCGACGACGAAATAATCTTCAAAGAGACACTGTATACCGTCCAAATACGCGGATTAAAAAGAAAAAATAAAGAACTGCAGGAAATCTTTGAAATGGAAGTCGGTGAGGACGAAGAGCAGAAAAAGGACATATTTATGAAAGAATACATCGAAAACGAAAATAAAATTCAGGAATTGAAAAAGAAACTTCAGGATTTGCGGAAATAGGGGGAGTTAAGAATGAATATCGATGAAGGACAACAGAAAAAAACAGATTATGTCAGCGAACTGATGAAAAAAGCAAAAGGCAAAGGCAGCATTACTTTCGGCGAGGTTGAGGACTGTCTTGAAGGCATCGAACTGGACAAGGACCAGATGGACGATCTTTACGATCAGCTTGCATCTCTTGGGATCGAGCTTGTATCGGAGACAGAACCTGACGAACTTGAAATGATTGAAATCGAAAATGAAAAAGGTGACGACGACGATTCGGACGATATGGTAGTCGATGAGAACGGCGAAGTTGATGTTGAAGTTTCGCTGCCGAAGAGTATTACCGTTGACGATCCGGTACGTATGTATCTGAAGGAAATCGGCAAGGTTCCTCTTCTTTCTGCAGATGAAGAAATTGAACTTGCAAAGCTTATGGAAGCCGGAAACGAAGAAGCAAAGAACAGACTTTGCGAGGCCAATCTCAGACTTGTAGTAAGTATTGCAAAGCGTTATGTCGGAAGAGGAATGCTCTTCCTTGACCTTATTCAGGAAGGAAATCTCGGCCTTATCAAGGCTGTTGACAAATTCGACTGGAGAAAGGGATACAAGTTCAGTACATATGCGACATGGTGGATTCGTCAGGCAATCACAAGGTCGATTGCCGACCAGGCAAGAACAATACGTATTCCGGTTCATATGGTAGAGACTATCAACAAACTCATCAGGGTATCGCGTCAGCTTCTGCAGGAATACGGCCGTGAGCCTTCGCCTGAAGAAATTGCGGCAGAAATGGATATTCCGGAGGAAAAGGTAAGAGAAATTCTCAAGATTGCACAGGAGCCTGTATCACTTGAAACTCCTATAGGCGAAGAAGAGGACAGCCATCTCGGTGATTTTATTCCGGATGATGATGTTCCGGCACCTGCCGATGCCGCAGCCTTTTCAATGTTAAAAGAGCAGCTTGTGGAAGTTCTTTCAACGCTTACGCCAAGAGAGCAGGAGGTTTTGAAACTCAGATTCGGCCTTGATGACGGAAGAGCAAGAACACTCGAAGAGGTTGGCAAAAAATTCGAGGTTACAAGAGAGCGAATCAGACAGATCGAGGCAAAGGCCCTGAGAAAGCTCAGACATCCTTCAAGAAGCAAAAAACTCAAAGATTATCTCGAGTAATTACCGGAGCGAAAATATATGTACACTAAATTATCTGACAGGCTCATGATGATTGCGGAAGAAACGGAAAAAGGGCAAATTGTTGCCGATATCGGTACAGATCACGGTTTTCTGCCTCTTTTCCTGATTGAAAGCGGTATAGCACCAAAAGCCATTCTTGCGGATATAAGCAAAGGCTCACTTGAAAAAGCGAGACAAAATGTTGAAAATTACATACAAAGCTGCCCGCAGGAGGAAAGAACCTGTCTCAGAAAATGCTTTGATTTCAGATTGGGTGACGGATTGTCGGTTATAGCTGAGTCAGAAGCAGACACAGTTGTAATAGCAGGTATGGGCGGTATATTGATGGCGCAGATTCTGCTTGCGGACCTTCGAAAGACCTTCAGCTTCAAAAGACTGATTCTGCAGCCGCGAAACAAGGCCGGACATCTTATGCACATTCTTGAAAAGAACGGTATTAAGGTTGAGAAGGAACAGCTTGTCCGTGAAGGAAGGTTTATATGCGAGATAATTACCGCATATCCTGAGGCATTTCCCGACAGGACATATTTTTCGGAAGAATTTCCGGGATTTGAGTATGAGGCCGGCGAAAGGCTGTTTCGTGAAAATCCGCACGAAATCGCAAGTCAATATGTTTTGAACAGACTCCGTATTCATAAGGAAATTACGGATAGCATTGTTTCGGGGAAAAGCAGTGACAGCGAAAGCCTCGGACACTCACAGGCAGCAATCGAATATCTTGAAGGGCTTCTCAAAAGATACGGACAGTAGAGTCAAATACGGAAACGAAAATGATTCTTCAGATGAAAGCTGATCTTCAGCCGACTTCTGCAGATGAGGTGAAAATATGAGTATAAAACACGAAGAATTATTGAAGATCATTGAAAAAGCGGCTCCGCCTGAGCTTGCCGAAAGCTGGGACAACTGCGGGATGCAGCTTGATTTCGGCAAAACCGAATACGGCCGCATTCTTGTTGCGCTTGAAATTAACGAAAAAGTTATAGATGAGGCTGTGAAAAAGAAGGCAGACTTCATAATTACGCATCATCCGCTTATTTTCGGAAAGCTTTCTTCGGTTGACATAAATGATGTTACGGGAAAGCATGTTATCAGACTGATACGCGAAGGAATACCTGTTTATTCGGCTCATACAAGCTTTGACAGCGCACCGGCAGGAAATAATGCCTATCTTGCGAAGCTTCTCGGGCTTTCTGATGTTAAAGGACTTGTTGAAGACGGATGTGAGCTCAAAATAGCGCTTGAGGGAAAACTGCCGAGAGAAATTCCTTTTTCACAGCTTCCGTTTTTCCTGAAGGAAAGACTCGGCCTTGAAGAGGGAGAACTGAGAATTTCGGGGAATCCCGATTCCGTAGTTACAAAAGCGGGATTTTGCACAGGTTCCGGATGTGAGTTTATGAAGACCGCTGCCGAAAACGGATGCGATCTTTATATAACAGGCGATGTGAAATATCACGACGCACAAAATGCACTCGGTATGGGAATTGTCCTTGCTGACGCGGGACATTTCGGAACGGAAAAGTTCTTCGGCGAAAATTTCGGAGAGCAGATTAAAGACATGATCAAAGAGAAAGCGGAGGTTATGATTTCAGAGGTAAATCTTTATCCGTTTTCTGTAGTTGTTTAGAATATCGTCTAAATCCCCCGGCGATTTGACCGCAGGGCGGTTTACATGTAAAAAAGGTGAACCTTCGGCATATATGTGGCGCTGAGTTCACTTTTTATGTATAAAAAACAATTTAATAAAAAATTTATTTTTTCAGGAACTTTTTTAATCGTTATTTTGTCAAAAGGATAGAGTGCCCTGAGTGGTGTGCATTCATTATTAATTTTTTAATTACGAAAGGATGGAGAAGGAATGAGGAAAACATTATCAATTCTGCTTGCATTAATTCTTGTTATCTCATGTGCAGTTCCTGCCTTTGCCGGCACGGACGAAAGCACACAGGTCAAAAGCGCCATTACTTATCTGAAAGGACTGTTTCCCGAGTTAAATCAGTATCCGGATTTTGATTACAGCTTCTGGAAGGATGAGGAAACAAACAAACAAATGCTCAATCTGAACTGGAACGAATATGAAACCAACAAAACCGTTTCGGTATCGATTGATGACAAGCTGGTTATTCACAGTATGTATTTATTTGAGAATACAGAAGGAAGAAAAGGGCTGGGTGACCTTACAAAGGATGAAGGAATCAAAACTGCACAGGCTTTTCTTAACAAGATTTTCAAAAACCAGGGACTTGTGTTTGAGTATTCCTCGTTAAGCATTTATCCTGAGGAAAATTCGTATTCTTTCAGAGCCGTTAAAAACGGAATCCCTGTAGAAAATTCAGATTTTAGCGTTTCGGTCGATAAATTCACAGGCAAGGTTACAGCTTTCAGCGGATATTCCATTGATGAAATTACAGACAGTTCGTTTGCTTCAAATTCGGGCCTGATTTCCAAAGACACGGCAAAAGGCGTTTACAAAGAAAAACTTGCGCCGGCTCTGTATTCTTTCACAAATCTTGATTATGAAACAGGTGATGTGAACAGGTTTTTTGCATATGCCGAAAACAACTGGTTCGGAAAGCATCAGTATATTGATGCAAAAACAGGTGAGATTGCTGAAAATTACATTGATGATGTTTATTACGGTTATGGCATGAATGAAGCTGAAAAGGCTACAGAAGATGCTGAAGAAGTTATTATGTCAGATGCCGAGGTTGCGGCAATAGAATCTGCTGAAGGAAGTATTTCACCTGCCGAGGCTGATGCTGCAGTCAAATCAAAGGTTTCTTATTCGTTTGGTCAAAGAACTGCCGTATTTTATGAATACGATCAGTTTTCAGATGTTTATACATGGAATATTTCCTACAAAAACGGATATGCCAGCGTAAATGCATTTACAAAAGAACTTTTGCAATTTGATTCTTACCCGTTCAAATACAACAGCAATAAGACTGTTTCCACAGAAAAGGCAAAGCAGACTGCAGAGAGCTTCCTCAAGTCTGTTTCACCTGAAAAGTTTGAACAGACTGTTCTGCTCGAAAATAAAAGCGCAAACGGTCAGTTTGTATATGCAAGACTGATTAACGGAGTTCCTTCGGCTGACGAACAGCTTGAAGTAACAATAGATGAAAATACGGGAAAAGTTCGTAATTACGATGTTACATGGTATGCCGGCGATCTTCCGGAAAAGGGAAGTTTAAAGACCGGTGAAGATGCGTTTAATGCGCTTGAAGCAGACGCGGGCTTTGGTCTTAAGTATGTCAAGACAGCAAAAGACAGTTACACTCCTGTGTATGATTTTGTAACCTCGCCTGTATATCTGCTTGATGCCGCAACACTTAAAAAACTTGATTACAGCGGAGAACCGTATTTTGATAATACTGAAATTGCATACAATGACATATCCGGTAAATGGTATGAAGGTATAGTTGAAAAATTATATGAAAACGGTTATTACCTGCCGGAAAAGACAGACAAATTTGAAGGAAACGAAAAGATTACACAAGCAAATTTCCTGGCATATATTTTCTCACGCGATGTTTATGTAAACGATGTTGATGACCTTTATGATTATGCAATATCTGAAGGCGTTATTAAAAAGAACGAGAAAGCACCGGATGTAATTGTTACAAGACAGGGAGCGGCAAAGATTCTTGTAAGATGTCTCGGACTTGAACAGGCTGCGCTTCATACAGAGATTTATAAGAATCTTTTCACAGATAAGGTTCAAAGCGGTTATGAGGGTTATGTTGCGCTTGCAGGTGCACTGAAAATAATGAACGGAGATTCAAAGAATCGTTTCAACGGTATGAATACTCTTTCAAATGCCCAGGCAGCGGCAGCAATTTTAAATATGCTGCTTTTGAAGTAAGAGCAGGCTGACAAGCCAAAAGCAAAATAAAAAGGGTTTCCGACATTAACTGGGGGAACCCCGACATAAACTGGGGGCCGCAACTGGGGTTTGAGCGAAAAACTCCGACATTAACTGGGGGCGGCAACTGGGGTCAAACAATCAAAAAATGACATGTGGGAAGTCGATTTTCGGCTTCCCACATTGCATTAATAGAGTTAATCGTCAAACTCTGCGCTCCATCCATCTTCAAAATCTTCATCGTAGACATATGGAGTTTCATCTTCAAGGATGTAATATTTTAAATATGTATCTTCAAGCCGCTTAGGACAGCCTAAGATAGTCGCATTTTTCCTTGTAGCAAATAGAAAACGATTGCGTACATATTCAAAGTTTCGGAAACCTCGGCCTAATCTTTTCATGTCTTTTGTTATTCTGTTCAAGCTTTCAATCGGACCGTTAGATAATCTTACCTTGTCACCGGATGCTTTCTCCAGAACGACAAAGGAGTTAATTATCGCATCAAAATGATCCTCCAACATCATAGCAATAGAATGAAACATAGGGTACTTAGACGATTTGTATGCCTCAATAACAGCGGGTAAAGCAGCCCTTGCAGCCTTTGGATTCCCTGCATGTTTTGCATTGAATTTTACATAGATTTCTTTCAAATCGCGAATTTCTTCTAGCTTCGGATCAATCCTGAACATCCAATCAAAATAGTCAAAAGTATTCATCATTCGTCCCAATGTATGATTCATACGGGGCTGGGTGTATATTTTTATGTCCTTGGCATTCTTGAGAAGGAGAGGATGATATTTTTTCAAAACCAGGTAGTCCTTCGAATGCTTTAATTCAATCTTCCTGTGAAATTCCTCGCAGCGACGTTCATTTTCAATTCTGTCCTTTTCGTCCAAGGAACGTATTACCTTTCTTATATACTTTAGAAATTCAAAATTGATAACCTGAATAACATGGAACGCATCTATGATATTTACGGCATTAGGAAAATAGAGCCTCGTGTAATCAAGATAAGGCTTATACATATCAGAAATTACATACTTTACGCGCTCACGCTCTTTGCGGGGAATGGCCATGAAGTAAGGTTCTGTTTTAAGCTTTCTCCTGGTCTCAACAAGATCAATAGATTCACCTGTAATGAAATCCTGAATTACCAAGGCGTATTTGTAGCCATTATGGATATTTAGATAAACTTCGTCAACACAAATGGCTTCAGGAAGTTGTCTTCTACGCATGTCAACATATCTTGCAAAGGTTCTGATTGCATGGGAGTCTGACACATTGTAATCCCTGGCAATCTGCATTGCAGAAGCTTCTGGATTTCTAAAAGCATTTACAATCAGTAAATCAGAAACATTGGTGTTCCGCCTTCTTTTCTCTACAAAACTGAACTCATCGGTCTCGATTTTTTTGCATGCCGGATTTGTGCATTGCCACCGCCTTTGTATGATTTCCAGAATCAAGTGAAGACCTCCATGCATAACAGGATGATTTACGTGCCTTGTAGATTTCCCCTTAGAATACATGCGACAACCGCAATGACTGCAGTAGTGGGTAGTTACTTTCTTTTCTAAAGTGATGGTTTTCGTTTGGCTGTTTTCACGAACTGCCAGAATGCTAATCCCAGAGTCTTTTATATCTAGGATGTTTAAAATATCTGTGCTATCATTGTTCATATGAGTAGCTCCTTTCTATCTGATATTGCACACATTGATAGTAAAACTGCTCATAAAAAAGGGCAATGATAAACTCACTGCCCTTTATGTTTTTAAATACCAGCCCCCAGTTGCCGCCCCCAGTTGCCGATTGCAAAACTTTCCAATTTTGAAAATTATATGCTATAAAACTTGCCCCCAGTTAATGTCGGATAGCCAATAAAAACGCGGAGGTTTTGGACTTAAAAATCCAAAGCCACAGACAAAAGCGTGGTCCGGAATTTCGGACCACGCTTTATTAATTAAAATCAAATATCTTTTGTTTCCGCGAAAATCGATTTCGGACCTGTGACATACACCGGTTCGATTTCATTGTATTCTCTGTCGGCTGAATCCATTTCGACAAGATCAAAGAGCTTTTCGTCGCGAATAAGGTGCTTCCAGACAGTATAAGTTGCTTTGATAAATTCAGGCTGAAGCTTTCTTCTTTCGTCTATAAGGGGACAGGAATAAGGAAGCTCTCCGCTGAAAAGAATCAGTCTTAGTTTTCCTTCGTCGTCAAAATGCGGTGCAAGCGGGAAGAACCGGCACTGAAGCGGTCTGTGGCTGCGCGGGCATACCGGCGGCGTTTTGCATCGTATAAAATAAAGCTTGCCGAACCATGAATCCGGAAAATCATAGTCCTCTGCGCGCTCAATACTCCATTTCAGCCAGTCTTCACGCCTGTCATACAGCTTTTCTTCGCCGGGAAGGAGATAAATTCCGAGTTCAAACGATGTATCATCATCGGAACTGCTGTCGCCTCCGCAATTACAACAGGCAGCACCGCACAGTTTTCCGCAGTCTTCGGAAATTGGCGATACTCTGTCAAGAAGCCTGTATATTGCCTTATATGTTCGTTTTTTTATTGTACTTTTCATTTTCTTATATATCTTAATTTTTTATGCTTTAACTGTTTTCTTTTTCCGCTTTCAGTTCTAAATATAAAAAATACTCCTTTCATTTTTATCCTGACAATTAATTCTATAGCCTTAAAAATAACCAGTCAAGCGCAGATCGGAAAGAGAAGGATGTTATTTGCCAAGTAGTGTTTTCTGCAGTGCAAACCGCTTTGCATCAATGAAATAATAATTGCTTTGATGATGAAATAATAATTGTTTACTGATGAAATTTCAATGCTGATGTGCTATACTTAGTTGACGGTCAGATGCTAAAATATTCAGGCCGCATTCAAAATTAAGGGGAAAGATATTTATTTAAATATTTAAAATCGGAAGGGAATTATTATATGAGACTGGGAATCGACGTAGGCTCAACTACGGTAAAACTCGTGCTTATTGACGACAAAGCACATGTGGTTTATTCACAATACGAAAGACATATGTCAAATGTGTTCAGCAAGGTTCGTGAACTTCTTGATGATATGTACAAACAGTTTGGCGATATGCCACTTAAGGCTGTAATTACAGGTTCGGGCGGACTTTCACTTGCAAATCTGCTTGAACTTGATTTTGAGCAGGAGGTTGTTGCCTGCAGCAAAGCGGTAGAAAAAATAATACCGAAGACCGATGTTGCAATAGAACTCGGCGGCGAAGACGCAAAAATTACATTCTACGGTCAGACGATAGAACAGAGAATGAACGGAACATGTGCAGGCGGTACCGGTGCTTTTATAGACCAGATGGCTGTACTTCTAAATACAGACGCGGCAGGACTAAATGAAGCCGCAAAAAATTACAAGCTTATTTATCCGATTGCGGCACGCTGCGGTGTTTTTGCCAAAACAGATATTCAGCCGCTTATTAATGAAGGCGCAAGCATTGAGGACCTCTCTGTTTCGATTTTCCAGGCGGTAGTAAACCAGACAATCAGCGGACTTGCCTGCGGAAGGACAATCAGGGGAAATGTCGCTTTTCTCGGAGGGCCGCTTACATTCCTTTCGGAACTCAGGAAAAGATTTATCGAAACACTTAAGCTTGAAGACAAGAATGTGATTTTTCCTGAGGATTCCAAATATTTTGTTGCAATAGGAGCAGCACTTCTTTCGGACAGACACAGTGATACAACACTCGGAAATATCGTTGAAAAAATCAGTATGGCAGATTCGGCAAAGCTTTCCGAGACTAAATATATGGAACCTCTTTTCAAAAGCTATGAAGAGTATACTGCTTTCAAGAAGAGACATGACAGGGACAAGCTCAAGAGAAAAGATATAAAGAAAGTAAAAGGACCGGTATTTTTAGGTATTGATGCAGGTTCCACAACGACAAAAGCAGCGCTTATAGACAACGATAAAAATCTTGTTTATTCATTTTACAGAAGCAATGAAGGAAAGCCTCTTGAAGCTACGCTTATGATGCTCAGAGAGCTTTACGGACAGCTTCCCGAAGCTGCATATATTGCGAACACGACTGTTACAGGCTACGGAGAAAGCCTGATAAAAGCGGCCTTCAAAGCCGATATGGGCGAGATAGAGACCATGGCTCATTACAGAGCGGCCGAAGAATTCCTGCCGGGTGTCGATTTTATCCTCGACATAGGCGGACAGGATATGAAATGCATGAAGATAAGAGACGGCGCGATATACAATATCATGCTCAATGAAGCATGTTCATCGGGCTGCGGATCCTTTATCGAAACATATGCAAAATCAGTAAATATGGACGCACCTACCTTTGCTCATGAGGCGCTTTTTGCAAAGAATCCGGTGGACCTTGGAACAAGATGTACCGTTTTTATGAATTCAAAGGTAAAGCAGGCCCAGAAGGAGGGCGCTACCATCGGTGATATTTCGGCGGGATTGTCGTATTCTGTTATCAAAAATGCGCTGTACAAGGTTATCAAGCTCAGAAATACAGACGAGGCCGGAGAAAAAATAGTTGTTCAGGGCGGTACCTTCCTTAATGATGCGGTTCTGCGCAGCATTGAAAGAATCATCGGCAAGGATGTTATAAGACCTGATATTGCGGGAATTATGGGCGCTTACGGTGCCGCACTTATTGCAAAAGAGCACTATGTTGAGGGCACAGAGTCGACCATTATTCATATGAAGGAGATGGAAGTCTTCACAGTTACAAATACTCACACAAGATGTAACGGCTGCGAAAACAACTGTCTTCTTACAATTAACAAATTCAATGACGGAAGCAGATTTATAACCGGAAACCGCTGTGAAAAAGGTGAAGGCAAGGTAAAAGGCACTGCCAAAGAACTTCCGAATATGTACGAATATAAGTTCAACAGGCTTTTCATTTACGAGCCTCTTGAAACTGCATATGCAAAGCGCGGTACAGTCGGTATACCGCGTGTGCTGAACATGTATGAGAATTATCCGTTCTGGTTTATGTTCTTTACAACGCTCGGTTTCAGGGTTGTACTTTCTCCGCCTTCAAGCAAAAGTCTTTATGAGGGCGGTATGGAAACAATTGCCTCCGATACTGCGTGCTATCCGGCAAAGCTCGTTCACGGGCATATTAAGTGGCTTGTAAATAACGGCGTTAAGTTTATTTTCTACCCAAGCATCAATTATGAAATGGTAGAAGATCCGACTGCTCCGAATCATTATAACTGTCCGATTGTTGCAACATATCCGGAAGTAATCGCAAACAATATGGATGATATTTTTGATGAAGAGGGCGTTAATTTCTGTCATCCGTTCCTGCCTTATGACAATGATGAGGCTCTTATCAGGGAGCTTAGCAGGCTGCTCAGACCTCTGGGCATTTTCAGAACAGAAATTACATATGCCGTTGAACAGGCAAGAAAAGAAGACAAACGTTTCAAGGGCGATGTCAAAAAGACAGGTGAGGCAGCTTTAAGATATGCACGCGCTCACAACAAAACCGCCATTGTGCTTTCGGGAAGACCTTATCATCTCGATCCCGAAATCAACCACGGTATTGACAAACTGATTTCATCTTTTGATATGGTTGTTCTTACCGAGGATTCAGTGGCACATCTTGCGGATATGAAGCGTCCTATTCGTGCGCTCGATCAGTGGGTATATCATTCAAGACTTTACAAGGCGGCTGCATTTGTAGGAACAACAGACGGTGTGGAAATTGTTCAGCTCAATTCATTCGGCTGCGGTCTTGATGCCGTTACAACGGATCAGGTTGAAGAAATTACAAGAAACTGCAACAAGCTTTATACTGTACTTAAGATAGACGAGGGTTCAAATCTGGGTGCGGCAAAGATCCGTATCAGGTCACTGAAGGCTGCTATTGAAGAACGTGAAAAGAACAACATCAAGCATGTTGAAAATATCAAACCGTACAAGAGATTGATATTTACAAAGCAGATGAAGCAGGAATATACAATCCTGATTCCGCAGATGTCACCGATACATTTCCAGTTCCTTGCAACGGCTCTGGGACATTCGGGATACAAGGCCGAGCTTCTGCCGGCAGTTGACAAAAATGCAGTGGATGAAGGCCTCAGATATATAAATAATGACGCATGTTATCCGACAATGGTTTCTCTTGGGCAGATTATATCAGCGCTCAAATCAGGCAGATACGATCTGAACAAAACTGCTGTTTTTATGTCGCAGACAGGAGGCGGATGCAGGGCAAGCAATTACGTTTCACTGCTTCGAAAGGCTCTTAAGGATCTTCATATGGAGCAGATTCCGGTTGTTTCGGCAAATATTGTGGGACTTGAGAAAAATCCGGGATTTTCAATAACACCGGCCCTGATTAAGAGAATACTGATGGGCATGGTATACGGCGATGTCTTTATGAGAGTCCTTTATCATACGAGACCTTATGAAAAGGAAAAAGGCTCTGCAAACGAACTTTTTGAAAAGTGGTCGGCAATTGCAACGCGAAATATTGCTGACGGCAGCTGGCATATTTTCAAAAAGAATATCTCTCTTATAGTAAAAGCCTTTGACAGACTTCCGCTGCACGAGGATATGAAAAAGCCAAGAGTCGGCGTTGTGGGAGAAATCCTTGTAAAGTATCATCCTACGGCAAACAACAACGTTGTTGATATTATCGAAAAGGAAGGCGGCGAGGCAGTAGTTCTTGATCTGATGGACTTCTTCCTGTACGACAAATACAGTGATTATTTCAACTTCCAGAATCTTTCCGGAAAGTACGGCACTTTATTTGCAAGCAGAATCGTCATAAATATCATAGAGCATTTCCGCAAGCCTGCAAGAAAGGCTCTTGCGGCAAGCAACCGTTTTGATGAGCCGATGTTTATAAACGATATAGCAGACAAAGCAAAATCAATTGTTTCTCTGGGCAATCAGTACGGAGAAGGCTGGCTTTTGACAGGTGAGATGATGGACCTGATCGACGGAGGCTGTCCGAATGTCATCTGCATGCAGCCGTTTGCGTGTCTTCCGAATCATGTTACCGGAAAGGGCATGATGAAGGCTATGAGAAAAAGAAATCCAAAGGCAAATATTGTTGCAATCGACTATGACCCGGGAGCAAGCGATGTCAACCAGCTCAATCGTATCAAGCTGATGATGGCAACGGCCAACAGAAATCTTGAAAAGGAGATTCCTTTCCCTTCAGCTGATGAGAATGAAAACCGCGACGAAATGAATGAAACTGCCGGTGAAATAGCATAGCCGGACAAGACGGCACCTGCCATATTTTCCGCAACAGGGTTTTGACCGGGTTCCGGCCATGTTTTCTGCAAAAAAATTTGAAATTGCCTAAACGCTGTTGTATAATACATATGTTATTTTTAAATAATATAATAAAATAAACTAAAAGGTGAGGAGGTGTCTCCATGGGCAGACACGGAACAATCGCAGGAAGAAAGGCGGCTCAGGATTCAAAAAGAGCTGCAATGTTTACAAAGTATGGCAGAGCTATCACGGTAGCAGCTAAAGCAGGAGGAGATCCGGCTTACAATGCGACCCTGAGAGTGGCAATAGAAAAAGCAAAGGGCATCAGTATGCCGAACGACAGTATCACAAGAGCCATCAAAAAAGGCACGGGTGAACTCGAAGGCGAAACTTATGAAGAACTCAGCTTTGAAGGATACGGTGCAGGCGGCGTTGCCGTTATCGTTGACGCGCTTACGGACAACAAGAACAGAACAACCTCTGCAGTAAGATCCACATTTGACAAATTCGGCGGAAATCTCGGTACTCCGGGATGTGTATCCTATATGTTCTCAAGAAAGGGCATTATCCTGATTGAAAAAACCGATTCGGTTGATGAAGATGCACTTATGGAAGCAGCTCTTGAAGCAGGTGCCGATGACATGATTACAAATGACGATTCCTTCGAGATTCAGACAGATCCGGCAGCTTACACAGATGTTCACGGCGCACTTATCGAAGCAGGCTATGAAATACTTGAATCTGATATCGAATATGTTCCTTCAATGGAAAATGCTCCGACAGAAGAACACGATATCAAGAAGCTTGCAAAGATGATCGATATTCTTGAAGACAATGACGACGTTCAGAAGGTTTATACAAACTGCAGCATCGATTTGTCGGAAGTTGATTATTAGTACATGATTGGGAGACAGTATTGTTTTGCAATCTGAAACAATTACGGCGTGCTTGCCTAAAAGCACGATGTTTTCAGACATATTTGGCAGCAAGTTTAAAAAACATATAAAATACATCTTATTGTATTGAAATAGTTGGAATAGTCTGATAATATTCAGTTAATAAAAGATAACAACTCTATGAAGAAAAACATATCCTGAGATGTGCGTTAAGGTTTTATAATTCAACCTACATTTTGACCTTGGGAGCTCGGGTCTTTTGCCGCAGATGCCAGGCCTCCTCAGAGTGGAAGGCAGAACCGGCAGCAGAGCACCCCCCTATCACAGATAGGGTGTGAATTGTAACCTGACGGCATATCGGGATTGTTTTTTTTGAAAACATTTTTCTTTTAAAATTTCTGTTTTAATCTCTTTTGGTTGAAACAGATTTTTTTTTGTAGTAATATAATTTTCGGCAGGTATCACGAGATTCGGGAACCTGACCTTAAAAAAAAGGAGAACTTTGAAAAATGAATACGTTATCGAAACAGGAAAAGCACAAGCAGTGCCTGCGCGAAATCATTGCTACACTTGTCGTGGTGAGCATATGCTGCGTATGGCATATTCTGACGGCATTTTTACTGAATGGCAGTGGTATGTATTTTCTTGGCATGCCCGCATGGTTCAGTGTATCGGTATTCGGTACAATTGTAATTGCCCTTATCGGTGTCCGCTTTCTTTTAGCAAAGGTTTTCGTCGACTTTGATTACGACGAAGAAGAAGCGGAAGCTGCGGAAGGAGGCGATGACCATGTCAACTAACCAGATTATCATTCTTGCCATCTTTATTGCCTACCTTGCCCTGAATGTGATTGTCGGTATTTACACAGGCAAAAAGCAGGAGCAGGGAAGACTTTCCTTCGAAAAGAACTACTTCATCGGCGGCAGAAGCATGAGCGGCCTCGTACTTGCAATGACAACAATGGCTACCTACACATCGGTAAGCTCGTTTGTATCGGGTCCGGGAGCTGCAGGACTTACTTACGGTTATGCACAGACCTGGATTGCGGCAGTACAGGTTCCGGTTACATTCCTGGTACTTGGTGTACTCGGAAACAAAATGGCTCTTGTCTCAAGAAGAACAGGCGCTGTCACCGTTGTGGGATATCTGAAAGCAAGATACAAAAGCGATGCACTTGTCATAATTACAAGTCTTCTCATGGTGGCTTTCTTTATCGCACAGATGATCGGACAGTTCACGGGAGGCGCAACGCTTATCTCATCAATTACAGGGCTTGACCATATTTACGCTCTTTTGATATTTGGCGCTGTTGTCATTATTTACACGGCTTTCGGAGGATTTTCGGCAGTTGCCATAACAGACACGATTCAGGGAATCATCATGTGTGCCGGTACATTCCTGTTTTTATTTTTTGTCCTGAAATCAGGAGGCGGCCTCGCAAACATAGATGCATCTCTTGCGGAAAACCTTCCGGGTGTTTACGACAACCTGTTTTCCAATTATGCTCCGGGAACACTTCTGAGCTTTTGGATTCTTGTCGGTTTCGGAACTCTGGGTCTTCCGCAGACGGCAGTACGTACCATGGGCTTTAAAAATACAAAAAGCCTTCACAGTGCAATGTGGATCGGCGCGCTTACATGCAGCTTTGTAATCGTCGGAATGCATCTTGCGGGAACATGGGCAGGAGCTCTTGTTGATACGACAGATCTTCCTACATCAGATTATTTTGTACCTTATATCGTACAGCAGATTATGCCTGTAGGTCTTGCCGGAATTTTCCTTGCAGCTCCTATGGCAGCAGTTATGTCAACGGCAGACTCCCTTATGATTCTTGCTTCGGCAGCCATCATAAGAGACCTCTGGAAGAATTATGTTGTTAAAGATGATGCGGTAAAGCTTGCAAATTACAACAAGAATGTGAAGCTCTTCAGCAGAATTTTCACATTTGCTCTCGGTGCCTTTGTAATTATCCTTACAATTAATCCACCGGACATTATCTTCTTCCTCAACCTTTTCGC
The DNA here is from genome assembly GCA_024693105.1 of Clostridia bacterium. GTDB lineage: Bacteria > Bacillota > Clostridia > Peptostreptococcales > Anaerovoracaceae > JAILLO01. The sequence continues at coordinate 2,603 of JAILLO010000026.1, read as the reverse complement.
TCTCGGAGGACTTGAATGTACATTCCTGTGGCCTCTTATCGGAGGACTTTTCTGGAAGAAGGGAAACAGCAAGGCGGCTGTTGCAAGCTCACTCGGCGCCGCAGCTACATATGTATTCTGCTATTATAACGTGAGCATCGCAGGAATTAATGCAGTAGTATGGGGACTTCTTGCAGGCGGAATTTTATACTTCCTTGTAGGGGCACTAACATCGAAGGAAGGCCTCGACCCGGAAATACTGGATAAGTGCTTTTGACGGCTGAAGCCCTAGCACTGCGATTGCCAAGTGAAACGAAGGCAGAGCAGTTGCAGGTCTCATGCCAGGAACACATGTGGCTAATATGGTGTTCTACGGCTGAAGCCCTATCCCAATTTGCGAAGCAAATTGAGGAAGGTCTCATGCCAGGAACACACGGGGGTTTGTAAATACAAACCCCCGTTATTTTTACTGTTAATTATGGCAAAAAATAACAAAACTACTTGACAATGGGAATTATTACATGGATAATGGTAATATATGGGGGACAGGTATCCGTTACAAACATGACGGAACCTTGAAAACTTAATAATACGAAGTCTTTTATAAACAAAACTTTTGAGATCGTTAGTGTATATACTTATATTTTTAACTAAGGAGAATTTAACATGAAGAAAAAAACACTGATCACAATTTTACTTGCGTCTGTTATGGTTATTACAACATCGGTGGCTTCATTTGCGGGAAGCTACAGCGACCTTCCGAAAACAAACTGGGCTTATCCTGCTGTAAATACAATGAGTGATAAGGGAATTGTAAAAGGATACAGTGACGGAAGCTTTAAGCCAAATAGTACAGTTACTTATGCCGAGTTTATTAAAATGGCAGTTATCGCTGCAGGAAACGAAGATCCGGGAAATGCAAGTGAAGGACACTGGGCTTTAAACTATTATAAACTTGCAATCGAAAAGGGCTACTTCACTGAGTCCGATATTTCAGCCAAGCAGCTTGACAGCAAGATTTCAAGAGGCGATATGTCCCTTATTATCTCCAATATACTTGGCGATGTTAAAATTGACAATTACGACAAGATCGAAGCATTGGTTACAGATGTAGATTACAAAACAAAGAACGAATATGACATTATAAAAACTTATTCGGCAGGAATTATTACCGGTTATACAGATAATACATTTAAGCCTGAGGGAACACTTTCAAGAGCAGAATCGGCAACAGTTATTTACAGACTTACAGATGAAAGCAAAAGACAGACTCCGGATTTCAGGACAAAAGAAGAGAAAATGGAGGATGCAAAAGACGATTATGTTCTTGTTAAATCAAAGGATTATGTGACAAACCTTGATGAGACATTAAGATATAGTGAAGTATTTGGCGATCCGGTTAAAAATGGCGGAATCTTAAGCGAGGAACTTAAGTATTATAAGAATGACGACTATTTTCAGTTAAAACTGGTAGGAGCCTGGGATGGTAAAACAGCAACTATTGAAGCATTAAATCTTCCAAGCTGCATTTACTTAGTTAAAGGAAATAAACTTATCGATTATCCTACGACACTTGGCCATGACAACTTTACCGCTTCTGTTTTTTATCATGATGTAGCAGATGCAGACTATATCCTTGGAATTCCGGGAACAAAACTTGAGGAAGAGGATTTCGAAAACGGAATCTTAATTGACAATCCGTTTAAAGCAAAATAGGTCGTCTTTTGCCGATTGACTCTTAAAAATCACTACGATATAATTAAAATATAAATAATGTAAGGAGCTTTCTAAAAAGAAGCATTCAGAGGAAATGAATGAGCTTTTGAATCTGCTACAGAACAAAAAAGTTGAAAACGGTTTGGCAAAAGATTTATTCGATGCTGTTGAAACAGCAAAAGAAAACAAGGAGTGGGAGGTGGAATATATGAAATTCGAGCTTGAACTGCAGAAAGAAAGAATAGAAGGCAGAGAAGAAGGCAGAGAAGAAGGCAGAGAAGAAGGCCGTATGACAGCAATCTTTGAATCTGTTTCCGAAGGTGATTATTCGGCATCTCGTGGAGCAGAAAAACTTGGAATCACAAAAGAAGAACTTCTCAGTCAAATGCAGCAGGCAGGATATTCTACTTCAAATATCGCACAGTAATCGGTTGAAAAGGGTGGCGAAGTCCACTCTTTTCTTTTAGCCTTGCGTTGTAATTTTTTACAAGTAATAGAATAATTTATGTTATGAAAGAAAAAGGCATCGAATGATTTCGATGCTTTCTTTATTTATATATTTTTTTAATTCTTCGTATTATTAATTATGGGAATAAAAAAAGGAGGTCTTTTAATTAATGGAAGTAAATACTTTTTCAAAATCGAAATTAATAGCGGCACTGTTAATATTTGTGCTTGTCTTTACAATGATTCCCGCTGACCTGGTGCAAAGCTCATATGCAGGGGAAAGTGAGGTTTTATCGCAGGATTCATATTACCATCTGGACCTTGGAGTTCAGTGTTGTTATACGAATCCTAAAGACAGCGATCTTCCTTATGATGCAAGTACGCATAATTTTAGCGCGCTGCTTACGATGGGAAGGCATGTAAAGGTTGTCGGTGCATATACAATGGATAAAATCGATTTT
>JAILLO010000018.1 GCA_024693105.1 Clostridia bacterium | reverse complement strand
GGAGGTGTTTCAGAGGTTTTATCAACAAGTACCCTGACTACAATTATTGCTGTTGTTGGTATTATCCTGAGGATGTTTTCGAAAAGTTCCACAAAGCAGCATGTCGGAAATATAATGCTTGGATTTGCAGTGCTTATGTATGGAATTCATGCGATGAGTGAATCTGTAATGCCGCTTCGTGAAAGCCCTACTTTTATAGAAATGCTCACAACTTTTTCAAATCCGATACTTGGAATTCTGATCGGGCTTTTGTTCACAAGCGTGCTGCAGAGCGCATCTGCTGCAGTCGGTATCCTTCAGACTCTTGCCCTTACGACCGGAGCAATCAGCTTTGAGATTGCGCTTCCGATTATCATGGGTATTGCAATAGGTGCGGCCGTACCGGTTCTTCTTTCGGCGCTCGGCGCAAATGTGAACGGACGCAGAACCGCTTTTATATATCTTCTGGTAGATGTGCTGGGAGTAGTTGTTTTCAGTATTATTTTTTACAGTGTCAACATGGTGGTGCATTTTGAATTCATGCATACCATAATGACGATAGTCAGCATTGCTCTTTTAAACACCGTATTCCGCGTGGTAATTGTTACCATACTTTCGCCGTTTATAGGGCTTCTGGAAAAGATGGTATGCTGGCTTATCAAGGATAACAGTCAGGAAAGCGTCGAACTTCATTCCATTGACAGACTTGAGGAACGCTTTCTTGCTCATCCCGCACTTGCAATCGAGCAGTGCCGTATAACTGTCAATTCCATGGCGGAAAAGGTTTTCAGGAACATTCTCGGAGCGCTTGACCTGCTGAAGAATTATTCAAATGAAGGCTTTTCGAAGGTTGAACGCCTTGAAAATATCGTTGACCGTTATGAAGACAAGCTCGGCAATTATCTGGTAAAAATCACGGCGAAGGAGCTCAATGACGAGCAGAACAGAACCGTCAGCAAATATTTGCATACGATTAATGACTTTGAACGTATGAGTGACCATGCCCTGAATATTGCAGAGGCAGCGCAGGAAATGCATACAAAAGGTTTGCACTTCTCAGGGGAGGGTGCATATGAGCTTGATGTTTTGCAGAGGGCTCTGACGGAAATGATTTCAATTGCAATCAATTCTTTTGTAAACAACGATCTTGAGACGGCATACAGGATTGAGCCGCTTGAGGAACTGATAGACGATCTTTGCGATGAACTTAAGCTTCATCATATCGACAGGGTTCAAAAGGGTGCATGCACACTGAATTTGGGCTTTGTTTTTACAGATCTTCTGACGAATTTTGAGCGTGTTGCCGACCACTGTTCAAATATCGGAATTGCGCTTATAGAGCATGAATCCGATGAATTTGACACACACGAATATCTGAACAGCATCAAGGCTGCGCATGCGCATAAATTTGACGAGTATTTTGCCGAATACAAAAAGACTTACGAACTCAAACCGGAAAAGGCGGAAAAGTACGCGAATTAACAAGAAAAAACAACAAATTTTAATTAAAACCGGCACCGGGGGCAGGCTCCCGGATGCCGGTTTTTTATGAGAATACGCACTTTTGCGGATATTGGAAAAAATACATACATACTGAAGTACAATATTGAAAAATTGCCGAGTATGTAAGTCGAACGAGAGGCTATAATGTATACAATTACAAATAAAAATACAAAGAGGATACCAATATACAATTCATGGGTTTTATTTGCATAAATTACTCAAAAACACAGAAAAATATTTGTAAAACCCGTATTTTGTGCAAAAAAGTGGTTGGGGACAGTGTATGGCGTATGATATAATTATATCGTTATAGGTGCGGACTTGTGAATGTTCCGGCCTTCTGCATGTGACTGATTCCTGCGTTAAACAGGTTAGGGTTGAGGGCAGTGCAGAGGATTGAAGAACGGCCTTTGTTCGCGATCAGAATCACATTTTGAGAGGAGAAAATATGAAAAAAATCTTAGTAGTATTATTAGCGATTGCTATGATTGCAGTCCTTGCAGGATGCGGATCTTCAGGCTCCGGCGAAAATGCAGACAATGCTGCGCCTGCAAAGCTTCGTTTTGTTACAGGCGGTGAATCCGGAACATATTATGCTTTTGGTTCTGTTATCGCTCAGCACGCTACAAACAATGCAGGAATTGAAGTTGTAGGCGTAGTCGGAAACGGTTCACAGGCAAACATCATGGAACTGGAAGACAAAAATGCAGAGCTTGCTTTCTGTCAGTCAGACGTTATGGCATATGCTTATGAAGGAACAAATCTTTTCGACACTCCGGTTGACTGCTTCTCTACAGTGGCAGTACTTTACACTGAGCAGGTTCAGATTGTAACGCTTGATGAAAACATTAAGACAGTTGCAGACCTGAAGGGCAAGAAGGTTTCAATCGGTGCCGCAGGTTCCGGAGTATATTTCAATGCTGTTGATATTCTTGCTGCTTATGGCCTTAGCGAAGATGATATCGAACCTACATATCAGTCATTTGGTGACAGTGCTGACTCCCTTAAGGATGGAAAAATTGATGCTGCATTTGTAGTTGCAGGTGCTCCTACTACAGCTATTACAGACCTTGCTACCACAAAGAACGTTTCGCTGGTTTCCCTTGATGATGAGCATATCGCAAAGCTGCTTGATGCTTCCCCTTATTACACAGAGTGTACAATTTCCAAGGACACTTACGGAACTGCGGAAGACGTCAAGACAGTAGGCGTCGGTGCTGTTATTCTTGCGCGCAATGACGTTTCCGAAGATGCAATTTATGCACTTTGCAAGGACATCTTTGACAACGCTGCAAATCTGACAGACAGCCATGCAAAATACGCAGAACTGAATCTTGAATATGCTACAAGCTGCACAACTGTTCCTTATCATCCGGGTGCTGCAAAGTACTTTGAAGAAAAAGGTTACACTGTGGGCAAATAGTTAACTGATTTACCCCGGGGCATCTCTTTGGGGGATGCTCCGGTTTTTTTATCCCCGCGATTGTTCATGCAACTGACGATTCTGCGGGATATCTGATTTTATAGGAAAGAAGAGGATGTTGCTTAAATGAGTACACCTAAAGAAATGAATGAAGAACTGAAGGCAACGCAGAGCGCAGAGCCTGATAAGACTTCCGAGGAAGACCTCGAAGCCATTATGAGACAGTACGACAAAGAATCCAATACCCGGTTGTGGCAGGGAATTCCGAAGAAAATAATCAGTGCGTTTATGGCGCTGTTTTCGATATATTGTATTTATATGACGCTGTTTTCAACAGCACTTCCGGAAACAAGGCTTTCAATGTTTCTCGGCTTTATTGTAGTAATCGGTTTCCTGTGCTATCCGGCAAGCAAAAAACATGTCAGGGTTAATTACATGCCATGGTATGACATTGTTCTCATGGCTGCAGGCGCGGCATGTTTCTTTTACTTTGCCTTCAATGCACTTTCAATTATAAAAATCGCAACACGAATAGAACCGATGCATGTAGCGGTCGGAGTTGTAGGCATTCTGGTGCTGATAGAACTTTGCAGGCGCAGTGTTGGTATCCCGATTCTGTGCGTGGCAGGAGCACTTATGATTTATGCATTTTACAATCAGTACTCCTACAATTACGACATATATTTATCACTTAAAAATATCGTATATAAGCTTTTCTATACGACAAACGGCGTAATAGGCACACCTACAAATGTATGTTATACATATATTGTGCTGTTTATTATTTTCGGAGCCTTTCTTGAAAGGACAGGTATTTCAAACTTCTTTATAGCATTTGCAAACCGTATCGCCGGTTGGAGCAGCGGCGGTCCTGCCAAGGTGGCTGTTATTTCTTCGGCTCTTTGCGGTATGGTATCGGGCTCTTCGGTAGGAAATACGGTTACTACCGGCTCCGTTACAATTCCGATGATGAAGAAGACGGGCTACAAGCCTGAATTTGCGGGAGCAGTTGAGGCTGCATCCTCAACTGGCGGGCAGATTATGCCGCCTATTATGGGCGCGGCTGCATTCCTGATGGCTGAATATATGGATATTCCGTATGCGCAGGTAGCACTCAAGGCAATACTTCCGGCATTCCTTTATTTTGCGGGAATATTTATTGCGGTGCATCTTGAAGCAAAAAAACTGGGTCTTAAAGGAATCGCATGGAGTGAACTGCCTAAATGGAAGTTCCTCGCATCAAACTGTTATCTGATCCTTCCGCTTGTGCTTCTTGTCTGGCTCGTTTCGACAGGCAACAAGACGATGGCATCGGCAGCAGCCATTTCAATCGTTGCGGCTTTTGTAATAGGATACATAAACAACGTTGCAAACAGTCTGATTGAAAGAAAGGACGAGAGCAAAGGAAAGGTTATTGCAGACTGTACAAAGCATGCATTTGTCTCGGCTTTTGAAGCTCTGCAGGCAGGTGCAAAAGGTGCGATTACAGTTGCGGCGGCTTGTGCGATGGCAGGAATGATTGCAGGCTGCATAACTGTTACAGGTCTTGCTTCGATTCTTATAAATGCAATTGTTTCCGTGGCATCAAATGCTACGATTATCGGTCTGATACTGACAATGCTGTGCTGTATAGTTCTGGGAATGGGAGTTCCTACTACTGCAAACTACTGCATCATGGCCTCAACATGCGCACCGATTCTGACAGAACTTGGTTTTCCGATTGTTGCGGCACATTTCTTTGTATTCTACTTCGGTATTGTTGCGGATATCACGCCGCCTGTGGCTCTTGCGGCATATGCAGGTTCAGCCATAGCAAAGGGCAATCCTATGAAAACGGGTGTCAATGCGACAAAGCTTGCAATTGCAGCGTTTGTTGTACCATACCTGTTTGCATATACACCTGATATGCTTTTTGATGCGGACGCATCCATGCTGTCAGCCATCCAGACCACGCTCAGTGCTCTTGTAGGACTGTTTGGTATAGCGACGGCGCTGAACGGGCATTTGTTTGTAAAAGTAAATATACTGTTCAGAATTGTTCTGATTGCCGGCGGTCTCGGAATGATGGTTCCGGGAACTTTCTCGGATATAATCGGTCTTGCGATTGTAGCAGTAATAGTTCTCTATCAGATGATTTTATCAAAGAGGCATACAACAGCGGCAGGAGTATAAAAAGCAGCGGTAATTACAAAACGTTCACAAGTCCCGGAAGCTTACTTTTCATAGGATGAGGCGGGCTTGAGGAGTGACCGGAAATATTAAGAAAAAGATTGGAGAGTTTGGTATGATAAGTTACAAAAGTACAAGAGGAAGTAAAAATTTCAAGAATGCCGCGCAGGCGGTGATTCAGGGAATCGCAGAGGACAAGGGCCTTTATGTTCCTGATTCTGTGCCAAAACTTCCGTTTGAAATAAAGGATATGGTAGGAAAGCCTTACAAGGAAATTGCACAGGCTGTAATCGGAAGTTTTTTCACCGATTATTCACAGGAAGAAATACGTGCCTGCGTAGACGGGGCATATGACAGCAAGTTTGAGGAGAAGGAGATTGTGCCGGTTAAAAAGGGCGGAGACGCATATTTTCTTGAACTTTATCACGGAAAGACTGCGGCTTTTAAAGATATGGCGCTTTCGATTCTGCCTTATCTTCTGACTACGGCAATGAAGAAAGAAAAGGAAGAAAAGAAAATCTGTATTCTGACTGCGACATCGGGAGATACGGGAAAGGCTGCCCTTGAAGGCTTTGCGGATGTTCCGGGCACTGAAATCGTGGTATTTTATCCGAATAAGGGTGTCAGCCAGGTTCAGGAACGTCAGATGGTTACTCAGGAAGGTGCAAATACTCATGTGTTTGCAATCAACGGTAATTTTGACGATGCCCAGACAGGCGTGAAAAAGATATTCAATGACAATGAGTTTGCGGCAGAGCTTGCAAAACGCGGGCTGAAGCTGTCATCTGCAAATTCCATCAACATCGGACGTCTTGTGCCACAGGTAGCTTATTATGTATACGGATATATTAAGCTTGTCGGAGACGGTGTAATTACGGTCGGTGACAGTATAAATGTGACTGTGCCTACGGGGAATTTCGGAAACATTCTTGCGGCATATTATGCAAAGCAGATGGGTATTCCTATTGCGAAGCTGATTTGCGCATCAAATGAAAACAGGGTTCTGACCGATTTTATCAATACCGGTGTATACGACATCAGAAGAGAATTTTATCTCACAAACTCACCGTCCATGGATATCCTTATTTCGAGTAATCTTGAAAGACTTTTGTATCACCTTTGCGGTAATGACGGGGATGAAGTCAGAAAGCTTATGGAAAGCCTTGACAGTGAGAAGAAATATGAAGTCGGTGAAAAAATCAGAAGCGGCATGAAGGACTTTGTCGGCGGTACGGCAAATGTTGAAGAAACAAATGCCGCAATCGGCGAAATGTATGAAAAGAACGGCTATCTGATGGACACACATACTGCCGTGGCTTACAAGGTGTATGCCGATTACAGGAAGAATACCGGGGACAAGACTCCTACACTTATTGCTTCAACCGCAAGTGCATATAAATTTGCAGATAGCGTGGCAAAGTCAATCGGTCTTGGAGACGAGGCAGACGGTTTTGCTTATATAAGAGCTTTGAATGAAAAGACGGGTGTACGTATTCCGGCAGGACTGAAAGGCCTTGAAACAAAAGAAATACGTCACAAAGGAGTTCTCGATGTGCCTGATATGAAAAAGGCTGTATCGGAGTGCCTCAAATAAATGAAAGGGGAACTTTATGAATTTAAAAGAGGGAATAATCGCAAGAAAATCTATCAGAGGATTCAAGCCGGATCCTGTTTCAAAAGAAACAATTGAAAATGTGCTGAGGCTTGCTTCACGGGCTGTTTCGTCTATGAACGGACAGCCGTGGGAGTTTGTCGTGCTGACAGGCGATGTGATGAAAAAAATCGCGGAAGAAAACATGAAGGATCTTGATGATAATGCAGCACCTGATATCAAGGATCCTGCGCTTGTTGATGAATACAAAAGAAGAAGCGTCGGGATTGCAAAGCAGCTTTTCGGTGCTATGGAAATTGAGCGTCACGATCTTGAAAAGCGCAACTGGTGGATCAGGAGGGGCTTTAGGTTTTTTGACGCACCGGCTGTTATCCTTATATGCCGCGACGAAAGATGTGACGAGAAGGGCGCAGCCTTTGATATAGGTGCGGTAACTCAAAATATCTGCCTTGCGGCGCTTGAATACGGACTTGGAACATGTACGGAACTGCAGGCTGTAAATTATCAGCGTGGACTTCGTAAATATCTTAATGTGCCGGAATCCAAGCATTTTGTTATCGGTGTTGCCATCGGATATCCGGATGATTCTTTCCCGGCAAACTCTGTTGTGAGCGAAAGAGCGGACCTTGAAGAACTGACTTCCTGGTATGGCTTTGAATAGGCAAGACCCGGTCTGCGCCTAAAGTCTTAGAGGACGGAGCCTGCAATTTCCTTTGATACCGCAGATTGCCAAGGGCTTTGAAAGAAAAAATATAAGCATGCGGACAGCGGGACTGTCCGCATGTTTTTTCAGCGCAAAAAAAAGAATAGACAAGCAGCAGCTTTTCTTATATAATATTCATGTTCGGCGAAATTCGCCGCAGCCCAACCCAAGAAGATGTGTCGCCATGGTCAAGTGGTCAAGACGTAGCCCTCTCACGGCTGAGTCCGGGGTTCGACTCCCCGTGGCGATACCAAAAGGAAAAAACAGCTCATTGAGCTGTTTTTTTCGCGCTTAAGCAGCAGACGGGAAGAATACAAAATCACTTATCTGCCTCAAAAAACTCTTGCAAAACCGCATATTATGTGCTAACCTATTAACTGTGCTCACACGAATTTGGAGGATTGACCGAGTGGCTAAGGAGCCGCATTGGAAATGCGGTAAGGTGTAACAGCCCCGTGGGTTCGAGTCCCATGTCCTCCGCCATAAAAAAACAGACGGCAAGAGGCCGTCTGTTTTTTTATGTTTGAAAAGGGAAGACTCGAACCCACGGGCGGAAAGGTTCGAGTCCTGCGGACCTAGCCCGAAGAGCGAAGCGAATCGCAGGCAGGTCCCACTTGAGGAGCGCAGCGCTTCAGCGCGTGGCGCTCTACCGCATGTCCTCCGCCATAAAAAAACAGACGGCAAGAGGCCGTCTGTTCAGACTGTAGACAAAGTCCGCGGCGACGCCGCGGATTTTTCTTGTGTAAAAGTACCACAAATCCAGTGTTTATCTGGGATTGAGGCACTTTTTCTGTTATAATAGAAGTATCAAAGTTGGGGATGGAGGACAGCCT
>JAILLO010000008.1 GCA_024693105.1 Clostridia bacterium | reverse complement strand
AACCTCAATCTGGCTTATAGCCCTCTTTGTAGTTTTCATATGATCCGCGGCTTCATCCTGAGTAAAACCTGCCCTAACACGTGCTTCTTTAAGCTTTTTAGCTGTAAATTCCGACATTTTGGAACCTCCTTCTGATTTCCGATTTTCGAACATTTAATCAAAATGCCCTATTTTCGATTTCCGATTTTCGGAACAAATGCCCCGAAATTTGTTCGAATGTAGTCAGCGATGAATCGTATGAAGTACTCCGGCAGCTTAATTGAATTTTATTTTTGTGTAAAAAAATATAGGGAGTCTGAAACACAGACACCCTATACCGTAAATAGCTTAATTAAATTTTCGGTGCAAGACATTTTTATTCTTTAGCTGCCGCGATAGCAGCCTGTGCTGCCGCAAGCCTTGCAACGGGAAGTTTTCTCGGAATGCAGGAAACGTAATTGAATCCGAGCTCGTTGCAAAAGCCGATTGTAACAGGGTCTCCGCCGTGTGCGCCGCAGATTCCAAGCTTGATATTCGGCTTGACTGCCCTTCCCTGGCGTACCGCAAGCTTTATGAGCTTGCCAACGCCCGACTGATCTATAGTTTTGAAAGGATTATCGTCGAAAATCTGCTTGTCGCTGTAATCCTTCATAATTTCACCGGCATCATCTCTTGAAAGGCCGAATGTCATCTGCGTCAGATCGTCGCTTCCAAATGAAAAGAAATCTGCTTCCTTCGCAAGACTGTCTGCTATAATTGCCGCACGCGGAACTTCTATCATTGAGCCCACAAGATACTTAAGCTGCACCTTTTCGCGCGCTATACAGCGCTCAATCGTGCTTACGACAATCTTCTTTACATATTCTATTTCTTTCTCAAGTGCAACAAGCGGTATGATAAATTCGGGAACAACATCGATTCCACGCTTGCGTTTGAGTTCAATGGCTGCCATTGTTGCCGCCTCGGCCTGCATCTCGGCAATTTCGGGATATGTAACAGAAAGCCTGCAACCGCGGTGTCCCATCATCGGATTGAATTCCTGAAGCGCGGTGACCTTTTTTGTCAGCTTGTTGTATGAAATACCAAGCTGCTCCGAAAGAGTCCTTATTTCTTCCGGCGAATGCGGCAAAAGCGCATGAAGCGGCGGGTCGAGCAGACGAACCGTCACTGGTCTGTCCTCCATAATATCGTAAATTTCAAAGAAGTCGCTCTTTTGCGCCGCAAGAAGCATTGCAAGCGCTTCTCTTCTTTCAACGGCATCATCCGCAAGAATCATTCTCCGCACGGCCGTAAGATGCTCCTTTGAAAAGAACATGGACTCTGTTCTCAAAAGCCCTATTCCTTCTGCACCAAGTTCTATCGCTTCTCTTGCCTGAGCCGTATCGTCGACATTTGCGCGAACCTTAAGCGTTCTTATCTCATCTGCCCATTTCATGATTTTGTTGAAATCATCGGAATACTCAGGCCTTGTCGTTCCTATCTTTCCGCGGTAAACAACTCCTACATTTCCGTCAAGTGAAACAGCATCCCCCTCTTTGAAGATTTCACCGCAGATTTCCAGTGTTTTTCTTTCTTCGTTGATTTTTACGTCATTATAGCAAGCAATACAGCATTTGCCCATTGTCCTTACGACAGAAGCACCGTGTGAAGTTTTTCCGCCGAGGGATGTAATCATACCGTCTGCAATAGCCATACCGGCAAGATTTTCAACGGAAAGATTTTCTCTCACAAGAATGACTCTGATACCATCATCATGTGCGGCAAGCGCATCAGCCGTATTGAAGTATATTCTGCCGACCGCGGCTCCCGGCGAAACCGGGGTGCCTGCAACAAGACCGCGTGTCTGAAGCTGTGCCTGTGCATAATCTTCTTTTTTGAAAATAGGATATCTGAACTGATCAAACTGTGTCGTGTCAATTCGCGCAACAGCCATATTCCTGTCAATCAGTTCCTCATTTTCCATTTCCACGGCGGTTCTGATTGCTGCAATGCCTGTTCTCATAGCATTTGCCGTATTTAGAATATAAAGGCGTCCCTTCTCTATTGTAAATTCGATTTCCTGCACGTCTTTGTAATGCTTTTCGAGTATATCGCAGATTTTCGGAAGACTCTTATGTACATCCGGAAAGGCATTTTCAAGCTTGCAAAAGTGCTTTGGCGCATTTTTGCCGAGCCGCAGATCGTCACCCTGCGCATTAATCAGAAATTCTCCGAAAATTTCTTTTGTCCCATCCATTGGATTTCTTGTAAATACAACTCCCGTACCGCTGTGCTTTCCGAGATTTCCGAAAACCATGGACTGTACGCATACTGCAGTAGCATCAATTCCGCGAATATTTGCAAGCCGCCTGTAATAAAGAGCTTTTTTCCCGTTCCAGGAGCGGAAAGCCGCAGATATTCCCATCATCAGCTGTTCGACGGGATTTTGTTCGAATTCCCTGCCCGTTTCTTTCTTTATAATCTTCTTAAACTTGTCGATGACCTCCTTCAGTTCATCAGGCGGCAGTTCGCTGTCTTCGCTGCAGCCCGCTTCCTCCTTCTGAACCTCAAGAATGTCTTCGAATTTTGACGGTGATATTCCGTAAACAACGCATCCGAAGGCCTGTATAAGCCTCCTGTAGCAGTCATATGCAAATCTGTGGTTTTTCGTAAGCTTACATATACCCTCTGCAATTTCATCATTCATTCCGATGTTTAATATGCAGTCAAGCATACCCGGCATTACCTTCTCCCCATCTGCGCGAAGCGAAAGAAGGAGAGGATTTTCGGGATTTCCAAAGAGTTTTCCCGTAACGTTTTCGACTTCCGAAAGCTTTAAGAGAATTTCCTCTCTGATTTCCTGGTCAATCTGATAATCATCCCTGTAAAATCTGCGGCATGCCGCCGTTGTAACAACAAATCCGAAAGGTATCGGAAGTCCGAGCTGAATCATCTCCGACAAATTTGCGCCTTTGCCTCCCAAAAGGGCCTTCATGTCTCCGGAACCCTCGTTGAAGGAATAAATATATTCACCCATAAACAAACTCCTGATGCTAACTAAGGTGCTCCGCCCGGAGCACCTTGTTCATTTACTTTAACATATTAGAATTCAAGTCTCTTTTCTATGTATTCTTTAACTTCGCTTACAGGGATACGAATCTGATCCATTGTATCTCTGTCACGAATAGTAACGCATCCGTCATTTTCAGTTTCAAAGTCAACACAGATGCAGAAAGGAGTTCCGATTTCGTCTTCTCTTCTGTATCTCTTTCCTATTGAACCCGCAGCATCGTAATCTACCATGAAGTGCTTTGAAAGCTCTTCAAAAATAGGCTCTGCAACAGGCGAAAGCTTCTTTGCAAGCGGAAGAACGGCAGCCTTAAACGGTGCCAGTGCAGGATGGAATCTCATAACAATTCTCTTGTCTTCCTTTCCGTTTGCGTCGGTAAGAATCTCTTCATCATAAGCTTCTGTCCAGAATGCAAGTGTAACTCTGTCAGCTCCGAGCGACGGTTCGATGCAGTAAGGAACATACTTTTCATTTGTTTCCGGATCCGTATAATTCATATCTTCACCGCTGTGATTCATATGCTGTGTCAGGTCGAAGTTTGTTCTGTCTGCAATACCCCAAAGTTCGCCCCATCCGAACGGGAAGAGGTATTCGATGTCGGTAGTTGCGGCACTGTAATGCGAAAGTTCTTCCTTCTCATGGTCACGCATTCTGAAGTTTTCTTCCTTCATATTGAGAGACATAAGGAAGTTTCTGCAATAATCCTTCCAGTATGCAAACCATTCAAGGTCAGTGCCAGGCTTGCAGAAGAATTCAAGCTCCATCTGTTCGAATTCACGGATTCTGAAAATAAAGTTACCCGGAGTAATTTCATTTCTGAATGACTTTCCTACCTGTCCGATTCCAAACGGTATCTTCTTTCTTGAAGTTCTCTGAACGCTCTTAAAGTTTACAAAAATACCCTGTGCAGTTTCAGGTCTGAGATAGATTTCAGACTTGCTGTCTTCTGTAACACCCTGAAAGGTCTTGAACATCAGATTAAACTGTCTGATGCCCGTAAAATCGGATTTTCCGCATTCAGGGCATACGATTCCCTTTTCTTTGATATAATTTTCAAGCTTTTCGTTTGACCATCCATCCACGTTAACACCTTCGATGCCCTGTTCTTCATGGTATGCATCGATAAGCTTGTCTGCTCTGAATCTTGACTTACAGCTTTTGCAGTCAACAAGCGGATCGGCAAAACCGCCTACGTGACCGGAGGCAACCCATACTTTTGGATTCATAAGAATTGCAGCGTCAAGACCTACATTGTATTTCGATTCCTGGATAAATTTCTTCCACCAGGCTCTTTTGATGTTATTCTTGAATTCAACACCCAGAGGACCGTAATCCCAGGAGTTTGCCAGTCCGCCGTAAATTTCCGAGCCCGGATATACAAATCCCCTGTTCTTTGCCAGTGCCACCAGTTTTTCCATTGTTACTACTTTACTCATTTTTTTCTTCTCCTTATTCTGACGAACAAAAAACCCAGCTGGCTGCCGGGTTCTTTTTTCATCGTATTTTATTCCTCACTGTCATCACAGCAGCATCCGGAATCATCAGATTCTAAATCTTTTTCGTCTTCTTCCGAATCGTCTTCCGGACTGTCATAACAACAGTAATCATCATCTTTGTTTATGGCTTTTGCCATAGCTTCGTTTGCCTTTTCAATAACGTTCTGATAAACGTCCGCGCCCTTTGACTTCACTTCATCCGCAAAAATCGAACCCTTTTCTATACCTTTGCTGATAGTTTCGTTTGCCATTTCACTGACATCAATGATAGCTCCGTCGTCCTTGATAAGTTCTATGACGCACTTTGTACCAAATGCAGCCAGTGTTGCGAGCACTACAGGAACCGGTGCGATAACTGCACCGATAATACCGGCATTCACAGGAAGATTGAGAACCGTTTCGTCATCCTTTTTGATCAGAATACGCGCAACGTTTCCCTTTTTTATCATTTCCTTAATCTTTTCAACGACGCCTGAACCGTCGCCGAACCTGTTCCTACCTCGTGCTTCCATGTTTTCCTCGATATTGATAATAGCGTCAACAACGCTGCCCTCAGCAGCCTCAAGAGCTTCTTTTGCTTCTTTGTAACTGGAACCCGTTCTGTCCTTGACCAGTTCAATCTTTTCTAATGTAATCTCCATACTTTACCTCCCGAAAAAAGCCTTCACTTTTCAAATCTCCCACATCAAGATGATATGATATGTATTCCCTAATCAAACTGCTTAGCTTTTTCTCAATCTTTTCATCAAGTGCAAGCTTCTCAAGTGCCGCAATTGAATGTGTGGAAAAATACTTTAATACTTTGATTATACTTGAATCAATCCGATAAATCAATGCATCTTTGACGGAGTTATCGTTATTATTTTCAAAGCAGCTGCAATTTTCACAGATAATGCCGCCGTCTTTCACTGAAAATAAAATATTCTCGACTGAATCATCGATTTTTTTCCCACAGTTTGCGCAATCCGAAAGTGCCGGAAAAGTACCCGTCAGCTTGAGTATATTTGTCTGATATGCAAGTATCAGCGTTTCAAAATTTGATTTTCTCTTTTCGACTGTCTGCAGAAAATCAAGCAGCAAATTGAATATTCCCTGTGCTTTCTGGTTTTCCTGCGTCACCTTTTCGGTGAGTTCAAGAACATATGCGGCTGCCATATACTTTTCGACATCCTCGCCGATTCTGTAAAAATTCTTCTTTGTCTCCGCTCCGTTGATGCTGTAGCTGTCCCTGCTTTTGAAAAGCTCATAACTGCCGTATGTAAACGGTCTCAGGGCAAGTGCAGTCTTTCCCTTGCCCTTTTCGGTGATGGAAGTCCCCGCTCCGATTTTTCCGTATTTGGGCGAAAGCAGAGTTATCATTCGCCTGCCCCCGATTGTCTTCGTTTGTCTCAGAACAATTCCTTCCGTATCCGTATACATAGTTTATTCCTTGTAACCAAAATTCGACAGTGCAAAATCACTGTCACGCCAGTTTTCCCTGACCTTTACCCACAGCTCTAGATATACGTCCGTTCCGAGAAGCGCCTGTATTTCAAGCCTTGCACTCTTGCCTATACCTTTCAGCTTCCTGCCTTCTTTTCCTATAATAATACCCTTGTGGGATTTTCTTTCGCAATATATAACCGCATTTATCTTTGTAATTTTCGGTGTTTCTTTGTAGCTTTCGATTTCTACGGCAACACCGTGAGGTACTTCATCTTCAAGATAAAGAAGAACCTTTTCGCGTATAATCTCGCTTACGATAAATCTTTCGGGATGGTCTGTCACCATGTCTGCCGGGAAAAACATCGGGCCTTCTTCAAGAAAACCTGATATTTCGGTAAGAAGTTCGGGAACATTTTTTCCCTGCAATGCACATATACCGAAAATACTGCTGAATATACCCATTTTTTCGTAATAATCGTAAATCGTTCTGTATTCTTCGGGTGACAGCTTGTCAGTCTTGTTAATAACAAGAATCTTCGGTGTGTCTGTGTCTTTGATTATATCTACGATATATTTGTCTCCGGGACCTTTTTCGGGAAGCGAATCAACCAGAAAAAGTATAACTTCAACTTCCTTGCAGGTATTCACTGCCATCTGTGTCATATAGCTGCCCAGCTTGTTGCGCGGCTTGTGAATTCCCGGTGTATCGATAAAGACCATCTGATAATCTTCGTCGTTTTCGTCTGCGGCAAAGTGTGAATAAATGCCTCTGATGCTGTTTCTTGTTGTCTGCGGCTTGTCTGTTGTGATGGCAATCTTTTCTCCCAGAATTGAATTGAGAAGCGTTGATTTGCCGACATTCGGTCTGCCGATAATTCCTATAAAGCCTGATTTCATAGTCTGAAGCCCTCCGGTATCAGTTCCGAAAGTTCAAATACGGACAAATTGTCCGCATCGTCACCCGAAATTATTTTGAAATCGGGTTCGCAGAATTCAACCATAAACTGTCTGCAAATACCGCATGGCCATGCGGTTCCGTCCGAAGAAGCAATCGCAATTGCCTCAAACTCCCTTGTTCCTTCGGAAACAGCCTTTACAAACGCCGTTCTTTCGGCACAGATTGTAGCTCCGAAAGAAGAATTTTCAACATTTACTCCGGTGAAAACCTCTCCGTCAGCCGAAAGCAGTGCCGCCCCGACCTTAAATTTCGAAAAAGGCGCATAAGCATTTTCCATGGCCTTTTGTGCCGCAAGATATAATTCTTTGTACTTCATACTGACCTCCCCTGATTTCTTTCAAGACCGATAAGGCTCATAACTTCCTCTTCGCGCTTCCGCATCTCCTGCTTTTCGGACTCTTCCATATGATCGTATCCCAAAAGATGCAAGACACTGTGAACAAAAAGATATACGATTTCACGCTCCGGTGAATGACCGTATTCGTCGGCCTGAAGCAGTGCCTGGTCTGTGCATATAACAACGTCGCCGAGAGCTATAACCCCGTCCTCGGGAATATCCTCAAAATCTTCAAACTGCGGAAAAGACAGGACATCCGTCACGCGGTCAACTCCGCGGTACTCTCTGTTGAGAGCTCTGATATCCTCAGGTGTAACAAAGGAAAGGCTGATTTCAGTCCTTTCTTCTTCATCTGCTGCAAAGCCCTCATGCCTGATGCACAAAGCCGCGGCTTCTTTCATTTTGGCGACAACCGCCTCACCCGGCATCCTTTCCTCGCCGAAAATTATTTCCATAGCGACCTCCCAGATTTAAAACTTTCGCCATAGCTAAAGGTATGGTTATTACAAAGCAATACAAACAATATAAATAAAAATGCTATTCTTCAGGCTCCGGATGTGCGGCATAATACCTGTCATATGCGTTTATGATCTTTTTGACAAGTTCATGTCTGACAACATCGACATCCTTAAGATAACAGATATCTATGCCGTTCACGTGACGAAGCACGCTTACTGCCTCTACAAGCCCCGATTTTTTGCCGCGCGGCAGGTCTGTCTGAGTCACATCGCCTGTAATGACCATCTTTGATCCAAAGCCGAGTCTTGTGAGGAACATCTTCATCTGTTCTTTTGTTGCATTTTGTGCTTCATCAAGAATAACGAAGGAATTGTCGAGAGTCCTGCCTCTCATATATGCAAGCGGAATAACCTCGATTACTTCCTTTTCCTTCAGACGCAGCGCCGAATCACGGCCGAGAATATCATAAAGCGCATCATAAAGAGGCCTCAGATACGGGTCCACCTTTTCCTGCAGATCTCCCGGCAGAAATCCGAGTCTTTCACCCGCTTCAACCGCCGGTCTTGCCAGTATAATCTTCTGAACATCTTTATTTTTGAAAGCATTTACAGCCATTGCAACGGCAAGATATGTCTTGCCCGTTCCCGCAGGCCCCACTCCGAAGGTAATATCGCATTTTTTGATACTCTCCGCATAAAGTCTCTGTCCGAGAGTCTTCGGTTTGATGGGTTTGCCCCTGTGCGTGAAACATATAACGTCTTTGCTGAGCTTGCTTTCGGTATATGAAACTCCCTCGTCAAGGAGAGTCATGACATATGTCACCTTCTGCGTATCAAGCTGCTCGCCGTTTCTTATAATTTTGACAAGCTCATGAATAATTTTCCATGCTTTTTCGGGTTCACGCCCAATAATGTTAAGTGCATCGTCACGCATAACAATGCGAGTACCCGTCTTTTCCTCAACTGCCGCGAGATTTCCGTCGAGATTTCCGAAAAGCTCGGCTGTATCTGTCAGAGCGTCAAGCTCATATCTTGCAGTCTTTTCTTTTTCCTGAACTGTCGCGGTATTCAAATTCCGATTTTCCAAAAAATATCTCCTTTTTGTGATTGTCACGGTTTCACCAAACATATCGTTCAAACCGTACTTATGATTATTATATTTTCAAAGCACCGAAATTTCAACCAAAAAGCGAAAAGAGATTTCAGTCCTGTGTGAAAATAAAAATGCATATAAAAAAGCAGCGAGCAGCCGTAAAGCTGCTCGCTTTTTTGCATTTCGTTTCCGGTTATGATAAAAACTGTTCTACAACCTTTTTCACCATATTTCCGTCGGCAACACCTTTGACACGTCCCATCACAGGACCCATCAGTTTGCCCATGTTCTGCCTGCCGCTTTCAATTCCGAGCTTTGCAGCCGTTTCCTTGACAACAGCAAGAATTTCTTCTTCAGAAAGCTGTGCCGGCAGATAAGCCTCAAGCACTGCTATTTCAGCCTTATAGGTTTCCAATAAATCAGTTCTTCCTGCTTTTTCAAAATCAGAGAGGGCATCTTTTCTCATTTTTACCTGTTTTGACAATATGGCGAGAACACCATCATCGTCCAGTTCTTCTCTGTGGTCCACCTCGTACTGCTTAATCGCCGCACGTGCAAGACTTACAGTATTTTTCCTGACTTCATCCTTGTTTTTCATGGATTCCTTGAAGTCAGCCATCAATCTTTCCTTTAAGGTCAAGCTAAACACCTCTAATCTAATAATTTAGAACTTCTTTGCCTTTTTTCTAGCTGCCTCGGACTTTTTCTTTCTCTTAACGCTTGGCTTTTCGTAATGTTCTCTTTTTCTTAATTCGGACATCACACCATCTCTTGCGCAAGAACGCTTAAATCTCTTAAGAGCGCTTTCCAAGCTTTCATTCTCTCTTACAATTACCTGTGCCATTTATCAACTCACCTCCTGACCTGTCTTGAAATCGTCGATGCTTCTGAACTTCCAAACCTATAACATTAGCATTATACTATTATTTATTTTTACAGGCAAGTATTTTTTCGAATAATCAACCGTCATTTTTCTGATATTCAAACACCGGAATCAAGGTAACGCCAAATCAAAAAGACATGTAATTCCGAATCCGCGAACTACATGCCCTGTTTTCTTTAGCCCGGTGGCCATGTCAGCTTCCTCTTTCCAAGCAGATGGAAATGAAGATGCTTTACTGTCTGGAAACCGTCCTCGCCACAGTTGTTTACGAGTCTGTAGCCGTTTTCGAGTCCCAGCTTCGCTGCGATATCCTTGACCTTCAGCATAATATATCCGAGAAGATCCGCATCTTCCTCACTGACATCATCAAGCGAGGCAATGTGCTTCTTCGGAATAATAAGAACATGTACGGGTGCCTGCGGTTCCAGATCGTGGAAGCAGAGGATTCTGTCATCTTCGTAAGCCTTTGTCGACGGAATCTCGCCGTTTGCGATTTTGCAAAAGATACAGTCGCTCATCTTGTGTCTCCTTTCATGAATTCCTGTTAGTCTAATTCTATATGGATTTCTGATTTTTTCAAGGTCTGATTTGGGATTTGGCGCAAAAATACTCCTGTTTCACGCTGCCGCAGCTGCCCTTTTTTCCTGACCGAAAGCATCACAGGCTGCAAAGCATACCTTCTTTGTAATCACCGCAAAGCTTCACATCCGCAAAGTTTTTCTGAATTTCCGCAGCTTCATCTGCGTTGCACGGCAGATAAACCTTTATGTAATTGTCCGTGTATCCGCTCAGCAGGCCCTCTTTTGAAAAGGAACCGCCTTCACCGAAGCGGGACGTGCCTCCGCCGGTGTCATCAAGACCGCAGACCTTGCGCCTTTCTTCATCTCGGAGCTGTTCAAACTCTTCAAAAAGCACTCTTGCCGTCGTCCCTCTGTTCTTCTCGTAAAACAGTCTTGCGCTTTTCTCTCCCGCAGCCGAAAGCTTTTCCATTCTTTCTTTTTTGACTGCCGGCTTGACCTGATTTTCCATTGCGGTTGCCCTTGTGCCCGGCCTGTTTGAATACTTGAAAGGATGAACGCGGCAAAATCCCGTCTCATCAATTATTTTCAGGCTGTCCGAAAAATTTTCCTCCGTTTCTCCGGGAAAGCCAGCAATTATGTCCGTCGTAATACCGTAAAGCGGGTCGAACTTCTTCAGCTCGGCCACAATATCAAGATATTCCTTCCTGTCATAATTTCTGTTCATGCTTCTCAAAATCTCGTCGCTGCCGCTTTGAACAGAAAGATGAAGATGGTGACAAAGCTTCGGATATGCAAACAGGCGCTTTACATATTCGGCATTCACAACCGTCGGCTCAAGCGAACTCAGTCTGATGCGGAAATCGCCCGGAATGGCATCTATTGCACGAATAATCAGCTCAACGCCTCTTACATCGCTCTCTTTTGAAGCTTCGGCATCATCAAGAGTATTTGTAAAATCCTTTTCCGTCCCGTAAAGCGCAGTATTGATGCCGGTCAGAATAATCTCCCTGAAACCGTTTGATATAAGCTGCTTTGCCTCCGCCAGAATGCTCTGCGGATCGCGGCTTCTGACCTTTCCTCTGGCATAAGGAATCACACAATAGCTGCAAAATCTGTTGCAGCCTTCCTGTATTTTTATATAAGCCCTTGTTCTTGATTCCATCGATGTAATTATGCCTGTCTCGACGTAATCGGTAAGTTCTTCATAATCCGGCACATATATGCCTTCCTCTGCATCTTTCTCGGGTTTTTTCGCCGTATCTGCCATATATTTTTCCACATATTCGGCAAGCTTCAGTTTCTCGTTTGTGCCGACAACGAGATTTACTCCCTCTATGGCGGCAACCTCCTGCGGGCTTATCTGCGCATAACAGCCCGTGACTGCAATAAGCGCATCAGGATTGATGCGCTTCATTCTTCTGACATATTGTCTTGATTTTCTGTCTGCCAGCCCCGTTACAGTGCAGGTATTGATAATATAAACATCAGCGTATTCTTCATCACCTGTCACCGTATGGCCCGCCTTTTGAAACTGCTCCTTCAGCACCTCCGTTTCGTACTGATTCACCTTGCATCCAAGGGTCTTAAAGCTGATAATCATTTACTGTAACATTCCTTCCCTTTTTCTGTTTTTGGTGGCTTCTGCGGCTATAAGCACTGCCCGTTCTTTTCGAGAACGCACATCATGGTTTCTTTTATGTTGGCAAAATTTATAGGCTTGCTAATATGTGCCGCCATTCCGACATCAAGTGCCTTTTTTCTGTCTTCTTCAAATGCATTTGCCGTCATAGCTATAATAGGTATATCCTTTGCCTGCGGAATTTTCTTGATTTCAACTGTTGCCTCATAACCGTCCATAACAGGCATCTGCACATCCATAAGTATAAAATCAAAGCGTTCACCGTTCTGCACTGCCTGAAGTACTTTTTCGACGGCAATACTGCCGTTTTCGGCTGTATCTGTTTTGAAACCGTTCTCCGAAAGCATCATTTCTGCAATCTCGATATTCATCTGGTTGTCTTCTACAATAAGTACACTGAGTCCCTCAGGAAGACTTCTTTCTTTTGTTTTTTCCTCACAGAATTCAAGCTTTTCCTTTTCCTTGCGGGAAGCTTCCCTTGTTTTCAGCGAAATACCGATTGTAACGACCGTACCTTTGTTTTCCTCACTTTCAACGGAAATCCGGCCGCCCATCTTCTCGACTATATTCCTGCTGATAGCCATACCAAGACCTGTTCCCTGAATGCCGCTGACAGTTGAATTACGTTCTCTTGTAAACAAATCAAAAACATGCTCTACAAATTCAGGTTTCATTCCGATACCGGTATCTCTTATGCTGAATTCATAATCCGCCCTTCCGTCAGCCGAATCGGAAACCTGCTCAACCTTCAAAATGATTTTTCCGCCTGCAGGCGTAAATTTGAACGCATTTCCTATAATATTCAAAAGAACCCTGCTGATATGAAGTTTGTCAGCATATACATAATTGTTTCTGATATTGCAGAATTCGGTATTAAATTCAAGTCCCTTTGCTTCTGTATCGCTGCTGAACATGTTATACACTTCGGTTACAAGTTCTTCGATTGTACATTCGCCTTCATCAAGTATAAAGGTCTCGCTTTCTATACGCGACATATCAAGAACGTCATTAATAAGTGAGAGAAGATGTCTGCCCGAAACATCAATCTTTTGCAGACACTCACGCACTTTCTCACTATCATCCATATGAGCAAGCGCTATAGTCTGAAAACCGATAATGGCATTCATCGGTGTTCGTATATCATGTGACATGTTTGATAGGAAAATACTCTTTGCCCTGTTTGCAGCCTCCGCTTTTTCGAGCGTTTTCTCAAGAAGATCCTGGTATTTTTCGTTTTCTTCCGTAATTATCATAAGCTGCTCGTTAATTGCCTTGAGCCTGAGTCCGGCCCTGCTCTTATAATACAGAATTCCGGCAAGAACCGCAACGACAATACCGGCAAGTATAACAAGAAACAGTATAATCGGATATCTTTCAAGAAAACCCGAAATCGTCATTTTTTCGACATTTTTCGCTGTATATTCAAGCATTATTCTGTCTTTTTCGGAATCCGAAACGTTTGCAAGACACTTGGTAAGAATCGTCAGAAGATTCGGGTCAAGATCGTCTCTGATTGCCGCCGCCATATCCACCTCATGGTCTGAAACAAGACTCATTGTAAGTAAAGTTCCGGAGTCCTGATTAATATATTCAAGCGCTTTGTAAATAGGAAGGTATGTCGCATCTGCGTTACCTTTTCTGACAGCCTCAACACAGTCATCATAGGTCTGAAAAGTCCTGAATTTCGAATCCGGATAATTTTGCAGCAAAAATTCAAAATCAAAATACGGCCGCGCAATAACGGCGAGAGTATCCTTCCTGTTGTCTGTTTTTCCGTCATAATTTTTGCCGACTAATTTTGCAATTCCGATACTGGTGTAACTGCTTGTTGCAATATATCCCTTTTTCTGAATATCATCAAATCCCAGCGGAAGGTCTATTATGATATCCGGAATACCTTCTTCTATCATTTTTTCATATGAACTTTTGTCTTTTGGCTGCAGAATAGTGTATCTGAGTCCCGCCGTATCCATTGCTATTTTGAAAATATCCACATTGATACCCTTTGCAGCACCGTTTTCAAACCATGAATAAGGTTCCATGTCCGCATTGCAGATTACGCTCAGAGTATTTTCGGGTTTTCTGTACTTTTTGATGGTATCAAGCTCTTTCTGAGAAAAGACAACAGCTATTGCTTTTTTGTAATGATCCTCCCGCAGAGCCGTTCTCCAGCCCGGTTCAAATACATCCATCTGCGATATGGCTTCATCCACCCTTTTGCGCAGCTGTTCGGATTTTTTGTTGAAAAGAGCAAATATCTCCGTTGGATTCATTTCAAGAATAATATCAATCGTTTCAGGAAATGCAACCATATTTGCGTTGACCGCAAGATCAATCTCACCTCTTACAAGTGCCCTTTCAAGACTTTTATCATCACTGAAAAAATAGCTGTTATATGAAAAACCGTTTTCTGCAGCGAATTCACGAAAAACGGAGATTGCCATCGTACCGCTGTGGAAACCTATCCGCTTGCCGTCCACACTTTTGATATCGGCAGGATCTATAACCTTTGCATTCTTTTTTTCAATAAGACATATTGAATTTGTTCCTATGCCCTCTGATGAAAAAAGATATTTTTCGGCGCGCTCCGATGAATAGTCAACGCCGAGAACCATATCGACAGTACCTTCCTCAAGCATCTCAAACTGTTTTTCCCATGTAAGCTCCGCCGTGTGAACAAAATCAAAACGAAGACCCGAATAAATTGCAAGCTTTTGCACAAAATCATAAGCATAACCGCTTTTTTTCCCGTCTTTGTCGGTTTCCTGGAAACCGTCTATATCGCAAAACGCGACTTTTATTCTTTCGGGTTCTTTTTCAGCCCAATCTGTATTTCCCCCTGCAGCGCTCACAGCAAAACACTGAGGAACGCTCCCCAGCATGACTGCCGCGCACAAAATTGCCGTGAGAAACAAAAACTTCTTTTTCCTGCTCTTGCTGATCTTCCTGTTATCCATATCCGAAACCCTTTAAACAATCCCAAAAGTGCATACCTCTACATATTTATTATACAACTCTACACTGAGCATAACAATTTAAGATTTATTAAAATGGCGGTCATACAGGGGCAAGACGGACGGTCGCCGCCGCCCGCAGGCACAGCAAAACACCACAGACAAACAAAAGCCGCCCCGGCACACATGCCAAAGCAGCTTTTTTCACATTTTCGATTGCAGCCTTCCGCATCCGGCCGCATCCGCAGTTTCTCAGGACTGCTCCGAAGAAATCGCCTCGATATCGAAATTCTTAAACTTGATTCTTGCGTCAGAACCTCCCGTAATCAGATTAATCATATTGATAAAATTCTCGGAAAGATCCGATGCATAAAAGATATCTTCTCCGCAGCGTTCACCCGAAAGCATATCACGTTCGGAAAGGACTGAAACGACACTCTTTACTATCTCCTCCGACGGATTGATAATGCGCATATCCGGATACAGACGCTCGATTGCCGGGCGCAGAAGCGGATAATGCGTGCATCCCAGAACCAGTGTGTCAATGCGGTTTTCAAGCACGAAATCATCCATATAATAGCGGATTGTCAGATCCATAATGTCATTGTGGATAATCCCCTCTTCAATAAGCGGTACAAAAGCCGGACATGCCGCCGAATAAATCTGTATGTATTCGTTTAGTCTTCTGATGCAGTGGTCATATGCACAGCTTCTTATTGTGACTTTTGTTCCGATAATTCCGACCCTGTTCTCAGAGGAACAGCTTCTTGCAATTCTTGCGGCTGCCGGTTCTATGATTCCGATAATCGGAATATCCGGAAATCTGTATCTTAAATCCTCAAGACATGTTGCGCTGACCGTATTGCAGGCAATAACTATCATCTTGACGTCGTTTTGAACCAGAAAATCCGCAATCTGCGTTGAAAAGCTTCTGATGGTTTTTGTTGCCTTGGAGCCGTAAGGAGTTCTTGCAGTATCGCCAAAATATATAAGTCTCTCATTCGGCAGAGCCTTCATGAGCGGTTCGACACAGGTGAGTCCGCCAAGTCCCGAATCAAAAATTCCTATTGGTCTGTTATCCATTTGGTGAATGTCCTTTCAAAATATGTTATACTGAATCTGTATGATGTTTTTCGGAAATTACTGTCAAATATTATACTATATTCTTACATCAAAAGAAAGAAATAAAAACCTGAAAATACATCTTTGAATTTGATGTTCTTCGGAGGCAAAAAATGGCAGATAAAAAAACAAAAAAAAGAAACGAAATAGACAAAAAATACAAATGGAACATAGAAGAGATGTATCCCGACGAAAAAGACTGGGACAAGGACTATTCCAAAGTTCTTGAGATGGCTGAATCCTATTCCGCATTCAGCGGCAGACTCGGCGAAAGCGCACAAACTCTGTACAAGGCATTTTCGGAAAAAGATGCAATCTGGATGAAGCTTGAAAGAGTCTATGTTTATGCCCGCATGCGCAGGGACGAAGATAATGCATGCGAAAAATACCAGGCAATGTGCGACAAATGCAACCCGCTTATTGCAAAGACACAGGCCGCTCTTGCATTCTTCACTCCTCAGCTCCTCGAAATCCCCGAAGAAAAGCTTCTCGGATTTTTGGACGAATACGAACCGCTTTCGGTTTACAGATTTGCAATCACCGATACTCTCAGAGGCAGAAAGCACGTTCTTTCCCCTTCCGAGGAGGCGCTTCTTGCACAGCTCGGCGAAGTTCTCGGTGCCACAAACGACATATTTACGATGCTTAACAATGCCGATATGAAGTTTGGCGAAATTACGGATGAAGACGGCGAAAAAGTTACACTTACGCACGGTAATTACATCAATTTCATGGAATCGCACAAGCGCAGTGTCAGAAAAGAGGCCTTTGAGCATATGTACGGTTCTTACAAAGCTCTTATCAACACGATAGCAACCACTTACAATTACAACACAAGGCTTGACGCCGTAAGCGCGGGAATCCGAAAATACGAATCCGCAAGAGCCGCGGCGCTTTACGGTGACAATATTCCCGCATCCGTTTATGACAATCTCGTTGCCGAAGTCAACAAGGCACTGCCCGTTCTTCACAGATATCTGAAAAAAAGAAAGGAGCTTCTTGGGGTTTCCGAGCTTCATATGTACGATGTTTACGTGCCGCTTATTGAGCTTCCGAAGCAGGAGGTTTCCTTTGAGGAAGCTGTCGAAATAATGAAAAAAGGTCTTGCTCCGATGGGCAGCGATTATCTTGCAAGGCTAAGCAAAGGTGTAAGTGACGGCTGGATTGATGTTTATGAAAACGAAGGAAAAACAAGCGGAGCCTACAGTTTCGGAAGCTACGACAGTATGCCGTACGTTCTTTTGAACTTTACCGGCCAGCTCAAGGATGTTTTCACCATCGTTCATGAAATGGGACATTCGATGCACTCAGACTACACAAGAGAAGCGCAGCCTTATATTTACGGAAGTCATTCCATATTCACGGCAGAAGTCGCTTCCACCGTCAACGAGTCGCTTCTTATGAAATATCTCATTGCAAACGCAGACAGCGATGAAATGAAAAAATATCTTGTAAATATGTACATTGAAGAATTCCGAACGACTTTGTTCCGCCAGACAATGTTTGCGGAATTTGAGGATCTGACACACAAGGCAATTGAATCCGGAGAGGTTCTTACAGCAGCATGGCTGAACAAAACGTATCTTGATCTCAACAAAAAATATTTTGGCGACGATGTTGTAAGTGACGATGAAATTGCATACGAATGGTCAAGAATACCGCATTTCTACAATGCTTTTTACGTTTACAAATATGCAACCGGTTATTCTGCCGCGACGGCAATTTCAAAGAAAATCCTTGAAGAAGGAGAACCTGCACGAAATGCCTATATCGAGTTTTTGAAAACAGGCGAAAGCGATTACCCTATCGAACTTCTCAAGATTGCAGGAGTCGACATGGGAAGTCCAGAGCCGGTCAAGCTTGCAATGAAGACATTTGAAGAACTTGTTGATGAGTTTGATGCTCTTACACGCGGTTAATACCGCAGAAAGCGGAAAAGCAAAATGGAAAGCGGAAAAATATTTATTCACACAAACGGTACCGAAGTATCAACAAAAACCAAAGAGCTTCTCAGCCAGAAGCTCGAACAGAACGGATACAGCGTTATCGGCTCTTTTTCACAGGAAGCGGAGCTTATTGTCTGCATAGGCGGCGACGGTGCTTTTCTTGAGGCAATTCACCTTTTTGAATTTCCTCACATTCCGTTTATCGGAATCAACACCGGTCATCTCGGTTTTTTCCAGGAAATTTCGCCGGACCAGCTTGATGATTTTATTTTTAATTACAAGATGGGCAAATACCGCCTGCAGCCGCTTGCAACAGTTAAGGCCTCAATCCTGCTCAAAGACGGCAGTACCGTTAATTACAAATCACTCAACGAAATTATAATTAAGGCTACAGATTCGAGATGCATTCACCTGAATATTTCAATCGATTCAGGCTTCATCGAAAGATTCAGCGGAGACGGTCTTCTGATTGCGACTCCTGCGGGAAGCACTGCTTACAACTATGCGCTCGGAGGTTCAATAGTAGACCCCCGCATCAAGCTTCTTCAGGTAACGCCGATGGCGCCGATGAACACAACCGCTTACAGATCGTTTACCTCAAGTCTTCTGCTCCCTTCGGATCTTTCGCTTGAAATCAAGCCGGAAGAGCCCGAAACCTCAAGACTTGTAATTGCCTGCGACGGTCTTGAATACGGACTTTCCAAGGTTGAAAACATCAGTATCGGTTTTTCCGGTACCGTAGTTAATCTTCTGCGCTTTGAATCATACGATTTCTGGAGCAAGGTAAAGTCAAAATTTCTGTAAGGAAGTTCAAAAAACACAGAAAAAGAATAACAATATGGAGTAAAGATTTATGAAAGATTATGATGATTTTTTCGAATTTGCCACAATCACAACATCAGAAGCTCTTCTCGACTTTCTGACCCTCAGTGACGGCGGAGAATTTACGGATTTTGAAAACCTCGCAGACCTTTTTGAAGCCGACGAAACCATTACGCCGGAAGCCCTGTGCCCTTTCCTCAAGGATGTGGACATGAGCACGCTTGCGAGAATTACAAAGGAATATTTTGATGAAATCATGCCTGCAATTCCCGATGACGCAACCGAGATTTACACGGTATTCGAAGACATCAAAAGAGTCATTTCCGGCATGGCTGCAAACGCGTTTGAAGACCACGACATCGTTCTTCTTGCCAACGAAATGCTCAAATTCAAAAACTGGTACACCCTCGAAGATACCTGCGCCTGCATTTCAGAAAAGACAGGCGTGACAGAATATGCCTCAATCAGGGACGCCCTCGTGCTCAGAAGGCTTGAAAAGATGGGACATGATGAATATTCCTACGATTTTGACGCAATTCCCGAATACGAAATGGAAAGCTACACCATGTCGTTTGCGGATATCATCCGTCAGGAAGAGGGCTACGCCGACTACGGCAGCGACAGAGATGCCGCCGCAGACAATTACGAAAGTGACGATGTCCGCTACTCAAACGACGGAACGTATGACGATTACAGGGGCAAGGTCTTTGGAAGCATTGAAGAGCTCGGCGACGGGTTTGTTTATGATGACGAGTTCAGGGACGATTCCGACGACGAATCCTGACGACAAATCCTGACGATGGATTGTGACGACAAATTCTGATTCCGCGACCCGGATATTTGTGTGGAGGTTTTGGTAAATTGTGAAGACTGCAGAAAAGAAAGAAAAAAAGCTCGGCATTTTGGGAGTTGCGCTTATGTACGTCAGTGCGATAATGGGCGCAGGTTTTGCCTCCGGGCGTGAAACATGGCAATATTTTACCGTTTTTGGGAGAGACGGTTACAAGGGCATCATTATGATTGCCTTTCTTTTCGTTGCTTTCGGCGTGACAACAAGCATTATCGCGACGAGGCTCAAAACTGCCGAAATGGGGCGCGTGATAGTTCCGGGAAATCATCCGAGGCTTATCGCTTTCATAGGATATTTCGTGTCACTCATGCTCTTTGGTGTGCTTGTTACCATATCTGCCGCAGGCGGCGCGATGCTTCATCAGCAGTTTGGAATCAACAGGCTTGTGGGCGGCGCTGTCATAGTTTTTCTCGTAATAATCACGGTTATCGGCGGTTTCGGCCGCATTTCCGGTGTATTTCGCTACATCATGCCCTTTCTCGTGGCAATCGAGATAATACTGTGCTTTGCAACCATATTTGGCGATCTGCTCCCGGCAGAAGCTTCCGCGGAGCCTGAACCGAGCGTCCTTGCACCTACGTGGTACACTGCCGCTCCCCTTTACATTTCATACAACATTATGGGTGTGATACCGATTGTATCAACATCCTCGATGCATGCAAAAAGCACAAAGCACGCAATACTCGGAACTGCGCTTGGCGGACTTTTTCTTGCCCTGCTCGCATTCCTTCTCACTACCTCAATGAGCGCCGACCCCGGTTTTTCACAGGCAATGGATATGCCTATGCTGGGATTCTCAAAACGGCTCGGTCCGGTGTTTAACTGTCTTTTCATGGTAGTTCTGTTTGCCGCAATGTATGCTGCCGCAACAAGCAACTTCTACGCCGCAACAACCGTGATTAAGAACTCGCCGGCCAAAAACATCAAAATCGTTCTGCTCGCCATCCTCGGATTTTTGTGCGGCCTGATCGGTTTTTCAAACGTTATAGCATACGTCTTCCCTATTGAAGGAATTCTGGGATTTTTCATCATCGCAATGCTTATAGTCAACTTTTTCAAAACCGGCGGATTCGGCAGAAAAAACGTCTGTACGGAAGCGGAAACGGGAACGGTGGCAACGGGCACGGGAACGACGGCAACGGAGAAAGGAACGACGGGAACGGGAACTAAAACTGAATCAGAGTCAGAATCAGAATCAGAGTCAGAGTCAGAATAAATAATATATAATAAGCAAAGGAAAAAGAAAAACAATGATTACAAATCAGGCAAAAGCAGAAAAATGCAAAAGTACGGAAATGCTCAAAAAAACAAGGGTAATTACAATGGAAACCGGCGAACCGCCATGTGAACACGAAAATTCGGGAGAAGCGACAAACGAAACGGTTCAGACCCTTTTCGGAAATTTTGAGGGACATGAAAGATTTAACTTCCCTGCGGGAATCATCCGCGTAACCTCCGGCTACGGCGGAGAAGCTCTTCTTTATACAGGCGGTGAAAAAACTGCCCTCTTTGACTGCGGAATGGCTTACTGCGGCCAAAAGACAGTCGAAAATCTTACAAAAGCCTTAAACGGACGCGCACTTGATTATATTTTTATAAGCCACACCCATTACGACCATATCGGTGCATTTCCTTATATAAAATCGGCATTTCCCGAAGTTAAGGCAGTAGGCGCGGCTTATTCGAAAAAAGTATTTTCAAGCGAAAATGCAAGAAAGCTTATGGAGGCACTCGGAACAGCGGCACGTGACCTTTATTCCGATTCAAAAGAGCCTGTTCGCACAGACGGCTTCTGCATCGATACAGTTGCGGGCGACGGGGACAAAATCGACCTCGGCGGCGATTCATATGTTGAAATCGTTGAAACTCCCGGACACACAAACTGTTCTATCTCTTTTCTTCTGCAGCCGTCAGGTACCTTCATCGCAAGCGAAAGCACCGGAGTTCTTGAGGCACCCGGAAGCATGCACACAGCAATACTCAAAAGTTTCAGCGATTCGATAGCCTCTGCCGAAAAATGCGCGAAAATCAGCGGAATCAGACATCTTATCTCACCGCATTACGGCGTTATTCCGGATTTTTATATCGCCGAATACTGGAAACTTTTTATCAGAGCCGCATACCGAAAAAAGGAATATGTTCTTGAGCAGTACAAAAAAGGTCTCGATTTTGACGGCATTCTTGAAAAATACGTTGAACATTACTGGATCGATACTCAGGCAAAGGAACAGCCAAAAGAGGCATTTCTTGAAAATGCCGGCCATATTATCAAAGCAATTCTGAAGGAATTTGCATAGCTTTCACGCAAAAGCGCGTCCTTACGCTATCGGGCTGTTGTGCAAAGCTGTGACGCGGTAATTACAAATAATAAATGATTCAAAATCAAAGAATCAACAGTTAATGAATTAATCTCAGCAAATACAAAATCAAAGAATTAAATATGAGTGAATTTAAATACGTAGTTAAGGATACTGATGCAGGCCTGCAGATCAAAGACATTCTAAGACGCGAATTTCGTTTTTCCGCACGCCTTCGCACAAAGATGAAGCAGAATAACTGCATGTATCTGAACGGAAAAAACATGATTGACGGCAAGGCTGTACGCGGCTGGCAGACTCCAAACGAAGGCGATGTGCTTGAAGTCCGTTTTCCTTTGGAAATAAGCGACTTTGAGCCTGAAGACATCCCCTTCGATGTAATATTCGAAGACGATGACCTTCTGATTATCAACAAGCCTGCCGGATTTGTCGTTCATCCAACCAAAGGTCAGCCGTCGCACACAATTGCAAACGGACTTATGAAGTATATTCTTGATACGGGTCAGAGTTTTAAAATCCGCTTTGTCAACAGACTTGACATGAATACTTCAGGTCTTCTTATCGTCGCAAAAAACGCACATGTCCAGGAAAATCTGATCAAGCAGATGAAATCCGGCACAATAAAGAAAAAATATACAGCTGTTGTAAAAGGAATTCTTCCGGAAGATAAAGGAACAATTGATGCCCCGCTTGGCAGACCCGATCCCGATGATGTCAGACGCGGAGTCGTTGTCGGAGGCAAAGAATCCGTTACACATTTCACCGTGCTTGAGCGTCTGCCTGCCGGCTGCACGCTGGTTGAGCTTGTTCTTGAAACCGGGCGGACGCACCAGATTCGTGTCCATATGAGCCATATCGGTTTTCCTCTTGTCGGAGACCACCTGTACGGCAGTGAATGTCCCGAGCTGATTGCAAGGCATGCCCTCCATGCGGGTGCACTGACATTTTTGCATCCCGTAAGCGGCAGCATGATTGAACTTTCCGCTCCTCTTCCGGACGATATGAAAACTCTTCTGAGTAAACTTGCAAACGGCTGATATCGCATCGCCGCTTCAGCCTTTTTGGGCTTCTCACCGGTTGATTCCACACCGTGCGCAGTCCGGAGTCTCCTTGCCGGGATGCTGTTCAATGCAAAGGATACAGCCGCTTTAATTCTTTAATTGACACATCTTTTTTCTTATGATACGATTACGAAAATAGTTGATAATACCGGGGGGGAAATGTTTTTACTTTCAGGAATCGCAGAATTTAACATTTTCGGAGCGACCATACCTTTGTATGGTCCTTTTGGCATTCTTGCTTTTCTTTTGGGAATGCTTCTCTGCCTTATTACTGCCGGTGCCTTCGGGCTCAGAAAAGGTGATGCCGCATATATATATTTATTCGGAAGTATCGGCGCACTTTTGTTTTCCAAGCTCTTTTATCTGCTTGTTTCAATCAACCGGATAGTGGCAGATATATCCGCGCACGGTTTCAAAGTTCTTACCGATGTTTATCTCACACACGGAATGTCATTTTACGGCGGTGTTTTAGGAGCTATTCTTGGAGTTATCATTACATGCCGCATCTTCGGACTGCATGCATCCGACTCTTTTAACTGTCTTGTTCCGGCCTTTATCCTTTCACACAGCGTTTTCAATATTGAAGCTTTTCTTTCGGGCTTCGGCTTTGGAAATCCGACACACAGCAATTTCAGCGTAATTTACAAAAGCTCGGCATATGCTCCAAACGGTGAGCAGCTTATTCCGGTTCAGCTGATTGAAAGTGCCTTTGAATTGCTTCTTGCGGCCGTACTTCTCATAACAGCTCTTGCTGTTACAAAAAAAGCCTCGGGCAGGAGCGTTATACGCGCGACCCACCCGGGCTGGTATACTTCTGTACAGACAGGCAACAAAAATGGTTTTCTCGTTCTTGGTCTGTATTTTCTTTTGTATGGTTGTTTCCGTTTCGCGCTTGGATTCTTCCGTGGAGATGCAGCCTGCATATTCCTGATGTTTTCCGTAACACAGTGGTTAAGCATTGCTGCAGTGATATCGGGAATAATTCTTATCCTTTTTTCACATATCGACAACCGTATTTAAACCTCTCAAAATGCGTACGATTCCAACGCCAGAAGGACTGCCAGAAGTCCAAAATTCGCAACGGAAAACGAAGCAAGATAAAGACCTTTTTTTGCTTCCTTTCTTCCTGCATAAAACTTATATGATATAAGACTGGCAAGTGAGGCCACCAGTGTACCCAGACCGCCTATATCGACACCCAGAATAAGCTCCTCGGCATCGTTTGTAAAAGGCGAAAGCATCACAGCCGCAGGTACGTTGCTTATTATCTGTGAGAGTGCCGCCCCAAAAAGAAGGACGTGTCCCTCAAGAACCTTTGCGAGAATTACACCCACTCTTTCAATCGAAGAAACATTTCCCACGAAGATGAAAAAGCATATAAAAGTTACAAGTAATTCGTAATCTATTTTTGCGAAAATTTTTCTGTCTGTCACAAAGATTCCTGCTATCGCAATTGCAAAATTAATGCGATAATCAATCACACCAAACACCGTAATAATGCACAGCACAAACATAAGCATATAAACGGCGAAACGTCTTTTGTCGGTGATTCGCACTTCATCTTTAAAAGAAATATCTACTTTTCTCCCCTTCACAAGACTTATGACAGAAACAATTATAATCAGACTGATTCCTGTAATCGGGAATGTGATTTTCATAAATTCAACAGCATCGATCCCAAAATATGAAAACAGATAAAGATTCTGCGGATTGCCCACAGGTGTAAGCATACTTCCGAGATTTGCCGCTATAGTTTCCATGACTATTACAAAAATAATACGTTTCTCCCCCGCAAAATCAAGAACGGCAAGAGAAAACGGCACCATTGTAAGCAGTGCAACATCATTTGTCACGGCCATTGCAATAAAAAAGCAAAGCAGTACGAGAATAATTGAAATTCTCCGCACATCCTTGCCTTTTTTAAGGAAATACCTTGAAAGGACTTCAAAAGTCCCTATTTCCCGAAGACCCGAGGTGACTGCCATCATACAAAACAAAAGGGCAATCACCCTGAAATCCACATAGGTCAGATACTCAGCCGAAGGCGGCACCAGAAACATTGAAATTACTGCTGCCGCAGCCGATATTAACATCATAATAACTTAACTACTCCCTGTTTATCCAAATTCTCTGCATAGGGCACTGACCCCTATATATGTTGCCCATATATGAGCCCTATATATGTTGCCTATATATGAGCCCTATATATGTAGAAACTCTTTAACGTACTCAACATCGGAAGGTGTATCTATATACTGAATTCCCCTCTTCTGGCGTGTCTCACGGCCTTTTCCCGTAATAAGGACAAGTGTATCCTCATCCGCGTCTTCAATTGCCCTTCTTATGGCTTCGCGCCTGTCTGTGATAATTTCACATTTACAGTTCTGAGCCTCAACATGCTTTTGAATTTCTTCGCTGATTTTGAGTACAGGCTCCTCACCGGCATCTTCTTCGGTAATATATACCATATTTGAATATCTGCCGGCAATTTCACCGAGTTCTCTTCTGCGTCCGAGAGCCTTTCTTCCCGGACATCCGAAAACAATTGAAATTTTCTTTTCCGGAAATTCCTTCATCATTGAAGTAAACAAAGACTCAAAGCTAAGCTTGTTGTGAGCATAATCGACAATGACATTAAGACCTGTTTCAGGCGAAGTGAAAATCTCCATTCTGCCTGCAGCATGTGCCTTTTTCAATCCCTCTGCAATGCTTTCGAGCGGAATATTCAGGGCATAACTCATCGCAATTGCAGCAAGAGCATTTGAAACATTAAACAGACCGTGCATCGTTATTTTAAATTCTCTGTCGAAGCTGTCGCTCCTTACCCTGAAGGTAATATCCCTGCTTCCGACCTTAATATCATAACCGAAAATATCAGGCTCACCGGCTGCTTTTACAATACCGTTTCCTTCATAGGCATCTGAGCCCGCATCTTTATCTTGCGCATTTCCTCCCGCAGAAACCGTTCCGAACGTAATTACCTTAGGCGCACGTTCCTTTGCTGCCGCAAGAATTTCGGCCGAATGATCGGAATCTATATTCACGCACGCAATGCTGCACTGATCGAACAGTCTGAGCTTTGATGCAAAATAGTCGTTAAAATCAGGATGCTCAAGGTCGCTTATATGGTCTTCGCCTATATTCAGGAAACATCCGACATCATAATTGATGCAAAGAACCCTGTCATATTTGAGAGCCTGGGATGAAACCTCCATCGTCAGATATTCTATATCACTCTTTGCCGCATTGTTAAAATGCTTGTGCAGCTCAATTGCCTCCGGCGTTGTAAGATGTGATTCCTCACTTATGACACCGTCGTAATTATCGATGCCCGAAACAATCGCAGTCTTCGGCTTTTTCATATGCTTCTCAAAATCGTCAAGAATATACTTCATGAAATAAGCCGTTGTGGATTTTCCTTTTGTACCCGTAATTCCGATAAGCGTCAATTCCCTGCTCACCTGATTGTAGAAGAAATCGGTAAGATAAGCCATTGTCTTTCTGATATCGTTTACAATAATATAAGGAATCTGCGTGTCTTTCCTTTCTTCAGGCGGTATATACTTCTTTTCGCTGATATATGCACATGCCCCGCGTCCGGCAGCATCCCATAGATAATCCTCCTTAAAATGCTCCCCCTTACAGACAAAAATCGTATTGAATTTCACATCCTGCGAATTGAAAGAAATATATCTGACCATCTTCTCAAGTTCGTCAACCCCAACGTTTGTATCTGTAATCAGATTGTGTTTCCTGAACATAACCAGGTATTCTCCGAGAGAGTGCAACCTTTTTTCCATAGATGTATCCTTTCTTTTAAATCACTTTGTAATTACCTCAGCCTTTTGTCACAGGCCATAACCGATTTTTCGGCAAGCACCTTCATTGCATCAATATAAAAATCAGAAAGCTTCATATCCTCTTTAAGGCAGGAAAGCTCGGTGCAGCCCATAACAGCACAGCTGCAACCCTTTTCGGAAAGTTCCTTTTCAATTGCAAGAACGTCTTCCCTTTCCGCCGGAATGCCGCTCTTGACACAGTCGTAAATAATCTTCATAGTAAGACGTCTGCCTTCATCCGACAAAATGACAGGTTCTGCGCCGGCTTCGGCAAGACGCTTCTGATAAAGACCGCTGCCAAGAGTCCCTTCTGTCGCAAGAATTCCGACTCTTGCGGGCTTTTCTTTCTTTCCCTGCATTGCCGCAAAACGGGCTGTTTCACGAATCATATCGATAAATTCAATGCTTTTGACATCGTCTTTAAGTCTGTCTATAAAATAGTGTGATGTATTGCATGGAATCGCTATAACATCCGCGCCTGCATCCGCAAGAAAACGCGCACCGGAAAGGAGTCTTTTGTAAACTTCCTCAGTTTCTCCCGAAAGAATGGCTTTCGTTCTGTCAGGCATCGTTGCATGATTAAATATAATCATGTTTAAATGTTCCTGATCGCACGAAGCATCTGTCATGTCAACCACCATTCTGAAAAACAACTGGGTGGCCATCGGTCCCATTCCCCCAAGTACGCCTAACGCCTTTGCACCGTCTATCATAAAAAAATTCTCCTACTTCCCAAGATACTTTCTGAATTTCAAATGGTGTCCCATCTGGGATTTAAAAAGCTTCAGCCTTCTTGAAAGGCCGTTGTCCTGATTGAAAAACAGCGGATTTACATACTTTCCGGCAGCAAAAAGCTTTTTCATTTCGTCCCTGTATTCCTGCGGCTTTATGTAATCAAAAGCCACCTTCTTCGGTACTACAAGCCAAAGATGCTCATTCTTTACTATATTCAGTTCAAGCGGTCTGTCCATGATGTAATCTTCCACCACGAGCTTTGCGATATTTGCTCCCGCACCGGTAACATAGTAATTGCTTCTTCCCTGTCTTGTATTAATTTCAAATACCTTGTATTTTCCGTCTCTTTTGTCATATTTAATATCAAAATTGGAAAAACCGACATAGTGCATTTCTTCAAGAAGCCTCTTAAACTGCTCCTCCACAGCCTCGTTGTGCTCTGTGATAATTACGGCATGATTGCCGATTCCATGCGGTGTATGCTCTTCAAGAAGCACGTGGCCAAGACACATCATCTTCACCTGTCCGTTCTTGTCGGAGTAATTTGTCAGCACTCTCATATATGTATCATCGCCCGGTATAAAGTCCTGAATAATAATTGAATCGTCATATCCGGCACCGTAAATATCATCAAGAATACTGTCAAGCTCTTCCCTTGAATCTGCCTTGTAGACCTTCTTTTGTGTTGCAAACGGATGTCTCCAGTATTCGATTCCGTTTGAAGGTTTAATAATAAACGGAGCTTCAAACGGCAGGCTGAAATCATGTCCCATAGATCTCTTATGCACAAAAGTGGACGGATAATCCACTCCCGTCTTTTCGCACATTGCATAGAACTTTTCCTTGTGAATCAGATCGTTCATCATATCAATATCGATATATGGTGCAACAACATTCTCCGGAAGATTGTCTTTATTGGCACTGATAAGCTGGACATAGCTGTCGCCGCAACCCATCAGAAGGACTGTTTCGTCACTGTGTTCTGCCGCAAACCCGCGCACAAGCTCAATAAAAGTCTCCTGCTCATCAGCCTTCGGATTTGCCTTATAATTCATAATTCTGCTGTTTGCACACGGTCCGACATTGTACTTTCCGAAAACACTTACCGTAATACCGTAAGCCTCTCTGAAAGCTCTCGCCACACTGTATACATTTATGTCACCCGCAAAAAGCAGTGGGATAAACTTCTTCTCCATTTTTGCCTCATCTCCTGAACTTTTGAAAATAACATGCAGTGCAAACGCACAAACATTCATTTTATTATACTACCATTCAGAGATTCTTTTCAATAAAAAAGACAGAAGAACATCGTCCTCTGCCTTTGATAAGTTTATGCTTTAAATTCCTGCTATAAATCGCTCTTATTCTCTTCTTCAGGTGTATTCTCATCTTCCGTCTGCTGCGGATTTGCCGCGTCCTGACTGCCGGTATTTTCCGCGGATGATTCTGTCTGCGCATCCTGCCGCGTCTGATAGCTGAAACCCTCTCCCCGCTCCGATGAAGCTTCCGGTGTTACTTCTTTGTATGAATAATTTCTGTTTTCTCCGGCAGTTTGGCTTTGCTCTTCTTCAAAAGACTGCCGTCCTGCCTGCTGTTCGCCATGAACCGTAAAACCGGCCGGAATTGTCCCCGGTCTGAGATTTCCCGTCATTATCTCGTAAAATACAATCTCTGCCACAATGCAGTATGCCAGTACCCACAGCATCGGTACTGAGGTAATGTACGAAACTATGTTTATTACAGTCCCGGATGCACCTGCAAGTGAAAGCAGACTCGCCGCAATCATATTCGGAAGCATGGCAAGAACATACCATCCTATAAAACTAAGCATCAGGCAAAAGTACGACCACTTATTTCCCTTCATCATGCGCTTACTTGCTTCCACGCATTCGGGAACCGTATATTCGGGATGCTCTGCCGCAACAAGAAATGCCTGGCTGTATCTGAGCATAGCTATAAATCCCGGAATTACAAAGAGAAGCGTCCAAAGAAGCGTAAACAGATAAATATATGCGAACAGTCCCAGCGTCCTTCCAAAGCGTTCGAAACCGCAAAAAAGCATTTCAAGCTTCGATTTCCCGCCCCTCACCATAGAAAGGAAGAATACGGTTGAACCGAAGGTAAAAGGTCCCGTCACAATTAATAAATAAACTGCTGAAGCAAATGAATCATACTCGTCTGCGCCGAATGCAAGATTCAGAAGTTCAACAGGAAGCGTAACGGCAGCCATATAAATAAGCACCGCAATAACGGCCTGTTTCCATTTACCTGAAAGAATTTCCCTCGAAAGTGCTCTGATTGAACTGCAGCTTTCTCTTACAATAATACTGTCATACATATAAAATTATCTCCTCTCACCCGGTTGTGGATATTAAAATCATGCGCGTGGAATCCCCGCATCCCACAAAAATTATACCCTCCGTATAAAAAACGTCAACACCGGGTTTCGCAAATTAATCTAATGTTTTCATTCCGTTGTCATTTTGTTTAGAATCTGCGGCGTCTTCTGCCTGCAATCATCTGACTCCGGCCGCGTTTTATTCCTGCGGTCTTTTGATTTCGGGTACTTCTTCCGTTTCCGGTCTTTTGACCTCTGCGGCCTTTTCATAAACCTTTTTTGCCAGATTCTCAAAATCATAGCCGGACTGCGTATCATGTATAACGTTTTTTATCTCCGGGCATTCGGAGAGAAGAATCCTTTTAACCGTTCTTTCAAAGCGCGCAGCCGCCTCCTCACACTTCACGCAAGATCCGATAAATTTGAGCTTTACGGATTCGCCTGAAATCTCTGTTATTCTGACTCCCCCGTAATGCTTTTGCAGAATCGGATTGATTTTTTCCTCTAAAACTTTTTCAACTTTTTCTCTGATTTCCAATACTAATCCCCCTCATAAGGTTTTGTTGCAAGACTTGTTGAAACACTCTATAATATACATTGATTGTTTTGCTTTTACAAGTCCGCTTGTAAGGCACGATTGTGATTTTCCCGGAACAGTTTTTTATTGCCGGGAAGAAGTTTTTACTTACCGGAATTATCCGGAAAACCCATTAATTCAAGTCACAAACGGAAGCGAGGCTGTTTTTTATGAAAACCGCAATAATAATAACCGCATATTTTGAAGATACACCAAAAAAACTGCACGAGCTTTACAGTTATTTCCGTGGCGGCAACTTCGATGAAGATATCTTTTCAGACCAAAAGAGCAGCTTCTTCACACTCGCAGCAGATGCAGGCTGCAAAAAAGCCTCGGAAGCCGAAATCCAGGTTGATCTTATTGCAGGTGACTTTGATTCACTTAATGCAGGCGGAGATACAGTACCTTCCGGAATTGACACGGTCAGGCTGCCTGTCAAAAAAGACGATACCGACACAGGCTGGTGCATCAAGCATGCCCTCAGCCGTGGGGCAGAGCGCATCATCGTACTCGGAGGCCTTGGCGGCAGAGCCGACCACACTCTCGGAAATCTCCAGCTTGCAGCATATGCGAAGGAGCACGGTGCTTCTCTTTGGATTGCTGATTCTTTCAATATACTCACCGTTATTGAAAACGAAACGCTCGAACTAAAAAAGAAAGAAGGCTTCAAGCTGTCACTTCTTTCTTTTTCAGACAAATGTGAAAACCTTTCGGTTTCGGGCGTCCTTTATCCGCTCTCCGGCGCAACCTTTGACAAATGTGATATTCCTCTCGGTGTAAGCAACGAATTTGTCGATGCATCCGCCAAAATAACTGTCGGTAACGGGAAATTAATTGTCGCCGTTTCAGCAGATCCTCAGTCTGTTTTCTGAAGACGGATTCATATCTCCGCTTCCGTCAAATCCAAGCTCTGATTCATCTTCAGCCTTTCTGAATACAAGACTTATAATAGGTGTATCTGAGCTTCCAGCCAGATAACGCGCCCTGATTTTCAGTTTTATTTCATTGTTTTGCGCATCATATCTTCTTATAACTATTTCTCTGCTCGCAGCAGGAGCCTCTCCTGACATTGACGCCGACTTTACAGCCTCTCTGCATATACTTATAAGATTTTCCCTATCATCGATATGAACAAGCTTCATAACATTCTGCGCGTTGCTGTGCAGCGTGTGTATATCATACCCAAGCAGTTCGAAATAAGCGTCATTGACTCTTATCGGTTCAAGAACGTCATTTGAAAGTTCATAGATTCCAAGTGCGCCGCAAGCGGCATTCATAAGTCTGCTCAGAATCGGATTTCCGTTGAAAAGCATATCCGTATCCGGCTTTTCCCATACAAAGCTTTCAGGATCTGATTCAAATACCGCATCCCTTTGAATCAGCTGGTCATACTCTGCAAGCGACAGCGGTTTTGAAAAATAGTAGCCCTGTATTGTATCACAGCCGATGCTCTTTAAGAAATCGACCTGTGCCTCTGTTTCAACACCCTCGGCAATTACCTTGAGACTGAGCCATTTCGCCATACGTACCACCGAAGTAAGTATGCTTCCCGCTCTTTGTGAAGTCTCAAAACCTCCCAGAAAATCCATGTCTATTTTGAGCACATCGACTTCAATTTCCTTGAGCATATTCAAAGATGAATAACCGCTTCCGAAATCGTCCATATAAACCCTGAAGCCTTTTTCTTTCAGTATTTTCACCGCATTTTTCAGCTGCTCAGGGTTGTCGATATAAAGGCCCTCTGTAATTTCCACGGCTATCATTTCCGGCGGCACATCATGCCTTTTTACAATTTCAGAAAGCTTCTGCGGAAACTCGAAATTATATAATGTATTTCTGGACACATTTACCGAAACCGGATTTGCCTTTTTCTTCTGTCTGATATTTCTGCTCAGATACATTGCAACATGTTCAAGCATATACATATCAAGTGCCTCAATCCGCCCGTTCTTCTCAAAAACAGGTATGAATCTGTTCGGACCAATGAAGCCTCTCTCAGGGTTGATCCAGCGCACAAGAGCCTCGGCGGTAACGGGCTTTCTTGTTGTCAGGCTGTAAATCGGCTGCAGGAACACCTTGAATTCCTCGTTTTCAACCGCCGAGTCAAATATCTGAAGAAATCCCCTTTCCTCGATGATCTTGTCCCGGAGTTTGCTGTCATAATATGCATATTTCCGACTGTAATCACCTCGTATCATATCAAGGGCAATCTTCGCTCTGTCGCACATTGTTACAACGTGCAAAAGGCTGTCTTCAATCTCGTAAATTCCCAGTGAAATTTCAATATTGCCGTGAAGTCTGAGCTTGTCGA
Source organism: Clostridia bacterium (assembly GCA_024693105.1). Classification (GTDB taxonomy): domain Bacteria; phylum Bacillota; class Clostridia; order Peptostreptococcales; family Anaerovoracaceae; genus JAILLO01. Next base: position 9,296 of record JAILLO010000008.1, on the reverse strand, counting down.
TATGCTCATGTATCATGGCGAGCATTGACTCCGGATTAAAGGTGCTTCTGGGAACGCAGGCCACAAAATCATCGCCCTGCATCCTTCCGAAGGTTCCAAGATCGCTGCTCGAAGCACGAAGTGCATCGGCCACAGCCGTCAGAACATTGTCGCCGCCCGAAATACCGAACATGTCATTAACAAGCTTAAAATCCTCGATATTTATACGTACCATATTAAAATCAACAGACTCTTCTTCCATAAGCATTTTTTCTGTATTTTCGAAAAACGCATCCCTCTTGTAAAGTCCCGTGAGCTGGTCGTGTTCTGCCTTGTACATAAGCTTTTTTTCAGCCTGTTTCTGTGCCGTTATATCCGTCATGTGAACCATTACCATAGGATTTTCGTATTCCGGATAATCAACAAGTGAGACATTTGCATTGTTCCAGTGAACATGACCGTTTGAATCGACTATGCGGCATACAAAAAACGATGTCTTTCCCGTTTCTATCGTTTCGCGCAGGCTATGCTTGTACAAGGCTCTGTCCTGTGAATGAATTGCCTGCTTTGCCCTGTTGTAGAGTTCTCTCGGATCTTTGCCGTCTCCCAGATACAGCCTCGCATGCCTGTTCATAAAGCTAATCTCCGGTTCGTCTTTTATTTCCAGCAAAAGAACTACTCCAAGCATGCTGTCCAAAGTCTTTTTCCTGCGAATGCTGGCTTCGTTCTGCTCTCTCAGATGTGCGTTTTCAAGCTTCATCTGCGTCATTTCACTGTGAGCTATGGCATTCTTTACCCTCTGTGATACGATTCTGATATCAAAAGGTTTGTTAATAATATCGAAAGCTCCGGCATCCAGAACATTTACTATGCTTTCGACATCGTCAATTGATGAAATTGCAATTACAGGAATATCCGCTATACCCGGTATGGTCTTAATTTTTTTCAGCACTCCGATTCCGTTAAGTTTGGGCAACACAATATCAAGGGTCATTACAGATATCTCAGACCCGCGCGCTTTCAGGATTTCAATGGCTTCTTCACCCGAATGAGCTTCGATTGTGTCATAATCTTTGCAAAAAACTTCCCTCAGAAGTTCCCTGCTCATAGCCTCATCGTCGACAATGAGTATTTTTTTCTTATTTTCCAATTGTATCCCCTTTTCTGACCAACACCGCCTTATACACCTTGATGCAGCTTCTTTTATTTATTTCCCAACGCCGCACCCGGACATACAGGAAAAGTGATGTCCCACTTTTTGCGGATCGCATTGATCCGGGCTGATAACTGCTTTAAGTACTGACTTATCCGGCTTATTCCGTTTACCGCTTATGTCTTATGTCGGCCTAAACTTGCTTACATCCTTACTTCCTTATGGCTCTCATTTGCATTTTATCTTTATTCAAAATCGTGCATAATTTAACAAAAACACATCCGGTAATTCAGTAAGACATATTTTAACACATCACACGCATATTTTTTAGGACTTAAAGCAATCTTATTCCAATCTTTAATCTCCCAAAAAATTGATTTTAACTCTTTCAAATGGAAATTATGCATCAAAAAGCCAAATCGTTTGTTAATTAACAGACAAGTCCTTGAAATCCTCCGTCTGTGGTGGTATCATATACTCAGTTATTCAAATTGTTTAAATTATCGCACTTATCAAACTATATTATCCGGTATAGGATATTGGGAATTTTTTAGGGAAAGGAAGTATGAGACATGTATGAAAACATACGTTATGAAGTAAAAGAAAACATCGGCTATGTTACAATCGACAGACCTAAGGCGCTGAATGCCCTCAACAACGAAGTCCTCGATGAATTACATGATGTGTTCACAAAGATTTCCGAAGATGATTCTGTCAGAGCTGTTATTATGACCGGCGAAGGAAAAGCATTTGTTGCCGGCGCCGATATTGCTCTTATGCATTCTATCGATGCCGTTCAGGGCAGAGTTATGATGATTAAAGGTCACGGAGTCATGAATCTTATTGAGTCAGTTGAAAAGCCTGTAATTGCAGCAGTAAACGGTTTTGCCCTCGGAGGCGGCTGCGAACTCGCAATGGCATGTGATTTCAGAATTGCCTCCGAAAAAGCAAAGTTTGGCCAGCCTGAAACCGGACTTGGCATTATTCCGGGATTCGGCGGCACCCAGCGTCTCCCGAGACTTGTAGGAAAAGCAATGGGCAAAAAGCTTATCATGACAGGAGAAATCATTGATGCGGCAGAAGCACTGCGCATCGGTCTTGTTGAACAGGTTGTTCCGCCTGAAGAACTTATGGCCGAAGCTGAGAAGCTTGCAAAAACAATTGCTTCCAAGGCTCCTATTGCTGTTGCCGCAGCAAAGGCAGTTATCAACAACGGCTTTGGCATGGATATGAAAACTGCAAGTGCTCTCGAAATCGAAGCCTTTACAGCTCCATTCTCCTCACAGGACAAAACCGAAGGCATGGGTGCTTTCCTCGAAAAGAGAGAGCCTGTCTTCCAAAACAAATAACCCCACGTGCAAACCATATTACTGTTTACGAAAAATCCATGCATGCTTGCATGGATTTTTCGCATTTTAATATCATGATATCATGCCGCGGCAATTCGGCTCGGGAAATGCTGTTTTTATTCCACACACTGCTTAGGCTGCTTTTACCCGAAAAGCACCTTTTTGTTCTCCCGTTCCGACCGTTTTCATGCATGAAAAGCGATTCTTTCTTTCCATATTTTTATGTCTTTTATCATTTTTGTCAGAATTTATTGTATAATATAGTTTGTTATAATTATAATTATATATTTTTTGTAAAATCGGTTTTGAGACATAGCTTTACAGATTCGCGGGAGCGGATTTTACAAGGAAACAGGAGTAAATTATGAAAAACTCGAAAAAACCCATGTCGTTACTTTTAGTGCTGACTCTTGTGCTGTCGCTCTTTGCGGGCTCAACAGGCACTGCCTGGGCAGATCCCGAGCAGACGCTTTACAGTGTCACTTTCGACAGTTTCACAGGCAGCGCGGAGATTCAAACTGCCCACGATGGCAACAAGGCCGCCGAAGGCGAAACAGTGACCATTACCTGCACGCCTCCTGAGGGCCACAGGCTCGAATCTGTTCTCTTCGGTCACAAAGACGAAGAGAAAGGCAAAAACATATATAACGACACAATAGGAGGAAGCAAGAAAGTTTCTCTTAACGGCAATACAGGCGAGTTTGTGATGCCTGCACACGATGTAGTACTTTGGATAAACTACGTGCCGATCAGCGCAGAGCGCCATACAGTCTTGGTTTATTATAACGAAGCATATCCTGAAGGTACGTTGACCTTATCATCAAACGGGCAAATGGCTGATTCCTTCTACGAAGGCGAATATGTCCAGCTAATTGAAAATCCTAACTCGGGTTATGGTCCGCATTATGGCATTACCCTCGCTGATTTCGACATTCTTAGGGGCGGAAGCAGCTTCAGAATGCCTGCCACTGATATAACTATACCTGTAACTTTCGAACCAACTTGCAATGTCAGCTTTGCCCCAAACATACCCGGTCGAGGCATAGTTACGGGAAGTGCGGTAAGAGCAGACGGAAATTACGAAAATGCCACCAATACAGCCGTTGTTTTACCAAAAGGTACTGTCATAGCAGCAGCAACTCCAAATCCGGGCTACACCTTCGTGAATTGGACCAAAGACGGCAGCGTGATCTCAACAAACCCTTATGTTTTTACCACTGTCAAAGACAGTTGTACCATACAGGCTAACTTCCGAGATAATAACAAAGTACTGGTGCGGGTATCTGCAAGTGAACCTTTGGCAGGAGCTGTCACCCTGACCGGCACAGCGGTTATGCCGGGAGGTTATGAATATGATTCCGGTGAAAATGCAACCGCTTCCATTAGTCTTAATTCCGGATTTAGTCTCTATGAGTGGGCAAAAGACGGAAATACAACCGGTGAACATAGCAACACATATACTTTCAACGTCGGTAATACTGATACGGACATTATGGCGCAGATAAACGGTGCCTGGGAAGGAAGCGGCGAGGAAGACAATCCTTACAAAATCGACAGTCCCCTTCGTCTGCGTTATCTGGCAGAGCGTGTAAATAGCGGCACTTCTTTTGGGGGAGTATATTTTCAGATTACCGAGCCTATTTACATGCTTGGTACAGACGATGATGACAATCCCATAGCCGGCCGGGAATTCACCCCTATAGGCAATGCGGATCACCCATTTGAAGGTATCCTGGATGGAGGCCGTATTGACAATATATACATAAAAGCCGAAGGCAACAACCTCTACGCCGGTCTTTTCGGACATGTAGGCGAACATGCCGTCATACGCAATATCAAATTGAGCGGAGTATTTGAAGCCGTCGCAAGCGGTGATGTCTGCTACGCAGGCGCACTGGCAGGATACTGCAAAGGCCGTATGGATTGTTGCGAATTCAGAGGTGATGTATACATTACCTCCGGTGCCGTTAACTGCTACGCTTCAGGTAACATAGGTCTTTTGGAAGATCCTTATGCATATTTTATACTGTCACATTCCAACGATTATTCAAACGGTCCCGCGTCTAATTTAAGTGTAAAAAGTACCGGCACCGGCAGTCTCTATGCCGGTGGCGCTGCAGGAGCCGTAAGCGGCGGTGCGGTTATTGAGAATTACCTTTATTCCGGCGGTGACATTTTAATCACCGCATCTTCTCCATCTGCAAAGTGCTACGCAGGCGGAATCGCAGGCAAAAACAGCGGTACTATTTTCGACTGTTGTTTTTACAGAGGTTCCCTTTTGGTAAGAAATAACGGAGGAGAATGCTTCGCAGGAGGCATCACGGGCGAGAACACATCTGCTGCCCTCATAACTGCCGGAGCCATAGGTCTGCACCACGCCATCCAAAGTTCTCCTGTTCTTGTGGAAGGTGCAGGAAATGTAAATGCCGGCGGCATCGCAGGTGTCAATCGCGGCAACATATTCTATATGATTAATCTTGGTGCCGTGGCAGCCGAAAACTGCACAAACGCAATACTGGGCGGCGTTGCAGGAATCAACGCTTCCGGAGGAGTTCTCGACTATGACTACAGTCTCGGCAAAGTAAGCGGTCTCTATGTTTCGTCTTTGGCAGGAGGCGGCGTGGCAGGAAAAAACGAGTCAACTGCTCACATAAGACGCTGTTTCAGCAACGAAGAGTTTAGAAACCGCACAAACGGTTTGATGGGCGGCATTGCAGGCAAAAATGCGGGAAATATCGAAAAATCATACAATATGGGAACTATACGTGGCAGCGGCAAGAATGCCGGACTTGCGGCCGAAAACAGCGGCAGCATCCAAAACTGTTACACCATCGGCAATATCGCCGGCAACGGTCTGGCGTTTGATAACACCGGAAGCATCCAAAACTGCTACAGTTACGGTGAAGTCTCAGGCTATGCGGGAGCCGGCGGCAGCGGCAATATCCAAAAATGCTATTACCTCTCAGGAAGCGCCATACTGGGGGCAGGTTCAAGCGGTATGGTATCACTAAGTGAAGAGGGATTCAAAAATCCATCAAGCTTCACAAATTGGGATATAAGTAATGAAATATGCAATAATATCTCCGATGTGACACCACCTTCAATCACATGGCAAATTGCAACAGGCGGATTTTTAAACCGTCCTATGCTGACCGATTTCAGAAAAATCGGAGACAGAGGCGATTTTAAATATCATAGCTCGGTGGGTCAAGGCTTTAGTACAGATGATACTACTGGCAACTATAACTGGACAGCAAAAATGTGCGGCGATGATCAGATTCTCGTCAGCGACGAGGGCGAAACTTTCGGCAACTATACGGTTTCATTATTTGATTTGGATAAAGCCTTATTCGGCGCCAATGGACCGGCAGAGGCCAGAGTGGATGGTCACATCACAGGAAAAAGCGGGATTAGTCATTTCTTTGCCGCCGCCTTGAGTGATTATGCCTTCTCCGGCTGCCCGAATCTGACGGTTCTGGAAATTGTAAGCACCATCTATCACATAGACGAGTCGGTGCTGACCGGTTGCCCTTCCCTTTCGGAAATAAAGGTAAATCCGGGGAATCCGGTATTTTACAGTCCAAACGGAGTGCTCATGACACGTGACAACGAAGAGTTCTTCACCTGGCCGGCTGCAAAAAAACAGACCTCCTATACGCTTCCGGCTGCAACGAAGACTATTCACGACGGTGCCTTTGACAGTGCATCCGTGCTGCAGAACCTGACTGTTCCTGCAGGAGTAAGCAGCATCGGTACCGCAGTGTTTTATGATGCCGTTTCCATGCAGAGTATCAATGTTGCTTCAGGCAATCAATACTACCGTGATATAGACGGCGTGCTTTTCACAAAGGATATGAAGACTCTGCTGGCCTATCCGGCAAACAAGGCCGGAGCTTCCTATACAATTCCTTCAGGGGTCACCACGATTGCAGACGGTGCCTTTGACAGCAACAGAAATCTTGTGACGCTGAACATTCCTTCAAGCGTCACCACCATTGGGGGACTGGTATTTAGAAACGGGAAAGTTCTGAGTGATATCAATGTTGCTTCCGGCAACAGAAATTACCGCTCCGTGAACGGAGTTTTGTATAGTGCAGACGGTACCACTCTCATTGCCTATCCGCCGGGAAGAGCCGGAGAATATGTGGTGCCTTCCGGTGTAAACACCATAGATAAGGCTGCTTTTTATAACTGTACTCAGCTCACTTCAGTAGTTCTTCCGTCTACAGTTTCGCAAATGCAAATATTGTACCAGGCGTTCAAAGGCTGCGGTCTGTTAAAAAACGTTACCATACATGAAAGCACGCCGCCAGTTGTCTTTAACGGCCATTCCTTCGAAAACTGTGCTGCAGGTCTTACTTTTAAAGTTCCGGAGGGTAGTGTAGATACCTATCGCTCGGCATATGTATTCGAAAATTTCAATGTTGTTTCCCTTGGGCAATACACAGAACCAAAAGTCAACATAACAAACGGTGCTATTACAGCTGTTGGTGCCGTCACCTATGCCGGCATCACATCATACTCGGCTCTTGGCGGTACGAAGTTTACCATACGCGCAGATGCAGCTCCGGAAGGCAAAATTTTTGCAGGCTGGGAGGCCTTCCCTGCAAGTGTATTCTTCGCATCTTTAAGCGACATGGAAACAACGTTCCTGATGCCTGAAACAGATGTAACTGTTTCTGCCATTTATGCAGATAAGATTGTACTTCCTCGCTCCGGATCCCACTCCTATAAGGATCTGGCCTCGCCTTTGAGATTTTTGGGCGGATATCTTGATATAAAGACTGTGGGAGGCAGCGTCAACATGGAAGCTGCAGCGGATGAGCATTACACCCTCTTGGGTCTTACCGTGCAGGAAGCAGACACAGGAAGAGAAGTCCCTCTGACCAAATCCGGCAGCGGTATCTTCTCCTTCAAATTCCCGAAAGTAAATGTAACGATTAAAGCTGTCTTCAAACCTGATATTGCTGCAATCTTAGCACCTTTTTCGGATCTTAAGAAAGACGCCTGGTACGCTGAACCTGTTGCCTTTGCAATATCCCACAGCATCATGCGCGGCACCGAAGAAGGATTCGAGCCGGATGCACAGGCTTCCCGGGCACAGATTGCACAGATACTCTACAATCTGGACAGTTCGACGGTAGTTACAGATACCACTTCCGCCGGCAGCACAGGTGTTTTGGAAAGCCCTGCTTCAGCAGGTAATTTCTCAGCACAGGTGCAGGCAAAAGTTGCAAGCGCGGCCAATACTGAAAAAGATGAGAAGACTGCAGTAAATACCGATTCCAAAGCGGCAAACACTGCAAGGTTCAAAGACGTGAAAGCCGGCGACTGGTTCGCGGAAAGCGTACTTTGGCTTGTAACTAACGGCATAGCCCGCGGCGAAGGCGAATCCTTTGGAGTGGACTCAGATATCACACGTGAGCAGCTTGCCGTGATGCTTTATCAGTACGCAAAATTCAAAGGCTTTAATGTAACGCCACGTGCAGACCTTGATGTATTCGTTGACGGCGCTAAAACCTCAAGCTGGGCCGAAAACGCCCTTTCCTGGGCAGCAGGCGCTGGTATCATATCGGGCACGGAAAAAGACGGGGAGATTCTTCTTGATCCTCAGGGCAAAGCAACACGCGCCCAGATTTCCACCATCATCACCCGCTTCATCAAGCACACTATCTTTGGAGTATACTGATTTAAGTGTACTGATTTAAATCAAATACAACGAGGCTTTCGGGACAGTCCCGAAAGCCTCGTTTTGTATTCTAACATCCGTTTTGAATCTGATATAAAACGGCTTTCGGGATGATTCCCGAAAGCCGTTTGTGTTTTAAATTTTGAAAATCGCGGCAGCCTCCGCTACCGGACTTCTGCCGGCCTTTGGAGACAATGCATCAAATTACCCCGTAATATTTGATATTAAATCAGGGTTTGAAGCAGATTTTTCTTAGAAGAGCTTTGCGCGCTTCGGAAGTCTTGCAACAATTGTGTTCATCAGATTGTCGGTGCACTTAAGCGTATCAACAAGCTTTGCATCATCAACCGCAACAAACTTCGGTTCTGCCGGAGTAAGAACTCCACCGAAAATTTCGCCAACCTCTGCATACTTGTATCTTGGCAGAGTATCGTCCATCTCTCTTGAAATATCATAAGTATCTTCGAAATCGAATTCAACTTCATATACATGAGCGATTTCCTTTGCGATTTCCCAGTTGTTGTAGAATACCTCTTCATCTACAGCTGCCTGAACCGGCTGAAGTCTTCTTTCAGTGTTTGTGAAAGTACCGTCAGTACTTGCAAAACCTGTTCCCGGAAGAATAACATCTGCCTTCTGTGCAGTCTTTGTAAGATGAGTATCAGATACCATCAGGAATTCAAGTCCGCTGAGATCAACATCAGGATCTTCACCGAAGCAAAGGAGTGCCTTGACGCCTTCCATAGCCTCTGCGCCTGCTTTGATACCCATATCAACAAGTCCCTGTGAATTGTTCTTTGCCTTAACCTGAAGGATACCGTTTCTCGGTGAACTGATGTGACCGGAAACAAGAGCGATATCAGCAATCAGAGTTGCTGCCTCAACAGAAACATTGTTCTGCTGGAATACGATCATTGCTTTCTTTGCCTTTGCGTACATTTCAGCAACTTCCTTAATTTCGTCAGTTACCTTTGCGCCTGCAACACTCTTTGCAAATGCATCAAAGCCCTCTGCATCGGAAGTCTTTCCTGCGTCAATAAGAGCCTTTGCAATTCCCTTAAGAGCAGCCGTGCTGTTGTCAACAGTAATCGTCTTTGCGAATGCAAATCCGTCTGTATCAACCTCT
>JAILLO010000062.1 GCA_024693105.1 Clostridia bacterium | reverse complement strand
CGGCGCCCGGTTGTCCCAAGCGCCGCTTGGCTAAATTGCCGTTTTTAGTTTTTGCTAAAGCATTTCGGAAATTCCCGAAAGCGTTCCTATCTATTAGAGATTAAAGAATCTGTAGAGCATAGTTACAATCTGGCCACGGTTTGCTGTGCCTGCCGGTGTCAGCGTAGTATCAGTTGTACCCGTAACGATACCGTTCTTTACGCACCACTGCATTGCTTCTGTAGCCCATGTGCTAACGCTTGCTGCATCGCTGAAGTTCAGTTCGAACTTTTCGCCTGCCGCGAAGCCCCGGCCCTGCTCTTTCGCATAGCGATAGATAAATGATGCCAGCTGCTCTCTTGTTACAATGCCGTCAGGAGTAAGTATCCACAAGTTTACATAAATTCCCCTGTGCGGCAAATGCATACCCCTCTTGGGCATTAAATATAATATCTGTAATTGCTGCACCTGAAGCGATATTACTCTGGTCAAGTGCTCCGCTTGTAGTAACGCGGTCCATATGCTCCCCGGGTTCAACTTTCGATGTGAATGTCGGGTTTTCCCCCCGGTCCGGGAGAGCACTCATTGTCAAAGACACATCGGCATTTGTCCCCTTTGGCCTTCCGTAAATTTGAATAAGAGAATCATTAAGTCGCTGAACGTGAAAATCGCTGTTGTTAGGGGTTCCTTCATAAGGCTCTGCCGCAAACTTTTTCGAAGGATCGGTTACTCTTATGTTAACCTGCTCTATTTCATTTGCAATTCCTGTATCTAAGCAATTTACGGTCTGGCTTAATGCACCGGAACCGGGCATCAGCTCCATACCGGAAGCCAAAGTGATTGCAACATTATATGTTGTAGGAATTGCATCCTTAAGTGTAATGGCCACCGAGGCTGTTGCTGTTCCTGAAATTGTGATATGCGTTCCATCTGTTCTTTCTATTACAAGTCCGTTGAGATCTCCTGTTTGCACAAAATCTCCGTTACTGCCGGCAGCAAACATATATCCGCTTGCCGCTGTAATTGTAACACTTGTTACAGCACTTCCGGAGGCAATGCCGTTTTGTGTCAGGTTTGTGCTATCATCGGCTGTCATGTTTGCGCCCATTGTGACGGATACATTATATGTCTCAGGCGGTGCATCTGCATATGCTACAGTTCCAAGGCCCGGCATGAATACAACTGCCATCAAAAGTGCCAAAATCAGTGGCAATACTCTTTTTTAGTCTTTTTCATAAAATAACTCCCTCCCAAATTTATGAGCTGTCAGTAGTTGCATTATCTCTTGTAATTACCGTATTTTTCATTATAATACCACATCGCGATGTGAAAAGGCTATCTGATTTTTGAGAGCAGGGTATCTGATTTTTGGAGCAGCGGTATCTGATTTTTAGAGCAGCGGTATCTGATTTTTGGAGCAGCGGAAGAAACAATTCTGCGTGCAGCATCCCTATATACCACAACAGGCCGCCCACCGAAATCGGCAGATGACCTGTTGACCTTTTTAATATTTACTTTTTCGTTTCCTTTTCTTCAAATCTCAGTCGCGAAACAACAGTTACAATATATCAGGCACAACGTATCAGTCCAAACGTCTCAGTCGCAGAAGGTCTTCATTGCATCAAGTGTCCTCTGCATCAGCTCATCAAGCTCCCAACCGAGCATTTCCGCACCTTGCCTGATTACATCACGCGAACATCCTGCAGCAAAATGCTTGTCCTTGAACTTCTTCTTCAGAGACTTGAGTTCCATATCCTGAATGCTCTTTGAAGGCCGCAGTATAATTGCAGCCCCTATAAGCCCCGTAAGTTCATCTGTCGCAAAGAGAATCTTTTCCATCTGATGCTCAGGTTTTACATCTGCACAGAGTCCGTATCCGTGCGATACCACCGCACGAATGATTCCCTCATCTACTCCCGCCTCCCTGAGAAGTTCCGGAGCTTTCACGCAGTGCTCTTCGGGATACATTTCAAAATCTATATCATGTAAAAGCCCGACCTGCCCCCAGAATTCCTCCTCATCTGCATAGCCGAGATCCTTTGCAAAATATCTCATTACGCCTTCAACAGTCTCCCCATGCGTAATGTGGAACGGTTCTTTATTGTACTTTTTCAGAAGTTCAAGGGCTTCTTCTCTCTTCATCATTTTTTTCTCCTCCTTCGCCTTCGCGCAAAACCCGGTCGCAAAACCGCTTTTCCTGCCGGCCGTGACATCAGCCGGCAAAATCGGACCGGATGGCTGCCTTTACCACTGCCCGTGACGCCTTGCCACAAAACCCGGCCGGACAGCTGTGTGCAATCCTGAGGCAACCTTGCATATAATTATCTGAGTTTTCATTATAATACCACATATTCGCAAGGCGCGATATAAAAAAACTGAAACCTGCAAAAAAGTGAAACAGACCTGCTAGGGATACAGGTCTGTTTCGGTTTGCATTACTTTGTGTTTTGTGCTTTAGGTGGGTTAGGGTTGAAGTTTGCTATATTTGGATGCACATATTTCTGTCTGAACCATGAATGCCTTCATGTGCTTTCCTTTTCAGATAAAACTCTTGCAAAACTGCCTGCAAACAAACCCTGCAGCTGGCTGACATGTCCCTCCCGGGATTTAGTCCCTCTAGCTTTGCGTCATCTGCTTTTCAACAGTTTTGCCCATATAATCCGGTAAAAAATTACCTGAACTTTTTATATTTATTACCCTTTTGTGATTTCATTATATGATGCATCACGTGACAACTTCGTGCCATATCGCAACTTTTTTTAAAAAATTTTTTCGCGTGAAATTATCTTTTCCCCCTGCCGGTATAATCCGCCTGCAAAGCGGCTTGCGGGCTCTTTCTCTGCTTTTCGTCCTCAAGAATTCTGTCAAGTACCGGGATCATATATTCTCCCCAGCTGTAATTTGACATATATTCGCCGCTGTAGAGCTTTCTTGACTTTTCCTCGCCGTCAAGGAACTGGTAAAGATCGCAGTCAAACAGCTCGGTGTTAAGGCTGCGTCCTCCCTTGCTTACCCTCAGAATATTTTCAATTCCTGCAGCCTCGAGATTTTCGCGAAGCCTCTGTGCCACCTTCCTGTAAAGACTGTAGTTTGTGTCATCATACGGCTTGTCCTCCCAAAGCAGCGTAAACGCTTCTTCTGTTGTGAGGATGCCGCCTCTCTTTTCCACAAGAAGCGCCAGAAGTTCTTTTGCCTTCGCACTTGGGAAGTATACTGCCTTTCCGTCAACAAAGACATCGAAATGACCGAAGGTCCGCATAAAAATGCCTTTCTCCTGTCTGTGTGCAAGAAGACGGGCACGCTTAAGAACATCCTTGACGTCTTCACTACTGTAAGGCTTGAGGATGTAATAATCCGCCTTCATCTTTAGGGCTTCCATTGAAAATTCGCTGTATGCCGATACATATACAATAATAATATCCGGATAAAGTTCTTTCAGTTTCCTGCCGAGTTCAAGTCCGTCCATCTCAGGCATTTCGACGTCAAGAAGTGCAAAGTCCACACGATTTGACTTCGCATATTCAAGAGCCATTTTGGGGCGGTTGAATTTGCCGACAATTTCAAATTCGGCCATTCCTGCACACTCGATTTCAAACTGTTCGAGTGCCAAAAGTTCATCATCTACTAATATTGTCTTCATAGCTTGCAAATTCCTTTCACCAAAATACACAAAATTTTCTTAGATTCATCTATAGCAAAGTAACTTTATTTTTGAGGTTTTATCCCCGGAGTTTCCTCTCCGAATTTTTCATCCCTATACGTCCACGCCTTCATTGCTTTGGAAATCTCACCGTTGCCCGGGTCCCTTTACCGGGTGTACTCTTAACCTCGAGCGATGCGCCTGCAATTATGTCAAGCCTTGACCTGACGCTCTCAAATCCGACCGTTACGGCAGGATTCGACGATTCACAGAAGTTCTTTCCGAGGTTCGCATCATAGCCGGCGCCGTCATCAATAATCTCCACAACAATTTCCGAAGCAGCTTCACGGCTTGCAACAGTAACTGTTCCTCCTTCCTCCTTCTGGCAGATTCCGTGCTTCACGGCATTCTCAACCAGCGGCTGAATTGAAAGCGGAGGAACAGAGAAATCCTCGACTTGTATGTCATATGTAACATTCAGCTTGTCATCAAATCTGACCTTTTCTATCGCAAGATAATTCTTAATATGGTCAAGTTCCTTTGAAAACGGAACAGGCTCGCTGCTTTGCAGACTGTCGAGATTCATCCGCAGATATTTCGAAAATCTGTACACCAGGTCGCTCGCCTTCTCAGGTTCACGCACTATCAGAACCCTGACCGCAGAAAGCGTATTGTACATAAAATGCGGATGTATCTGGCTGATGAGGCGGTTTTTCTGCTGATTCAGAATTTCCTGCTCAATATGTGCCGCATCACGCGCCTTTCCCCAAACCTCATGCAGAGTTTCAAATGTGTAAATCATTGAAACAATACATACTGTAAGACGCACACTTCTGCTGAGAAGCAGATATTCCGAATGATAATAGAAATACATTGCCGCCGCAAAGCATATAAGCAGAATGATAATACATACGAGGCTCACCTTGTATGCATTTCTGTGTGTTGTGCCAAGTGCCCTGATAATTACCATGGTAAACATAAATCCCGCAATTCCAAGCGTTATATGTGACACCGTAATCAATTCCAAAAGATCGGCAATGCCAAGCAGCTGACAAAGCATCACTCCCGCATTAATAAGTGCAACCACCGGGATTGCAACGTTTATGACCTTCTTGCAAAGCCCCAGCGCCGCACGCGAGCGCGCATAAAGCAGAAGCGGAACAGGCATTAAGAACAGAGCCGAGAATTTAACTGTCCATGCCAGATAAATATTATCAATCAGGAACTGATCGACCTGACATTCGCACAAAGCCCATATACCGACAAGCAGAGTGAAAATTCCCCAGTAAAGAAGGCTGTTGTTGCTGTCACCCAGGCTGTGGACCGAAGCACCGAGCAGGATGATAAGAATACCCAGCACGATTAAGATGAAACTCATAAACACATCCTGAGACCTTGCCCCCGTCACGAAGCCTACACAGTGCTGATAAGGTCCCACATAAAACTCAGGAATCCCGTCCGCATATAAATCATATGCCGAAATAAGTTCAACGATAAGAGGCTCATTTGATGATGCCAGCGGAAGCCTGAAAACATTCCATGCCGTCGGCACCGTCTCGATAAAACGGTCGTCGTCAAAATTTCCGTAAGAATAAATCAGCTTTTCCCCGACAAATACCTGCACCTTTTGCTGTATCGAAAGAAAAATCATAGAGGATTCCGTTCCGTAAAGAAGGTTCGGCATCTCGTTGACAAGCACCATCTTTTCGTATGCCTTGTAATCGTGCGGATGTTTCGCATCAACAGGCTCAAGCACGCAGTCGGGGCTTCCATATGTGCCCGAAACAACCCTTTGCCAGCCGTCCTGATAAGGCGTAAGATGAGTCATATTCAGATGTACAGCATCCATATCAATAGCAAACGATCTCAGAACAACTCCTGCCGAGAGAACGCCGAATATGATAATTAATGCTATTGTAATATGTCTGAGGCGTCTGCTCATTTCCGTTCTCCCCCCAATATCCGAGTTGCTTTCGCAGAACTTAACATATTATATCGCAAGCGGGGGGCGAATTTCCACAAAGCCGCAGAATATATAGAAAACCTTTAGAATTCTTTTTAAATTATGAAATCTGCTTTTGAATTGTATGGGAGGGGTTTTTATTCTATAATTGTAATGGTGCTCCCGCATTGCAGACGGCGCACTTTGTAATGACGCTGCCTCGCGGCGCTGCACTTTGTAATAACGCTGCTTCGTGACGGCGCACTTTGTAATAACGCTGCTTCGTGACGGCGAAGGCGTCTTTGATTTGAAAACCTACGAAAGGAAACGATTATGTCCTGTATATCATCAGAAACCGGAACTTACGATTATAAAAAGCTCCAGAACGGGAGCGATATAAGAGGTATTGCACTTGAGGGCGTAGAAGGCGAAACCCCGAATCTCGGGCCTGTCGAAGCACGGCGGCTTTCATGCGGATTTGTTTTGTGGCTATCCCGGAAAACCGGAAAGAAACCGTCCGCGCTTAAGCTTGCAGTCGGACGCGACCCAAGGCTTTCGGGTCCTCTTCTTGCGGCAAATATTATCGCTGCGTTTGACGGCTGCGGATGCGCTGTGACCGAATGCGGGCTTGCCTCAACTCCCGCAATGTTTATGTCAACCATATTCCCCGAATTTGCGTGTGACGGCGCTGTCATGATTACGGCAAGCCACCTCCCCTTCAACAGAAACGGATTTAAATATTTTGACCGCGCAGGCGGACTTAACAAAAAAGATATAAGCGAGATTATCCGCATTGCGGAGTCTGATGAAGAACTTGCAGAAATTGCCGATGCCGGCATATGGAATTCGTCAACGGATGCCGTTTTCGATGCGGAAATCTCAAAAGACTCTTTTTCACCGCTTATGGAACGCTACAGCCTTCATCTGAAACAGCTTATTGCAGAAGGCATAACCGGCAGGAAATATGCCGATGCTTCTTCCGTTGCAGGCAGGAGTTCCGATCTTCCAAAGGTCCTTTCCGGGCTAAAAATAGTTGTGGACGCGGGAAACGGATCGGGCGGATTCTATGCCGGAAAAATACTTGCGCCTCTTGGTGCCGATGTAAGCGCCTCCTGCTTCCTTGACCCAGACGGTCATTTCCCGAATCACGCACCAAATCCCGAAGACAAAAAAGCCATGGCCGCAATCAGCCGGCAGGTCATCGAAAGCGGTGCCGATTTCGGACTAATTTTTGATACGGATGTCGACCGCTCAGCCGCTGTTGACGAAAGCGGACGCGAAATTTCACGAAACGGTATAGTCGCAATGGCCGCAGCCCTTATAGCAGACGACCATCCGGGAACCACGGTCATTACAGACAGCATTACAAGCAACGAACTCTCGGAATTTCTTACAAAATCACTCGGCTTGAAGCACCATCGTTTCAAGCGCGGCTACAAAAACGTCATAAACGAAGCTGTCCGGCTCAACAATGAGGGAATTGATTCGCAGCTTGCTATAGAAACCTCCGGACACGCAGCCCTCAAAGAAAACTATTTTCTTGATGACGGTGCATATCTTGCGACAAAAATTGTCATACATGCGGCAAAGCTGGCCGCAAATGGGAAAAAGCTTTCGACTGTCATTGCCGCTCTAAAAGAACCATGTGAAGCGTACGAAGTCAGATTCCCGATTACAGAACCTGATTTTTCTCCGTACGGAGACCGTATTCTTGAGGAGCTTAAGGGATTTGTCCTTTCAGACCCGGGCAAAATGTCGCTTGAAGAGCCTAATTACGAGGGTGTCCGCATCAACTTCAGCGCCGAAAACGGAAACGGCTGGTGTCTCCTTCGCAAATCGCTGCACGATCCGATTATGCCTCTGAATCTCGAATCAAATTCAAAGGGCGGCTGCCGCAAAATGGCAGACATTCTCGAAAAGTTTCTTGCTGCCTATACGGGTCTTGATATTTCCGGACTCGAAAAAATTTAACACGCCGTGAGCAAGAAATCTCCGACCTCTAAGGCGTCAACCGTAGGTCGAGTAGTTGACCAAGCTTATCTTTGCCTGTATCCTTCCCACTGCCGGGGCGGATCGGGTACTTTAACCTTTAGAAACGTGCGCCTCCATGCGCACCTTAAAAAAAGCACCTAAAAAAAGAGGCGGCAAACTGCCGCCTCTTGCTTTATAATCTCTCTGACTTTACTTAACTATTGAGGTGGCCGCCTCAATACATACAGTAACGGCAAAATCTAAAGATTCTTAGACTGCCATCTCAACAATTACCGCAAAAGCAGATAATGTCACAATCGAAATCAGTGTGGACAGCATAACGCCCTTCGTCGCAAACTCGACGTCCCCTCCGTATTTCTGGGAATATATCGTTGTGCATGCCGCAACAGGTGCCGCCATTTCGATAATCAGGGTTTTTACAAGGACACCCGGTTCGCTGAAAATCAGAAGCAGCAACAGCATGAAAATCAAAGGCATAATAATCGTCTTTGCTATCGAAAGAACATAAAGACGCAAATCGCTGAACATTTCCCTAAAGCTGACAGATCCCAGCTGATACCCCACAACGAGCATTGCAAGTGGTGATGTGGCTGAACCTATTACCTCAAGCGGACCCGAAATAATTTCAGGCAGCGTGATTCCGCCGACAAACAAGCCAAGACCGATTACAATCGAGGCAAACCCCGGCGTCATAAAATGCCTGATACTCAGCCCTATGTGGCTGCCTGTGGACTTTTCTATCATAACAAGCCCGGCAGTAAAAATAAAGATGTCCTGAACACAGTCTATCAAAGCTGCATAAAATGTCCCTTCTCCGCCATAAAGCACTGTGCATACCGGAATCCCCATAAAACCGGTATTGCCGAACATAAGCATGAATATCATGAGATAAGTCAGGCTCTTTTCTACTTTCAGCCCTTTGCTTATCGCCTTTGCCACAACAAATGCCGCGAGAATGTCTGCAACCATTACAAGTGCAAGAATCCCCATATTGATGCAAAGTTCCCTTGAAAATTCCCTCTGCAGCGACATAATTATCAGGCACGGCCATGTCAGGTTAATAATAATCGACGAAATGCCCTTGCTCTGATGCTCATCGATAATGCCTTTCTTCGAGAGAATGAATCCCGGAATTATCATAAGGAACAGCTTGACAAGAGAAAGAATAATCTGCGTTGCAGCCATCGGCATTCCTCCCTGTTATATCAGATTTTCTTTTGTTTCGATGTTAAACATATGCAGCATTTCCTTCTGGAAGCCAAGATGCAGAACCGTACCAACCGGATAGCCCTGATGATGCTCAGACGGAAGTTCCGTAGTCGGGATTCTGACAATAACATGCTGATCTTTGAAAGTAAGGTGCATGTGCACTTCGCTTCCCATCATTTCATTTACATCGACCTTTGCCGCAAACGTATCCGGAGAAACCTCATTTGAGATACTCATATGTTCAGGTCTGCAGCCGAGTATGATTTTCTGCGGCTGTACGTCCTTCTCCGCAAGGGCCTTGGAAATCCTGTCAGGCAGAAGAATATACGCCTCATCAAGCATAAGCGAATAATCGTCCTTGTCGCGTTCAAGCTCCGCATCAAAGAAGTTGATCTGCGGCATTCCGATAAACCCTGCAACAAAGGTGTTTGCAGGATGCTCAAAAACCTCCTGAGGAGTTCCGACCTGCATAATCCATCCGTCCTGCATAATTACAATTCTGTCACCGAGCGTAAGCGCCTCGGTCTGGTCGTGTGTAACATATATAAATGTTGTATTTACCTGCTGACGAAGCTTGATAAGCTCTGCTCTCATCTGGTGGCGCAGTTTTGCGTCAAGGTTGCTCAGCGGTTCGTCCATGAGGAAAACCCTCGGTTCGCGCACGATTGCTCTGCCTATTGCCACACGCTGTCTCTGGCCTCCCGAAAGTGCTTTTGGCTTTCTGTCAAGGTACTGTGTAATATCGAGAATTTCTGCGGCCCATTCCACTCTCTTTTTAATGACGTCAGGCGGTGTATGCCTGATTTTGAGAGCAAAGGCCATATTTTCACGAACCGTCATATGAGGATAAAGAGCATAACTCTGGAAAACCATCGCTATATCCCTGTCCTTCGGTTCTTTGTCGTTTACAAGTTCATCATCTATATAAAGTTCGCCCGCCGAAATATCTTCAAGCCCCGCAATCATACGAAGAGTGGTACTTTTTCCACATCCGGACGGACCAACAAGAACTATAAATTCCTTGTCTGCTATATCAAGATTAAAATCATGAACAGCTTCAACCCCGCCTTCGTAAATTTTTTTAATGCCGCTCAGTTTCAGCTTTGACATATCGATACCTCCATATTAATCATCCCTTTTGAAAAATCGCATTATACACGATATCTAATATTATACCCCAAGTAGCACGCCATATACAAACAAAACCGTCAATTCTGTCGCAATAAACTTCAGGTCAGGCAAAACACGCTTTCCTCTCCCCGGCGGACCGCCGAGGATTCCCGCCCGAACGCTTAAACTGCAGAGCCCCGGCCAAAGTCCTGCACACCGCAGAGCCCCGGCCAAAATCCTACACACCGCAAAGCCCCGGCCAAAGTCCTGCACACCGCAAAGCCCCGCTCAAAGGTAAGAATTTGGCCTTTTGGACGCGCTATTCAGATTTTGAATACGCGGTATTGACATTTTTAATTCGCGGGGGTAATATAGTTTTGTTAGCACTCTGTGTCGTTGAGTGCCAGCTCATATAATTTTAAGCGCGGCTCATATAAAGTTTTAAGCGCCAACTCAGATAAATTTTTAAAGGAAGGGATTTTTTATGGCAAAGAAACAGTTCAAAGCAGAATCAAAAAGACTTCTGGATCTTATGATAAATTCTATTTATACACACAAGGAAATCTTTCTCAGAGAGATTATTTCAAATTCAAGCGATGCCATCGACAAGCTTTATTACAAGAGGCTCAGTGAAGAGAGCGAAGGCGTCAACAGAGATGATTACAGGATCAGAATTGCGGTCGATGAAAACGCAAAGACTCTTACAATTTCCGACAACGGCATCGGAATGAGCAAGGACGAGATGGAAACAAATCTCGGAACTATTGCGCAGAGCGGTTCTTTCAAATTTAAGAAGGAGAACGGTCAAAACGGTCAGGACAACGCTTCAAAGGATGCTGCCGCAGAAGATGTCGAAACCGACGGCGGCGAAGGCAAGATGGATATCGATATCATCGGTCAGTTTGGTGTGGGCTTCTATTCGGCTTTCATGGTCAGCAAAAATATCCGCGTTGTCAGCAGGGCATACGGCTCTGATGAAGCATATGTCTGGGAATCAAAAGGAGCAGACGGATACACGATTGAACCGGGCGAAAGAGAAGAAGCAGGTACCGATGTTATCCTGACACTCAAAGATGATACAGAAGAAGAAAATTACAGTGCTTATCTCAAAGCGTACCAGATTCGCGAACTCGTCAAGAAGTATTCCGATTACATCAGATACCCTATCATTATGAACGTAGAAAAGAGTCGCGAAAAAGCCGCTACCGAAGAGGAAAAGGCTGCGGAGGGTTACAAGCCCGAATACGAGCAGTATTTTGAAGACGAAACTCTCAACAGCATGGTGCCTATCTGGAAGCGCAGCAAGAGCGACATTTCCGATGAAGATTACAATGATTTTTACAAGAAAAAATTCTATGATTTCACGGATCCGGCAAGGGTTATTCATACAAACGTCGAAGGCGTGACCACCTACAATGCACTCCTTTTCATTCCGGGAAAAGCTCCTTACAATTACTATACAAAAGAGTACGAAAAGGGCCTTCAGCTTTACAGCAGCGGCGTTATGATTATGGAAAAATGTGCGGACCTTCTTCCTGATTACTTCAGCTTCGTAAAAGGACTTGTCGATTCTCAGGATCTGTCGCTGAACATTTCAAGAGAAATGCTGCAGCATGACAGGCAGCTCAAGGCGATTGCTTCAAGACTCGAAAAGAAGATCAAGGCTGAGCTTCTTCATATGCTCGAAAACGACAGGGAAAAATACGAGGAATTCTTCAAGAATTTCGGTCTGCAGCTCAAATTCGGTCTTTACAGCGGCTACGGCATGAACAAGGATGTTTTGCAGGATCTGATCCTTCTTTATTCTTCATCCGAGAAGAAGCTTGCAACTTTCAAAGAGTACATCTCGCGTATGAAGGAAGACCAGAAATATATTTACTACGCATGCGGCGAAACTGTCGAAAAGCTTGACAGACAACCTCAGACAGAGCTTCTCAAAGACAAAGGTTATGAGATTTTCTACTGCACGGATGAAGTTGATGAATTCGCGCTTCGTATGCTTGCTTCAATCGACGGTAAGGAATTCAAGTCCGTTTCCGACGAGGATCTTGGCATTGAAGAGAGCGAAGAAGAAAAGAAAGCGGCTGAAAAGAAAAACGAGGATTCAAAAGAAATGCTCGAAGCTCTCAAGGCAGCTCTTGACGGAAAAGTTTCCGAAGTCAAGGTTTCTTCCAGACTGAAGACTCACCCTGTATGCTTTGCAAGCGGCGGCGGCCTTTCAATCGAAATGGAAAAGGTTCTCAATGCTATGCCTGCAGGCGAAAAAGTCAAAGCAGAAAAGGTTCTTGAAATCAACCCTGAACACCCTGTATTTGAGGCTCTCTCAGATACATTTGCAGAGTGGAAGGCAAACGGCGGAACGACCGATTCGAAAGACTTCGGCAAGCTCGGCGATTACGCGGGCCTTTTATACAATCAGGCTCTTCTGATTGAGGGAATGCCTGTTGAAGACCCTGTCGAATTTTCAAATCAGATTTGCAAACTTATGAAATAATTCAGATTCAAACAGAAAACCCCCGGAAGGCAAAGTCATATTGACTTAGTGACTTGCCCTCGGGGGTTTTATACTTGAATTTAATATCGAGTTTTCAAATATTCTTTCACATCTTTCAAGAATTCTTTCGCTCCTTCCAAAAGCTTTTCTGTATCTTCTATGGAGCAAATGTAGAAATCCTGATAATCACTTCTATTTCTGATTCTGGAAGCATTAGTAATAAGGCTTCCGTATTTTCGCGGAATAATGTCTGTCTTTAAATAGTTTTCGGAAAACCTCGCAATGACAGCTGAATGTTTTTTGTAGTCCTCTTCGTCAAGCGCCAATACCGCACGCATAGCATGAAAAATGCTGTAATATGCTCGGTTATTCGCCGTAGCATAGTCGCCGGCATCAAAGACAGTCTTTGCCGTAGTTAACATTTCCGTGGCCTTTTGTATGCGATACTTCGACAAATCAGTACTATATGTTTCAACCATAAACCCGCACCCCCTCACGTTCTATATTTCTAAAGAACGGAAGAAAACTTGAATTTTCTATATAATATTTGCGATTTTCTACTACAGGCGATACCAACACTCCATAATTCAATAATATGTCGCCCGCGATATTGCCAACTTCCCACTCTTTCTGGGCAATCATCTCTTTCGTTGAATCCAAAAGCACCAAAACATCCACATCAGAGCCTTCATCCGCATCCCCTCTGGCATAAGATCCAAACAAAATAGCCTCGGGCTCTTCTCCCGGAAAGATTCGGGTAAGTCCGGAACACAGGTCCGATATGATCATTTTCATTTGATTTTTCTCTAACATCTCGCTGCCTCCCCCTTCTCTCCTCACGGCTGTTTACAAGGTAGATAATGCCACTTCCTGTGTTTTTATTATATTCTGCCGATCGGCATGAGTCAATCTTTTAGGACTTGCCCGCTCAAAAATAGGATTCAAGATTCCAAACCGAAAGCTTGATCAGCTAAATTTTATATGATTTCAGATTGAGGTCTTAGAATGATGGAGGCACTAAAGATGGCGGAGAATAAAACTGTTGTATCTGAGCCTGTTGATAATTATCTGGGAGTAAAAGTTCTCCACCATTGAATCACTGTCTATCTTTTATTGCTTTTTTGTCTTTAAAAAGTAGACAAACAATCGTGGCAGCAGCTGCCGCCATAGATACGATCAAAGCATAGTATCCTGAGCCGCCATACTTTCCGATTGCAGCTAATCCTCCAACTTCAAGTGAAGCTATTTCGTCATAGATTTTAAAAATACGCCATATTGCATCCCTCGAAAAAAATATCACCGGTATTAGATATGCAATTCTTGTAACTCTGCGAAAATAACACAAAAAATCATATCTATCCCCAAATAAACATAAGTCCCCTTGTACTCGATACCCATCGTAGCTCCATCGTAATATGCGCTGTATTCACTCACAAGTTTTTGCCGGTCTTTGCGCCCAAAAGTACTACATTCGAAAATGTGCTTTCTGGCTGCTGCAAAAGTGCAGAAAAGTGCAGTTCAGCACATAAAAAAGCCATACAGGATTACTTAATTAAAGTTCCCGTATGGCCTATTCATTTTTAGAAAACAATATTCAATTCCTATTCCCAAAGTCCCGCGAGTGCAGTTCCGAAAACCGTTGTGTTTTCGCCTGTTGTAAATTCACAGGATATATCGTGGGTAATCAGGGCCGGATTCTCCTTCTTCAGCCTTGCAAGATGCGCCCTTATACGCTCTGCAAAACCCGGAAGCTTCTCATAAAGACTGCCCTCTACCATAATGCACGTCGACTTTCCCTCCTGACTCCTGCCGCGAATCAGCGTCGCAAAAAGCGCAACCGAAACGAAAAATGCAGCCCTGTCCATTACACCCTCTGCAATAAAAAGAGCCATTTCCGTATAAAGATCTCGCTTTTCGGGCTCAATTTTCGAAAGCCACCGCGCCGGTTCACCCTCGCGGCCTTTCGACGCCATAAACAGCGACATTTCCTTTGTTTCAAGAGCCTCATGCTTCATAAGTTCCTCTGCAAAAGCACCCTCAAACAGACCGTCCTTTGCCGCCTGTCTCAAGGCAAAAAGCACCGTGCCGCCAAAGTAACGGCCTGACACGACCTTCTCGCACCAGTCAATCTCTTTGTCATAAGTAAGAGCAATATACTCCCTGTCGGCATCATTAAGAGGCATTCGCCTGAAGCCGCCGCATTCCTGATTCACTACCGTAAAATGCTCCGCAGGCTCAAGATATGCCATATTGAAGCCCGTCCCAAGAACAAGTCCTATGTAATTACCGTACTTTTCAGCCGGGTCCTTTGCCATTCCCCCGAAAAATACAGCTGCAGCATCATTTATAATCCTGATTTTGTAATCGGTGTCGATGCCGATTGACCTCATAGCCTTTCTCAGACCCTCACCGATAACGCTTCCTATAAAATCCTTAACAAGAATCTGCTTTCCGCCCGCCGCAACTTTTGCATCACCGTTTGGAAGGGCATCGGTTGCATAGGAAAAGCTTACGCCGATATGGTCTGCCTTCTTGAGGAACGGCTCGGCAATCCGGATGATTTCAAGGTAAAATTCATCTATTTCAATAACCTTTTCGTTTCCCGGCGTAGGTTCTTTTTTGAAATCAAGAAGTTTTGGCACTCCGTTTTCATCAAAGCCTACAAGCGTGATGCGTGTGTTGGTTCCGCCGATATCCATGACAATTACCGACTTGCCTCTTACATCAGGCCGCCCCGAGTAAAACACAAGCGGAAGCATTGCAAAGTCATGATTCTTATCCGTCCTGATAGTATAATTCAGTTCGTTCAGAAAACTTTCGGCAAGTTCCTTCGATAAGGAAAAATCGGCATGATAACCATACCGATTTGTAAATTGTCTGCAAATATTTTCTGCATTCTTATCCATCATTCCTTAACTCCTCCGGCACTCATGCCCATTACGATGTACTTCTGGAATATTATGGCGATAAGTACAGGTATCAGAGATCCGATGATGCCTGCCACGGAAATCATACCGTAATCAATAGTAAATTTCCCGTTGAACTCGGCAATCGCCAGCGGAATCGTCTTCGCATTCAGACTGGAGGTAAATACCAGCGAATAGAAGAATTCATCCCAGCTCATCAGAAATGCAAGAATTCCTGTTGCAATGGCACCCGGGCGTGCAATCGGGAAGAAGATGTACCACAAAATCTGGATCCTGCTTGCCCCGTCAATGGCCGCAGCTTCCTCGTAATACTTTGAAATCGAGCCGAAAAAGCCCTGCATTGACCATATGATAAACGGCAGTATAAAGGACAGATACATGATAATCAGTCCGAATTTGCTGTCGAGCAGATGCAGCTGGTTGAAAATTTTGTAAAGCGGAATTACAAGTGCTACCGGCGGCAGCATGTAAGTGAAAAGGATAAGCATCATCATGCTTCCTCTTCCGCGAAATCTCAGCCTTGCAAATGCATATGAGGCAAATGTACCGAAAATCAGCGCAACAACAGTTACACAAATCGCAATGATTGTACTGTTTTTGAGCGCAACTCTGAAAATATATGCCGGATCCGAAGTTCTTTCACTGCTGAAAACCTCTACATACCTTGAGAAAGTAGTCTCGTCAGGTATCAGTTTCAGTGTTGCAGCCGTAAGATCCTTAGGGTACATGATGCTTGTTATAAACATCCACGCAACCGGTGCAAGAACACCGATGGCGACAATTATGCCAAGGATTATGTAAAGTACATAAACCCCTTTAAATTTCTTCTCATGTAACGCTGCTTTAGCCATTCAGCTCACCTCTTTTCATCATTCTGACGTATATAAGAGTCAGAACAGCTACAATAAGGGCCGTAAGATACGCATATACAGCCGCTGTAGAATAATTGAGGTTTGTAAACGCTTCAAGATAAGTTGAATACATCAGCGTCTTTGTCGCGTTCGCAGGACCTCCTCTTGTCATAAGATAGAAGATGTCGAATGCCTTAAACTTCTCAACTGTCCTCATTACAATGATAATCATTGCCGTAGGTGCCAGATAAGGAAGTGTCAGGTAATAAAACCTTCTGAAAGGACCTGCTCCGTCAACTCTTGCCGCCTCATAGGTATCGGCATTGATCCCCTGAAGCGCTGCAAGGAAGAAAATTACTGCAAGCGGTGTCATTTTCCATGAGTCCGCGATAATTATCATAAGCATCGCAAGCTTTGGATCGCCAAGCCATGACTCATACTGATTGATAAGACCCGCATTCAAAAGCAACGCATTAAACACACCATACTGACCATTGAATATGAGCTTCCAAAGACTTCCGTTAACTACTGTAGGAATTGCCCACGGAATAATGATGATACAACGCAGTATCCCCACACCCGGGAATTTTTCGTTCAGCAGCAAAGCAATTGCAAGCCCCAGACCTGTCTCGATAAATGTGGATACTATGGTAAAGTACAACGTCCTGAACAAATCGCTTCCGAACTCATGAGAAGTCAGGACTTCCTTGAAAAAAGAAAGTCCTGAGAATTCACCATAATGTCCTGAAAGCATGTTGTTGTTCAGCATCGTATAAACCAGAGTTGCGAGCATAGGCGCTATGATAATCCCCAGCACGATCACCACCGAAGGTGATATGAGTGCATAGGCATATGTTTGTTCACTCTTTAGTCTTTTAACATTCTTTGTCATATTCGTTGCTGTTCGCTTTCAATTATTTTTGTTTTTTCTGCTATTTTGCCGCAAGTTCAAGAGCCTTGTCCTGAATTGCGTTCAGTGCAGCTTCTGCAGTGTCCTGTCCAAGGAGAACCTTCTGAATTGCAGTCTGCATAAATGTTGAAAGTTCGTTGTAGTAAGGAACCATCGGACGATTCTTGATGTAATCGTACTGTACGAGTGAAGCTTCTACAACTTCTTTTCCTGCTGCTTCAATAACGGAATCTTCTGTATAAAGTGACTTCCACATAGGAAGAGCGTTTGCACTGTACTTAGCCTGTACTTCCTTTGAGGAGATATAAGTCATGTACTGCCATGCTTCGTCAGGATGAGCGCTTCCCTTTGTAATCATCAGAGGCATTCCTCCGTTAACAGTAGCACTCTTTGCTTTGTCAGTTCCCGGGATCGGCATGATAACGCCATCGCCTACTACTGAGGAAGCAGCTTCGTCATTCATTGAATTGTACTGATATGTCCAGTTGATTGCAAATGCTGCATTTCCTGCTGCAAATGTTGAAAGAACGTCGTCTTCAATCATTTCAAGTGATTTTGGATTTACAAGACCTTCGTTAAGCATGTCAGACATCATCTGAAGAGCAGCGATGTTTTCAGGGCTGTTCATTGTAGGGTTGTTGTCAGCATCTACAAAGTCTCCGCCAAATCCGCCTGCGATGCAGGTGTAGTCACAAATAAGGCATTCAGCCTGGCTCCAGCAGCCAACCATAGGATATTCAACGATTCCCTTGTCTTTGAGGATCTTTGCGTCTGCTCTGAGTTCATCCCAAGTTGCAGGAAGTTCGGTAATTCCTGCCTTTTCGAGCATAGCCTTGTTTACAAACATATATTTAACGTCATTCAGCCAAGGAAGTCCGTAGTACTTTCCTTCGTAAGAACAGGACTGCATAGCACCTTCGAAAATATCATCTGTATCCAGTTCCTTAACACGGTCTGTTACATCAAGAACAAGACCTGCTTTTGCGAACTGTGCAGGCCAGATGCAGTCTCCGAGGATAACATCATAACCGCCTGTCTCGGCAGAAGTAAGAATCTTAGCTTCCAACTCTTCATAAGCTACAAAGTTAAGATTAACTTTGATACCGGTTTCCTCTGTAAATGCTTCAGTCATAGCTGTTACATCTTCTTCGCTGTAACCTGCCTGCTTCATGAACAGAGCGTTGAGTTCTACTGAGTCACTGTCTGTTTCAGTAGATGTGCTTCCGCATGCTGCAAATGAGAATACGAGCACCAGAACCAAAAGAATGCTTAATAATTTCTTCATTTCTTTCCCTCTCTTCCAATATTCAATTAACAAATTCTGCCTTTCGGCGGTATATGACAGGAATATGCATCCCTCACACATACATCAATATTATACTTTATAGTGTGTGACAGATTCAAGTGCACCGACCGTCCAATCGCAAAAAAACAAAAAAAAACACGGTGTCTGAATATTATCGGACACCGTGTTTTGCGTCATGCGCTCCGCGCTGTTTGTGCATTGAAAAAATAAGCTCCGCAAGAGGCTTGTGATAATTAACGAATTTCCTCGAAGATATCATTTCAAGAACCTCTGCCTCCGAAGCCCACATAATGTCGGAGACCTCTTCCCTCTGCAGCTTCAGTTTTGAAAGGTCTTCGTCCCATCGCGTTCCGTCGGCAAGAAGAAGTGCGTCGCCTGAAGACTCATCAAGAATATAAAAATCGTTATAGCCGACATCAAAGCATACTGTCATTGCCGGACGTTCCTTCGAAAAATCGTGGACAATTCCTATTTCCTCGAGGAGTTCCCTTGAAGCGGCCTCCTGGCTTTCCTCGCCTGAGGCTACTGCGCCGCCGACCGAAAAGTCCCAAAGGTCCGGCCAGGTTTTCTTGTCTTTGCAGCGCTTCTGTATCAGAATTCTGCCGTCACTTCCGAAAATGCAGATGTGGATAACCATTCGGAAAAATCCGTCCGGAACCGCATCACCGCGCACCATTGTCTTCCCCGATCTGTGTCTGTATCTGTCATATAAGTCCAGTATCTCCATGCCGCTCACCTCCTTTTGAACAAAACCTGCGTCTGCGTTCGGGCCTACGTCTGCGTCTGCGTCCGGACCTGCGTCTGCGTCTGCGCCGCCCTCTTTCAAAGCGCGCCGGCCGCGTTACGCCGTAACAATTCCTGCTACAGCATCTATTGCATCAATTAAAATGTCCCTCGGGATCCGCTCCATCACCTGGGGATTTCTGTCCCCCAAAAGCATCATCATGGGATGATCGCACATAATAAATCCAAACGTCCTACACCTGTCATCCAGCGGAATTCTGTAAGGATTTCTCTTTTCCTCCCCGATTATCGGGCACACCATCACAACACTTGAAATCGCGTTGAACTTGTCGTTGCTGATTATGAGAACCGGCTCCCTCTCGCCCGGCTGCTGTCCGATTTCAACCGCAGGTGTAGTATCAATATATATGATATCGCCCTGTTTTGGCTCATACATCACCACATACCTCCTCCGTCAGATGAATCGATTGTAAAATCTTCAAACCTGTCCGCATTAAAATCGTTGTTGTCCAGATGAAAATTCTCCTTCACAAGCTGCTCATAAGGCTTGCCGAAGTAATTCTCAACACGTTCTTCAACACTCAAAAAGCGTCTTCTCACAGGCTTCACGGTAATGCATCCGTTTGAAATTTCAATCTCGACATTGTCGTTTGTCTGCATCAGAAGCTGGTCCATCATGTGCTTCGGAATCCGCACACCGTTGCTGTTACCCCATTTCTGGATTTTCGTTAACATATTCAGTTCCCCCCACCCTGCCGTAAAGGTTCCTACCTGTAATTGCATTTTGGCAGTTTTTCGCATAAATGCTTTTTCAAAACCGATTCCCCGTATCATCTTTTGAAAAAGCCGTGTATATACTGAATATATACACGGCGACTGTTCAAAGTCAATTACAGAAATGTTACAGTTTGGGAACTTTTTCAATTTTCAGACTGCGAAGCGGCCGGACTTTTGCGGGCATTCTTAGTCGCTGTTTCCGAACGCCGTCGTTTCCGGCTTCAAACATCTTCCCCCAAGTTCGGGCCCCGGAACCCGACATCATGGACGCTGTTTCCGAACGCCGTCGTTTCCGACTTCAAACATCTTCCCCCAAGTTCGGGCCCTCGGCTCATAAGTCTTCCTGCCCGGCCCTGCATATGCCTCTAACTTTCGGAATTATCTCAATTCCCTTGCGAAGCAGAGTTGCCTGCAGTTTCCTGCGCATCAGCGCTTCCGTCACTCTCCTCTGCACTTCCTCCATTCTCTTCTGCATCTGATTTTTCCGGATACTGCGTGGTATAGGAAGGCGCGTTTTCTGCAAATCTGTGCAGCATCGCAGCAACCTCGGCACGCGTAGCCGAACCCGAAGGATTGATGCAGCCTTTGTTGTCCCCCGCCAATATGCCCACGCTGACCATATATGACAACGGGCGCACCGACCAGTCGGCTATCGAATCGGCATCCGCAAAAATCCTGAGAACTCCGTTGTTTGTTGCCGCTTCGACATCATAACCGCTGTGCCTTGCAAAATAGTACAAAAGCGATGCAAGCTCCGCCCTTGAAATCGGTCGTTCCGAAGAGAAACGATCGGTCTTGTCCGAATAAATAATGCCTGCGTTTTGCGCCCATATAACGGGTTCCGTATAATACCAGAACGGATTTACATCGGTAAATCCCGCAACCGTTGCATCTACATCAGGCTTGTCATTCTTTGCCGGAGAAGAATACACCGGCTCGCTTCTGAGTTCTATTGCCGCCGCAGTATCAACCGGCGGACTTCCCGCCATCCGGTAAAGAACCGTTACAGCCATGCCCCTTGAAAAAGTCTTTTTCGGCATGAACCTGTCAAAATAAGCACCTTTCATCAGGCCTTTTCCGCATACATATGCAATATTCTCACGTGCCCAGTAATTAGGTGATAAATCAACAAAACAGCTAAGGTCAAATTTCTCTGCGCCTGAACCGGCTTTTGCCCCGGCATCGCCTTCAGAATCCGCATCCGCCTTATCTTCAGCGTTTGCATCGGTTTTGGCATCTGCGCCCGTCCCTGCGTCCGCTTCTGCTGCCGCTTTCTGCGTTTCTGAAGCTGCATCAGTCTGTTCACCTGTTTGCGCGCCGGTCTGTGCGTCATTCTGTGTGTAATTCCGATCCGTTACGGCACTTTGCGTACTCTTTTGCGTTGTTGCTACGCCTTGCGTGACATTTTGCGCTGCTGCTGTGCCCGCACTTTCTTCTGCATATACCTGCGAAAAACCCATGCCCGCGAAAATAAGCATCAGACTTGAAATTCCCGCTGTAATTACGAGGCGCAGCAAAGCATTACCTGCATTTTCAAACTTCATTTTCTTCCCCCAAAACTGCCGCTGTCTCTGTCAATTTCTGAATTTTTCGGCATCTGTTTTTGAAATTTCTGACAATTGTCTTTTCCATGATAACACAGGCTTTACAACTCCGTCAATTATCCTGCGCCCATCTTAATTCTATTTTAAAAAAAGAACCGGAAGCCGCTTCGCCTCCGGTTGTCTGACTTTTAATCCGACCCCGGCAGGCCCCGCATATTTTCCGGTCCCTGAATCTTTATTCTTACTGTTTTTAGTTCTTATTCTGACTTATCAGTCTTATCGCCGTTCCTGCTCGTCAGGCTTACTTGGCAGGCTCCCTTGACAGTCTCATTTGTCGGGCTTACTTGATAGGCTCCCTTGACAGTCCCATTTGGCCGGAGCCCTCGTCAGCCTTACTTCTTGCCTAGCTTGTCGGAATAAGCTTTGAAATCGTTCCCACAAAAGCATACATCGGCATCGTCTGCATAGTAACTCTGCCCGGTCCTGTAATAATCGTATGGAAAAGGCCTTCGCCACCGAACATGATGTTTTTAACGCCCTTAACAGTCTGAATATCAATACTGCAGGTCGATTCCATCATTGCAACATAACCGTTGTCCGCAACAAGCTGTTCACCCGCTGCGAGCTCATAAGTAACTTCCGAGCCATCGATTTCAACAAACACAATGCCGCTTCCCGAAACCTTCTGCATGATGAAACCTTCTCCGCCAAACAGTCCCGCACCAATCTTCTTCTGGAAGAATACCGACAGTTCAACGCCCGGCTGTGCCGCAAGAAATGCAGACTTCTGGAGAATCAGAGGCTTGTCCGGAGTAACCTCTATAGCCTTAATTGCACCCGGGAAACTGGAGCCGAACGCAATCATTCCTTCTCCGCCGCGCGCCGTATATACATTCTGGAAGATATTCTCACCCGAAAACATCTTTCCGAGAATTTTCCCCATGCCGCCGGCCTTGGTATCCATCTGCATGTTCGGACTCATCCACACCATGGATCCGCTTTCTGTAATCATCGATTCTCCTGCCTCAAGCCGGCATACTACTACCGGAAGGTTTCCTCCCTTAATTTCGTATTTCATCTAATTCTCTCCCTTCGTATAAAGAGTACTCACGTTTACACTGCGCCGTCTTTACAATTTACAAACACTGTGCGCGACGGCATACCTATTTATATTTTATTATTTGAACCGCCTTTCGTCAACACCGCAAAATTCCGACGCCAAAAGGTTAAAAGACAGAATCTTTACAAATTTGCGAAAATAAGTTATACTTCGGTCAATAAAATGCAAGCGGACCGTTTTGACGGCCCGCAAAGGATGCGATATGCATATGCAGATAACGTAAAATGAAAGGAGTGTTTTTAGTGAAAGGTTTTGGTATGGTAAAAGTTGGAGAAGTTGCGTGGCTTGAGCATGAAAAACCGGTGGCAGGTCCTCTGGATGCAATTCTTCGTCCGCTCTATGTGGCTCCATGTTCGTCTGATACTCATATGTCTCACGGCGGATCCGGTCCGGCAGAAGATGTAATTCTCGGGCATGAGGCAATTGGCGAAGTTGTTGAAGTGGGCTCACTGGTAACTAAGTTTAAGCCCGGGGATGTAGTAGTTGTTCCGTGCACAACGCCGGACTGGACGCAGGAAGGTATCCAGACAAAGCACGGTAATAACGCCCATGATGTCGGCATGATTGCAAGTTTCAAGTTCCTCACTGCCAAGGACGGTGTTTTTGCTGAATTTTTCCATGTTAACAATGCAGACTCCAACCTCGTTCTTTTACCTGAAGGCGTTGATCCCGAAGCTGCTCTGATGTGTACAGATATGATGTCAACCGGCTTCTACGGTGCCGAGATGGCAAATATAAGTCTGGGCGACACTGTAGTTGTCTTCGGTATCGGTCCTGTCGGCCTGATGGCTGTTGCAGGAGCAAGAATGTACGGCGCAGGCAAGCTTATTGCCATCGGTACCCGTCCGAATTGCGTAAAACTGGCTCGCGAATACGGTGCAACCGATATCATCAGCTACAAGGACGGTGATGTAGTTGAACAGATTCTTAAGGTTGCCGGAGGTCAGGTAGATGCCTGCATCGTTGCAGGCGGTAAAGCCGATTCAATTAACAAAGCTCTTGCAGTTACCAAACCGAACGGCTCCATCGGTAATGTGAACTACTTTGACAGCAGTGAAACCTTCACCATTCCGGCGCCTCAGGTTATGCTTGGAATGGGCGATATCACCATTCGCGGCGGATTTGCTCCGGGAGGCGCTGTCCGCATGAAGAAGCTTTTGAATTTGATTCAGGCCGGCCGTGTGCATCCTGAAAAAATGCTCAACTACAAATTCGAAGGCTTCGACAAGATTCCTGATGCATTCAAGGTAATGGACGAGAAGCCTGCTGACCTGATTAAACCTGTAGTTAAGATTACCTGGTAGCGCAGGTTTTTTGCAAACGCAAAAGACGAAAGTATACTATTATATAATAAAGAAGGCATATTATTAAAAAATACTATATTGTATACACGAAACCGTTCCCTGTGCCGGATTGGCGCGGGGGACGGTTCTTTTTTCTTCCAGGCGTCCTTTCGACTTCCGCCGCGCTTTTCTTTCGGGTGCATTCGGTTTTTTCGCGCGATTTTCAAGGCTTCCGGGCGTCCTTTTTTGTTTTTCGGTGCGCTTTTCTTCCGGCGCACCTTCGGTATTTCGCGCTGTTTTCAAGGCTTCCGAGCGTCCTTCTGTCTTTTGGCGCTCTTTTCTTCCGGCGCGCCTTCGGTATTTCGCGCTGTTTTCAAGCCTTCCGGGCGTCCTTTTTTGTTTTTCGGCGCTCTTTTCTTCCGACGCGCCTTCGGTATTTCGCGCTGTTTTCAAGGCTTCCGGGCGCCTTTTTTCTTTTTTGGCGTGCTTTTCCTTCGGGCGCACCTTCGGTATTTCGCGCTGTTTTCAAGCCTTCCGGGCGCCTCTTCAATTTTTTCAAACACATTTTTTGATTTCCCGCTTGACAACAGTTATATACTGTTATACACTGTTTGCGACATAAGGGAGGAAAATATGCATATCATACTCAATAATTCATCAATGATACCAATATACGAACAGCTCATGGCTCAAATCAAAGCTGCGGTTATCGGCGGCGAGCTGCAGGCCGGAGCCGCGCTTCCGTCGGTCAGGTCTTTAGCTGCAGAGCTCAGGATTTCTGCCCTGACTGTGAAAAAGGCCTACGACAAGCTTGAAGAGGAAGGCTTTGTTGTGACGGTTCACGGGAAGGGCAGCTACATATCCGAAACCGACACCCAGCTTGCGACGGAAGCGCGGAAGCGTGAGGCCGAAAAGCAGATGGACGAAGCGGTTGCAAGGGCGCTGGCCTCCGGTCTCAGCAAAGAGGAGATTCGCGAATTGGTCGAAATGATATTAGAGAATTAGCGCCCTGCAGGGGCCGGCCGCCGACATGCGAAAGGCGGAAGGCGGAGGGCGGAAGGCGGCCCGGCTTCGGTCGCAGGGACCGGCCGCCGACATACGAAAGGCGGAAGGCGGAGGGCGGAAGGCGGCCCGGCCTCGGTCGCAGGGACCGGCCGCCCGGAGTTACTGAATTTCCAGTGGAGGATTAAGAAATGATACAACTTAAAAACATACAGAAAAAATACGGGGATTTCCGGCTCGATGTAAGTCTTGAACTTCCGCCGGGAAAGGTCAGCGGCCTTGTCGGCAGAAACGGCAGCGGCAAATCCACAACCATCAAGGCTATACTCGGCCTGATTAATGTAGAAGGTAGCGCCCGGGTTTTCGGCCTGGATCCAAAAGGCCTCACGCCCGAAAATAAAATGAAAATCGGTGTTGCATTTTCGGACTCCGGCTTCAGCAGCTACCTGCGCGTAAGCGACGTTGTCCGGATTCTGAAAAACTCTTATCGTGACTTCGACGAAGCATTTTTCCTGGATTACTGCGAAAAATACAATCTGCCTACAGACAAAAAGATAAAGGAGTTTTCAACCGGAATGAGCGCAAGGCTGCGCGTTCTTATCGCACTCAGCCACAATGCCGACCTGCTTATACTTGATGAGCCGACTTCGGGCCTTGACGTTGTCGCAAGAGGCGAAATCCTTGACATGCTTCGTAATTACCTGGCAGCGGAGCCCACACGTGCCCTTCTTATATCCTCGCACATTTCCTCGGACCTTGAAGGGCTTTGCGATGATATTTACATGATCCACGACGGCAAAATAGTCATGCACGAAGATACTGACGTTATCCTCGCTGATTACGCCGTGCTCAAGCTTACTGAAGAAAGCTACAAAAAAATCGACAGGCAATATATATTGAAAACAAAGAAAGAGGGCTTCGGTTACACATGCTTTACGAATCAGAGAAAGTTCTACGAAGAGAACTACCCTGAGGTAATTATCGAGAACGGAAGCATAGATGAGATGATTATAATGATGAGTGAAGGAGGCGAAAAATAATGATAGGACTTCTTACAAAGGACTCGGCGCTCATTTTTCAGAGAAAACGGGTGATAATTGCCCTTGCCTTGTGGGCTCTGGCCATGTGCATTGCGCTTGATGATGCGACCTTTGTTGTGGGGTGGCTCACGACAATAAACGCATTTTTCGCAATAAGCAGCGTTACATACGACGAATACGACAACTGTTATCCGTTTCTGATGTCGCTTCCGGTAACCCGAAAGACTTATGTGCTTGAAAAGTATCTGTTCGGATTCCTCTGCGGCATGGGGGCCTGGGTTTTTTCCGTCGTAGTGTGCTTTGGATTTGCTCTTTTCAAGGGTTCGATTGCAGAGCCTCTTGAGGAACTGATTATTCTGTCGGTATTCATTCCGCTGTTTATGCTGATTGTCAGCCTGATTCTTCCCGCTGCTATTAAATGGGGAACCGAAAAAGGCCGCATTGCGCTTTTTCTTGGAATGGCGCTTATCGTTGTTGTAATTATGCTTGCGGGAAAAATATCCTCTGCGGCCGAGGGCAACGGTGGCTTTTTAAGCTCTTTCGGCGGCATCGCTGCTTTTTCCGTCTATCAGTTAATTGCGGGATTCTTTGTAATTACGGCAGTTGTTACGGCACTTTCCGCCGTGCTCAGCATGCGTATCATGGAAAAAAAGGAATTCTGATAAATAAACCCCTTTGGACCTGCAGGCTCGGATGCGGACTGCGGATGCAGACGCGGGCTTGGGCCTGCCGGTCCGAACAAAAGCTCCCCGGTGAATGCCGCCGGGGAGCTTTTGTTTTGGGGCAGCTTTTGTAATTATAGCAGTGCAGGACCTCGGAGGGCGTATCGGCAGGGCAGGCGGTTTCGGACCTCCGCAGGGGACGCGACTGCTGCGGTTCGTGCTGTTTTTTCTGTTAATTTTCGGTAAGTATTTCTGCTGCCTTATTGCCTTATCCCCTTGAAAGAAGTAAAATATCGGAAGTACAAGCTGCGGATTTCAGACGCAGACTGCCCCCGCGGATAACTGACGCAAGTTTCCGGACGCAGCCCGGACCCGAACTACCGGAAGGATTCTATTTATGAAACGATTCAAAAGATACAAAAGCATGAAAGACAGATTGCACAACATTTTCAGTGCTGTCCTGATTTTTGCCGCTGCAACGGGAATCGGCTATGCCTTTCATGCAGTAAACTTTTCAGACACCAACATTGCCCTCATATATCTTCTTGCGGTACTTATAATAGTATGGCTCACACGAAGCCTTCCTGCGGGACTTCTCGCCGCAATCGGCGGAACATTTGCGTTCAACTACTTTTTCGCGGCGCCGCGCTTTACTTTTACAGTATACGATCCGAACTACTATATAACCTTTATTACACTTACATTTACGGCAGTCGCAACCGGCATTCTTACCGCCCGGGCTCAGGAAGAGGCGCGCCTTGCCAGAGAAAAAGAAGCGGAAACAAAAGCCATTTATACCCTTACAAACAAGCTTGCAGGCGCAAAGGACCTTGATGAAATCGTTGACATTTCGGTAAGCGCCATTTCCGATGCTCTCCAGTGCAATGCGGGCTTTCTTTGCTTTGACTCTGTCGGACATCCCGACAGCATGTATGTCCTTCATAATTACAAAGACAAAACAAACACCAAAATTGATACCGACAACCCCGACCTTTTGAAATTTCATCTGAACAAAATGAAAGGTGATTACATAGAAAACGGCGAATATATCGACCGGCCGATACACGGAAGAGACAGCGTGCTGGGTCTGATACGCATTTCGACGGAAGATGCGAAAAACATCGACCCGTCCGGCCTCAGACTTCTTCACTCCATGATTGACAGCATATCGCTTGCAATGGACAGGCTTTATTCCGCGCAGCAGCGCATGAAATCGATACAGGAGGCATCCCGCGAAAGATACAGGGCAAATCTTCTGAGGTCGATATCACACGACATACGAACGCCGCTTACCGGAATCACCGGCATGTCCGAAATGCTTGCCGATACGATTCCTTCCGACAACGAATACTGCATGGGACTTGCGGTCAAAATTCGCAAAAATGCGGAGTGGCTTCATTCCCTTGTTGAGAATATACTTAATATGACAAGGCTTCAGGACGGAACTATTAAGCTTCGCAGGGAAATTGTGCCTGTCGAGGAGGTTATCGGTGTTGCAATCGACCACGTTGAAGACCACCGGCCCGACCTTGATATAGAGGCGAAAATCCCCGAAGAGGTTATTATGGCCCCGATGGATCCGAAGCTGATTGAGCAGGTCCTTATAAATCTTCTTGAAAACGCCATCAAGCACATCAAGGCTGATGACCGGATCTGGGTAAGCGTAAGCAAGGATGATGATGCAAACGAAGTAATATTCAAGGTGGAGGACAGCGGAGAAGGCATAGATGCCAAGGATCTTCCTTACATTTTTCAGGAATTTTATTCGGCCGACAGGCTCAAAAGCAGCGATCACGGCTTTGGGCTTGGGCTTGCAATATGCGAAACAATAATTTCCGCGCACAACGGAAGAATAAGTGCCGCAAACAGAGAAGAAGGCCGGGGCGCAGTATTTTCATTTGCCCTGCCTGTGGAGGAGAAAGATGAGTTATAAAGTTCTTGTAGTTGAAGATGATGTGCAAATACGCAGTTTTATCTGCTTTGCGCTCAAAGCCGAAGGGTTCGAATACATAACGGCAGGAAGCGCGACAGAGGCTCTTGAAAAGCTGTCGGAAAAAGTGGACCTTCTTGTCCTTGACCTGGGGCTTCCCGACTTTGACGGCAAGGAAGTTATACGGCGCATAAGAGAATGGTCACATATGCCTATTATCGTTGTCTCCGCAAGAGACCGTGAAGAGGAAAAAATCGCCGCGCTCGATACTGGAGCCGATGATTATCTGACAAAACCGTTCTCCGCATCCGAACTTATGGCGAGAATCAGAGTAGCCTGCAGGCATATTCTTCTGCAGCCGGATCAGGAGGCCCGTGCCGTCATCGAAGTCCGCGACCTGAAAATTAACATGGACAAAAGGCTTGTTTACCGCGGCGGTGAGGAAATACATCTGACGCCGATGGAGTACAAGCTTATGTCGATGCTTTTTCGTAATATAGGAAAGGTTATTACAACCGGAAGCATTATCGGCGAGCTTTGGGGCTCGGGATACGGAAGCGACACGCAGGCGCTCCGCGCTCTGATGGCAGGGCTGCGCAGAAAGATTGAAATTAATCCGGCAAAACCCGAATATATAAAGACAGAAATCGGGGTCGGCTACAGGCTTCTTGACGAGTAGCAAAGCCGGTCAAAAGAGCAAGAAATACACGAAGATTACGCAAAAATGTGCGTTTTTACCGCTATTTTCAAGCATATTCGCTTTTAATTCGTTGCAAATTACAAAATAGCCTGAATATTCATGATGAACACCAAAATTCTCACAGACTTCTCACACGCAGGGGCCTTTTCTCACGCCTCTCTCACAACTTATCTGCTATGATTGTAGCATGGTTGGAAAGGAGTGAAACAGATACATATGAGTATTTTCAGTTCAAATTCAAAGAAAACCGGGAAAACCTGCACTGTCATTGTCGGCTGCGGACGACTTGGTGCAAATATTGCCGATTCCCTTTCGGAAGCAGGCAAGGATGTGGTTATTATAGACAGCAACAGTGATTCCTTCCGCAAACTCTCGCCGATGTTCGGAGGTATGAAAATTACAGGGGACGCTACCGAAATGCTTGTCTTTAACGATCTTGACATGAAAAACGTTTCTTCTGTAATTGCCGTAACAAATCACGACAACACCAACATCATGGTGGCACAGATTGCAAGAGAAATGTTTCATATAGACAAAGTAATCGCAAGGCTTTATGACCCTGCCAGAGAATGTGTCTACCGCGAGCTCGGAATCGACACGATATGTCCTGTAATTCTTTCGACAAATGAAGTGGACAATCTTCTCTTTGGAGGGACGACAGCATGAAACCGAGAGTAATACTTATCGAGGGTTATGACGAAACCCGCTATCTTGCAAAGTCGCTTATCGGTAATGGTTACAAGGTAACTGCAATCAACGAAGACATTGAAAAATGCAAGCTTCTTGCAGGCATCAGCAACCTAAGGGTTTTTCACGGTGACGGTTCAAAGCCTTTTGTTCTTGACGACGCCGATGTTTATGATGCCGACATAGCAGTTGCAATGTCCCCGTTTGATGATGCAAATCTTGTCATATGCGAGCTCTGCAAGAAAAAATTCAACATCAAGAAAACTGTTGCCGTAGTATCGGACCCTAAAAAAACGGATTTCTTCCGCACCATGGGAATTGATTCGGTAGTATGCGCAATCAGTGCAATTTCAAATATTATAGAACAGCACATTCTCCTTTCGGATATAAAAACGGTAATGCCTATCGGAGAAGGCCATGCGGAAGTTATTCAGATCAGCGTGCCCGAAAATGCAAAGGTCACCGGTCAGAAGCTCTGCGATATCGACCTTCCGAAGCAGGCAATTATCGGATGCGTTCTGAGGGGAAGCCGGACATTGGTACCTCACGGTCAGACCACACTTGAATCGGGTGACGGGCTCATTCTGATCGTTGCAGGCCCGAACAAGGAGGCAGCAATCCGCAAACTTACAGCGAAATGATAACACTAATCAAAAGAATAAAAGCAGGGACGTATTACGGTATCGTAATTATAATGATAGGCATGCTTATGGCATGCCCACTTTTGATACTTCCCTTTTACCACAACGAAATTAAATATGCACCGGCATTTCTTCTGCCTGCAAGCATCTCGGTTCTGATCGGTTCCGTTATATGCATTCTCAGACCATACCACAAATTCAAAGGCAACAGGTGGCAGCCTCTTATTAAAGAAGGTAGCGTTCCTGTTCTTTTTGTCTGGCTTTATGCATTTTTCGCAGGCTCTGTGCCTTTCATAATGATAAGCGACATGAGCTTTACGCTTTCGCTGTTTGAATCGGTGAGCGGCTGGACGACAACAGGCCTTACGGTTGTTGACGTATCAAAGCTTCCTCACCTTCTGCTTCTTCACAGGAGCTTCATGCAGTACTGCGGCGGCCTTGGCTTTGTAATAATGATCACGACGATTTCGGGAAATCCCGAAACAATGAGTCTTTACAACGCCGAGGGACATCCGGATCAGCTCAAGCCTTCGCTTCGCGGCACGGCAAGAATCATAGCCAAGCTTTATCTTGGCGGGCTTGTCCTTGGGATCGCGGCTTACTGTATCGCCGGAATGCCTCCGTTTGAAGCAATCTGCCACACGATGTCGGCACTTTCAACTGCAGGCTTTTCAACGAATACGACCAGTATGGCTGCCTACAATAACAGTGCCATCAACATTATCACGATTGTTCTTATGCTCGTCGGGGCATCTAACTTCTACATAGTTTTCCTGACTGCAAGAGGCAAAATCGGAACAGTCCTGAGAGAAAGCGAAGTGAAATTCATGGCAGGCCTTACTATAAGCTTCTCACTTCTTGCGGCGTGCAATCTTTATGCCGAGGGAAAAGGAAGCATCGGTCACTGCCTGATGAACGGCACTTTCGGTGTAATTACGACATTTACGACTACCGGTTATTCTCTGGAAAAATATGCGGTATGGCCGGCATTCAGTCTGGGACTTCTTGCGCTTCTGATGATTATCGGGGGAAGTGCAGGGTCAACGGCGGGCGGAATAAAGCTGCTTCGCGCGTGTCTGCTTCTGCGGATTACAATCGATGATCTCAAGCAGCATCTGACTCCCGACCGCAGCGTAACATCGCTTACTTACAGGAAGCACCAGACCAACCTTTATATCAGCAAGAGAATTAAGGAAAATACCATCGGATTTGTTATCGTCTACATGCTTACGCTGACAGCCGGGATACTTCTTATAACTCTGACATCCGACTGTTCGCTTTCGACGGCTGCATTTGAATTCGCCTCGGCGCTTGGTACAGTCGGCATAAGCAACGGACTCACAGGCCCGCACACAAATCCTGCGACGCTGTACATTGAAATGTTCGGAATGTTTCTTGGGCGTCTCGAGATAATAATGGTGTTTGTCGGACTTTCGACATGCGTAAATCAGGCGGGCCGCTTTATTTTTGGGCAGTTCAGATAGGTGATTTGGGCCGGGCTTGCGCTCGGAAACTTGTGCCGGTAGTCGGCGTTCGGCAGTCCGCAGTCTGCGTCTGTGTCCGCGTCGGTAGTCGGCAGTCCGCAGTCTGCGTCTGTGTCCGCGTCTGAGGTCCGGGCCGAAAGCTGGACTTCAATTCAAATTTCAATTCAAAATTCAAATCCTTCAAGTGGCGTGTGAAAAATGAATTTTCATTTTTCACACGCTTCCTTCTCATTTTCATCAATAACACCCATGTCATAAAACCCGTCGCGCATATATCTTTTCAAAGTCCTGTATATATCTACCCCCACAGGGCTTTCAACATTGTTGTTTATTATATAAATCAGATTGCGGTTTGCCTTTATAAACTCAAGGAAAGCCTCCAGATACGCAACATTGAAATGAAACCTGTCATGCGATATCCGGCGCGTCTTTCGCCAAAGATCAATCAGTTTCTCAGACAGAGCCTCATTCTGAAGCTCGCTTAAGTTCTGGTAATGCGCATAAAATGTAGATCTGTTGACTCCGGCTCTTCTGCAGACATCCATAATGGTTATCTGCGTAAAATGCTTTTCAAACAAAAGATCAATCATGGCATCTTGCATTTTCAGTGCCGTATTTCTAAATTTTGTATCTGAACTGCTCATGGCGTCCTCCCGCAAAATGCGTTTGCATTCTCTTCTCAAATCTGAACATTCCATCCGGAAATTGATCGTCTGCATCCATATATGGTGAATAATCATCAATTTTTCGTCTGTAATACATTTTCTTTACTTACAAGTACATATCATATCACAAAAAAAATAGGCACTTCAACAAATTGTATCACATTTTATGAGGCGCTTTTAGGACTTCTTCACACATTTTGTGAGGCACTTTTAGAACTTATTCACGCATTTTATTTTTCATTTGTGAAAAGAAAAACCCCGGAAACACTGAGTTCCTGGGGTTTGTAAATTCTTTTTGAATCGATGCGATTATCTCTTGGAGAACTGGCTTGCTCTTCTTGCTTTCTTGAGTCCGTACTTCTTTCTTTCCTTCATACGTGAGTCTCTTGTAAGGAATCCTGCTGCCTTCAAAGGAGCTCTGAAAGCTTCCTTGTCAGCTACGCACAGTGCTCTTGAAATACCATGTCTGAGTGCGCCTGCCTGACCTGTAAATCCGCCGCCGTGTACAGTTGCGATAACGTCGAACTTTCCTTCGCAGCCTGCGATTTCAAAAGGTCTCTTAACTTCTCTCTTGACAATTTCCATTCCGAAATAATCATCTAAAGGCTTCTTGTTGACAGTGATGTTACCTTTTCCAGGGATTAATCTAACTCTAGCAACTGAAGACTTTCTTCTGCCTGTTCCTTGATACTGCATTTTTGCCATTGTCTATTCCTCCCTTTCCTTAAAAATTCCATGTCTCAGGCTTCTGAGCTGCATGACCGTGTTCTGCACCTGCATAAACCTTTAACTTCTTGAACATCTGTCTTCCAAGTTTTCCGTCAGGAAGCATTCCCTTAACTGCATGTCTGATGATTTCATCAGGCTTTCTTTCCTGCAGTTTTTCGAAAGTGACTTCTCTGAGTCCGCCCGGATAACCGGTATGTCTCTTGTAGATCTTTTCTTTTCTCTTCTTGCCTGTAACTTCTACCTTTTCTGCGTTGATAACGATAACATAATCGCCGCAGTCAACGTGTGGAGTATAAATAGGCTTTTTCTTTCCTCTGAGGATGGAAGCAACTTCACTTGCAAGTCTTCCCAGAGTCTTTCCCTCAGCGTCGACAACGTACCACTTACGTTCAACTTCATGAGGCTTTGCGATGAATGATTTCATTTTTCTTTCCTTTCCACCTACTGGGATTTCCTTTGCCCGGTTCGCAAATGCCGGAGAAAATCTGTTTCGGTTTTGTCTACTGGGATCCGGTGTAATCGCGTTTTTCTCTCTTTGGCCCGCGTCTCCGCCAAGGGCCTCGGTCTCACAATGCAGGCTGATCGCCCGGATCTGGTTCGATATACTAAATAATTAGTTCCGGGTCCCGGACGGATTCCCATCCTGTGCCCGTGCGATTCAGGCAGCCATTCTTTTAGGTCCTGCGTGCAGGTACCTTTGAATTTTTGCATAAAAAAATCGCGCATTAAAAACAATGCGTAATAAGTTTATCCTTATTACGCATCAAAGTCAATGTTTTTTTGCATTATTACGTATCAAAATCAATGTTTTTTGCATTGTTACGCAGCAAAAGCATTTTAAAAAATAATACGCATGCGAATCAGTACTTTTGCATTTCCCCGGTATCTTCGGATTATTCATTCTTAAGACTTTCAAGCGCCGAAAGGTTCATCGCCCTCTTTGCCGGATGATATCCCGCAGCAACACCGATAAGCGTTGAAAATCCGAGTGCCGCCGGAATCATCCACCACGGGATTACCGAGATTGTTGTGGCATCGGTATAGGTAATCTGCCCGATTGCCATACCTATTGCCTCAGAAAGCACCGTATTCATCAAAAGGGAAATTATATAGCTTATAATAAGCCCTGCCGCGCCTCCCCCAAAGCCTATCATGCCTGCTTCAAGAAGAAACATCCTTTTGATATCCTTGAGGTTTGCGCCGATTACCTTCATTACGCCGATTTCCCTCGTACGCTCATATATCGACATTACCATCGTGTTTGTGATGCCAAGCGCCGCTACAAGCAGCGAAATGCCGCCGATGCCGCCCAGAATCATCTGAATCATGTTCGAGGTGTCCTTTGCCTGCTCAAGCCAGTCTGTCGCGCTGTATGTCTCAAAGCCCATGTCATTTTTCAG
This sequence comes from Clostridia bacterium, assembly GCA_024693105.1. Classification (GTDB taxonomy): domain Bacteria; phylum Bacillota; class Clostridia; order Peptostreptococcales; family Anaerovoracaceae; genus JAILLO01. The sequence goes on along the minus strand of JAILLO010000062.1, from coordinate 3,847 downwards.
ATAATCGTTGACCTCCTGAGTCCTTTCGATATCGCCGACATATACGTAGGCCTGGTCGTAAGTCTTCTTGCCCATGCTCATATTCGGCTCGTTGTTCGTCTTCCTGATATCCTTCTGGATCTTTTCGACATCGCGAAGATTCATATACGCCATGTAATCCCAGTCATCGTTTCTTGTCGTCAGATAACCGATGCCCTTTGCTTCAAATTCGGTATATTTTTTCTTGTCGTCATCGCCTGATTTTTTCTTCTCGCCGTAAGAAGTGTCACCCGTGAGAATTATCTTGTCATCGATTACATCTATCGGCGTATCGCTCCAGTCATCCTTCCCCGGCGTCATGAACCAGGACCTTGTCTGATTTCCGAAAATGATGCACATCTTGTCATATGGCTTCAGCATACGTCCTTCTTCAATTTCAACATTGAATTTTTCAAGGACCTCCGTATCGACTCCGGCAATATCAAGAATCGCAACCTTCTTGCCAATTCCGACTGCAACCGACTGCGTAACAACCGGCGTAACCGCATCAACCCCGTCAATCTCTGCGATTTTCTCGAGTGCCTTGTCCGAAATAACGCCTTTTGAATCTGCTTCTCTTCCCATGCCTCCTCCCGCGCTGTTGACAGTAACCATATGAAGATTGCCGTAGCTTTCAATCTGGGACTGATAACTTTGAGAGAGGCCTACGCCTATCGAAACCATTACAACTATTGCACAGGTCCCGACAACTACGCCGGTAATTGCAAGAAGCGTCCTGGTGCGCCTTCTCAGCAGGTTTTTCAGACAGAGTTCTATGATATCTCTGTAATTCATAAACTACTTCTCCCCGCCGTTTTTTTGGCTTTCTGCGGAGTTCTCATCCGCCGTGCTTCCCGAATCAAGATCGAGACTGTCCATAAATGCCTCGTCCGCTATCTGAAGAGCCTTGTGCATCTTCTTCCTTCTGATTGTTCTCCATACGGCAAAGCCTGCGACAAGAAGCGCAATTACAGCGCACGGAATAATAATTTTCCACGGAATTTTGCCGCCTTCCTCTTCTTCGGGGAACTCTTCCTCATCCCACTCCGGTGCCGCCATTACCTCAAATACAAAAGGCATCTCGTAAATCTGCTCAACGGAGTCGGCATCCTCGTAAGTAAAAGTAATTACACCCTCAAGAGGACCTTCCTCGCGCGGGACAAAATTCAGTGTGTAAGTGTCACTGCTGCCGCTTTCCATGTTTCCCGCAAAATAGCTTGTAGACTCATACGAATCGAAATTTCCCGATGCAGTCACGCGGACATTGCTGAGCGTAGACTTGCCCATATTGTAAAACTCTACCTCGGCCGAGGCCATTTCGCCCACATAGCATTCGGACGGAGCCGTGATGTCATCAACAACAAGGCGGCTTGCCTGCGTAACCGGGATTGCAATAATATCCTCTGCGGAAAACTCCTCTCCGGAGCCGTTTTCATACGTCATCGAAACGGTGAGAGCCTCAGTCCCCGGTTCTGCCGCCGGCTTGACGGAAAACATCAGCGAGCGCGAGAAATGCTCCCCTCCTGCAAGCTCATCGACGAAAAAGCTGTTGCTGCCCCCGACAGGCACGACATTGCCCTCTGATTTCAGGGAAACCTTAATATTCGATATTTTTTTCTTTGATGTATTGTGAATACCAATATGCAAAACGCACGAAGATCCCGCCTGCACGCTGTCGCCGCCGAAATCATAGTGATCGACCATCAGCTTCGGAGTCTTGACTCCCGAGCCGCCTTCCACGTATATGCTTACATACTGGGCAACTTCCTTTTCGCTGTCATCAAGTGAGGCCACCGAAATCTTAATCGGATATGCCGTATCGCCCTTATTCGAGAAAAGCTTCATGCTGTAAGTCTTAGAACCGCCCGCAGCAATCGAATTTTCAACAAATACGTTGCTTGTCTTGTTCATCATGCCCTCAGGCATTTCCGCGGAAATTTTGACATCCTTTACTGCCGAAGATCCCGTATTTTTGACGGTGAAGCCAAATGTAAAAGGCTCGTCCGCCTCAACTGCATTCGGATAATTAATATTTGTAATGCTTATATTCTTTGAAGAAACAGTTGCCCCGCCGCCGTTAACCGGCACATAAAAAGTCCTTTCAAAGGAAGTCTCCGAGGTATCTCCTCCAAGTGCCGTGACTTTTGCCGTGACTGCGTAATTACCGGATTTGAGGTCATCATCCACAGTTATCGGGAAGGTAACACTCTTTGTCTTTCCGGTGGAAATGTATCCTATGCTCTTGCTGCTGCTGTCATTGTAAATATACATTCCCTCAGGCAGAGTAACCGCAATAACTGCGTTTTTCAAAGTGCCTGTTCCGTTATTGTAAATATTAAAAGTTATCTGATTTCCGTCACCGCTTGAAAATCCCCCCGCAGGCGAAATTGAATGCGAAAGATTGCCCGAAAAGAGGCTCTGGTTTTTTCTTGTTTCGCTCGACCAGTTCTCGGAAATTTCAAGCCTGATGCCGCTTGCTTTTTCATAAGTCTGACTGCCGCCGCTTAGGATAAGGTCACCTCTTCTGGTTCCCGTATCCGCATTTGAAGCGATTTTTATGTAAAAAACAATCTCTGCAGTTCCGCCGTTTGCGGGAACAGTTACGGTGCTGCCGGAATTTCCCCCCGTAATTGTAAGACCTTCCATACTGTTAAACGTCAGCGCGGCATTTGAAAAGGTGAAATCCGAACCGAGGTTGTTTGTAAACGTAAAGGACATTACAACGGAAGACTCGCCCTGGCTTGCACTTACTTCTTCATCCGTGCAAAACAGGCCTGCATCCGCATAAGCCTCATACCCGGCAGGTCCCTCCGCCGCCGGCACAATTGCCGTAACAAGAAGCGCAATTACTGCAAGCGCCACTACAGCCGCACACTTTTTTCTTCTGACACACATTGTTTTTTTCCTTCTTTCTGTCTTTTAAAGTCATATATTGCCGGCACAGCCCCGATGGAAATGTGCCTGCAGGATTCATCAAGGTCACCGCCTGTAAATTCGCAGGCCGGATAGCGAATACGCCGCCCAAAACCCTTTGCATCGTCTATTTGCAATAGACCATGTACCACCTTACTGCAGCGTTTCAGGCTTACGCTGCTCGACGTTTTGTATCTTTCCGTCTTTAATCGTAACTATCTTGTCCGCATAATCCGCGATGCTCCTGTCATGCGTAACAAGTATCAGAGTCTGATGCATTGCCCTGACGCGTCCGACTATAAGCTCCATTATTTCTTTTGTCGTATTGCTGTCAAGATTTCCGGTCGGCTCGTCTGCAAAGATTATCTTCGGATTTCCCGTAAGTGCCCTTGCAATCCCGACTCTCTGCTGCTGGCCTCCGCTCATCTGGGTAATCTTTCTTTTTTCAAACCCCTTAAGTCCGACGGCTTCAAGCATCTTCTTCGCTTCGGCCATTCGCTTTTTCTTTTCAATCCCACGAAATATAAGCGGTATCGTAACGTTTTCAATCGCCGTAAGCATCGGCAGCAGATGGTATGCCTGAAAAATAAAGCCTATATTCTTCTGCCTGAAAATCGTCACCTGCTCTTCACTGAGCCGGTGTATCGGAATCCCGCCTATAAATATTTCGCCGCCGGTCGGCTTTTCAAGACCTGCCACCATATTCAGAAACGTAGATTTGCCCGATCCGGAGGTTCCGAGAAAACAGACGATTTCTCCTCTGTAAATATCAAGTGTAACGTTGTTTAGCGCTACAACCCGCTCTTCACCCATCCTGTAAATCTTGCGGACATTTTTGACCTGAATAAGTGGCTTCGGTCCCGCGGCCGCTTTGGGCTTATTCACTTCTTTTGATTCTTCGTTCATAATTACTACC
>JAILLO010000084.1 GCA_024693105.1 Clostridia bacterium | reverse complement strand
ATTAATGACATTTGCCCACCGCAAAAGCCTAAAAAACAAGCGGCTTTTGAAGCCGCCTGTCAAGTAACGTCATTATCGGATATCAACGATATGGAACTTTTTCTTTCCCTTCTGGATCTGAAGAGTTCCGTCGCTGAACATATCCTTTGTAATCATCAGCTTTCTGTCCGTAACCTTCTCGCCGCCTACGGTAAGTCCGCCCTGTTCGATGGTTCTGAAGCCTTCCGCATTGCTCGGAACAAGGCCAAGCTCCTTGATCAGAGTAACAACGCCGATACCTTCGCCTTCAAATTTTGAAGCATCCATCTTCGTTGTCGGCATATTTGCGGCATCACCGCCACCGCCGAATGCAGCACGCGCACCTTCTAGAGCCTTCTTTGCCTCTTCTTCACCGTGAACAAGCTTTGTAACCTCGTAAGCAAGAATTTCCTTTGCCTTGTTGATTTCCGAACCTTCAAGTGCAGACAGTCTTTCAACCTCCTCCATAGGAAGGAATGTCAGCATACGAAGACACTTGTTGACATCGGCATCGGCTACATTTCTCCAGTACTGGAAGAACTCAAACGGCGAAGTCTTTTCAGCTCTGAGCCAAAGCGCACCTTTCTGAGTCTTGCCCATCTTCTTGCCTTCCGAATTTGTCAGAAGTGCAAATGTCATACCTTCAACTTCCTTGTTGCAGTATCTGTGCGTCAGAATCTTGCCGCCGAGGATGTTTGACCACTGGTCATTACCGCCAAACTGCATCTTGACATCGAAATCCCTTGCCATAACCATAAAGTCGTAGGACTGCATAAGCATATAGTTGAATTCAAGGAATGAAAGGCCTTTTTCCATTCTCTGCTTGTAACACTCTGCGCGAAGCATGTTGTTAACGCTGAAATGAGGTCCGATTTCCCTGATAAATTCAGTGTACGAAAGCGGTCTGATCCAGTCCGCATTGTTGACAGCAACAGCCTTGCCCGGCTCCGGAGTCTTGTTTTCATGGCCCGGAGACAGCACACCGTTGTTGCCTTCATAATGCCAATCATCATCAAAATCAAGGAACTGCTCAAACAGCTTCTTGAACTTGCGGCAGTTCTCATCGATAGTCTCAATCGTCATCATTGTACGCATATCGGTTCTTCCGGACGGGTCTCCTACCATTCCCGTGCCACCACCGAGCAGAACAACCGGAGTATGTCCGTACTTCTGCATATACATCATGATAATAACCTGCATGAAATGACCTACGTGCAGACAGTCCGCAGTCGGGTCAAATCCTATATAAAACTTGATTTTTTCTCTTCCAAGTAATTCTCTTACAGCTTCGTCATCCGTTGTCTGTTCTATGAAGCCTCTTTCCTTCAGTACATCGTATACGTTTGTGTGTTTGCTGACATTGTCAGGTATTAAATTCATCTTCTTATCCTCCTCACCGATATTTCGGGTCTCTTTGTAATCACGCCACGGCGTCATTGCAAGCCCGATTTTCGGATACTACGAGTTTAATCTTACTATAAAATCCTTATATTTTCAAGCCGTAAACAGCATTCGCCGAGTGCCTCCGTCATGCGCTCAAAAGACTGCGACGCGAAAAGGCCCTGCAGCCCGCTCACCGCCTCTGCGGTTTGCAAAGAGCACTCTGCCCACGTTCGCCGGCCTAAAGCAAAGCATACTTAAGCATGAACAGCACCGCAAGCACATAAAGCAGCGGCGTCAGTTTCTTTGACTTTCCTGCAATCAGATTGACCAAAACATATGAAACAATTCCGATCGCTATGCCGTCCGATACGCTGTATGTAAGCGGCATGATAAGCATACAAAGATATGCCGGTACCGACTCACCGTAATTCGTATAATCAAGCGAAAGAATCGGCTGAATCATCAGAAATCCCACAAAAATCATAGCCGGAGCCGTTGCAAAATAAGGGATGCTTACGAAAAGCGGCGCAAGCAGGAGTGAAAGGAGGAACAAGCTTCCCGTAATTACAGAGGCAAAGCCTGTTTTGCCACCATCCGCAACGCCGGCAGCGCTCTCTACAAATGTCGATGTCGTTGATGTTCCGAGAACAGCCCCCGAACACGTTGCAATCGCATCCGCAAGAAGTGCCCCGCGGATTTTTGGCAGGCGGCCGTTTTCGTCAAGAAGTCCGGCTTTTCCCGCAACACCGATAAGCGTTCCTATAGTGTCAAACATGTCAACGAAAAGGAACGAAAAAATTACAATTAAAAAGTCCGCAAGCGAAATAGATGCAAAATCAAGACTGAAACATTGACCGAAGGTATCTGAAACCGCACCTATGTCAAATCCCTCCCATGTCGGATAAATGCTGCCATAACCGGCCTGCGGATCCGGCTTGTATATGCCCGCAACCTGCATGAACATGCCGATTATCCAGGTGATAATAATTCCAAAGAATACCGAGCCTTTCACCCTTCTTATGTAAAGAGCACATATTATGAAAAGTCCTATGAATGTCAGAAGAGCGAAAATTCCGGAAGTATGGAAATTGTCGCGAAATGAGGCAATCGTTACAAGTGTACTCGGATTACCCTTGACTATGCCGCCTTTCTGCAGCCCTATAAAAGCTACAAACAGCCCGATTCCGGCAGTAACGCCTTTTTTCAGCTCCACGGGTATGGCATTGAATATCGCCTCACGCACATTGGTAACTGAAAGAATGATAAAAATTATACCCTCAATAAAGACCGCAAACAACGCCATCTGCCAGCTGAATCCCATGCTGCCGCATACCGTATACGCAAAGAAAGCGTTTAGGCCAAGTGCCGGTGCAAGCGCAAAAGGATAATTCGCCATCAGAGCCATACAAAAGGTGCCGATGACAGCCGCAAGTGCTGTAGCTATCATAACGGCGTGGGGATTCATTCCCGCATCTGAAAGAATTGCGGGATTGACCGCAAGTATGTATGCCATTGTAAGAAAAGTGGTGACGCCGGCCGTCACCTCCGTGCGTATATCCGATTTTCTCTCGCTGATTTTAAAGAAACTGTCTATCATTTTTCCTTGATTTTCCTCCTATTTCGGTCTGAATTCTGCGCATTCGAAGTGGATGCCGCACCTCAATCGATGCCTATTAAGACTATCACAGTTCTGTAAAAATAACAAGGAAGTAAAAAATGAGAGTGACCAAACCGGTCACCCTACAAAGTCAACATCCCGAAAACCTCCGTTTAATGCTTAAAGCTTCGCAAGTTCCTCTTCCTTAATTCCGGTAATTTTCACTATCGTATCATTGTCAAATCCCGAAGCTTTCATTTTGCATGCAATTTCTGCCTTGCCTTCCGCTCTGCCTTCTACAATACCTTTTGCGATGCCTTCCGCTCTGCCTTCTACAATGCCTTCCGCTCTGCCTTTTGCGATGCCTTCCGCTCTGCCTTCTGCGATGCCTTTTGCGATGCCTTCCGCTCTGCCTTTTGCGATGCCTTCTTCGATGCCTTTCTCATATCCGGATTCTTCAAGCAGCTTTCCGTATTCCTCTTTTGTTACTACATCAAACAACATCCCGAAAACCTCCGTTCC
>JAILLO010000097.1 GCA_024693105.1 Clostridia bacterium | reverse complement strand
ACTGTTGTCAAGGTCCTTATTTATCTTTACTATACCGGAAGATTTCGTCGATGCGCCATAGCTGCTGCATGCCATAAAATCAAGTCTTGCATCAAGCTTGATATTCTTTACGACATCTGCCATCCAAAGTACCGCACCCTTGAGGATACCTATTACAATAACTTCTTCTCCTGCAAAATCGGAACTGATCTGATCTCCGATTTCCTTTGCTCTTTGCAGAATCTGTTCCTGGGTGATCATAACTTCACCCTTGTCATATTTTTGTGCCATGTCAAGCTCCTTTTGTTAGATTCAGTCTCGTTTTCAGTCTGCGGAATTTTCTGCACTGCGCGTGCCTTCTGCAGTTTTCGCATTTTCTGCGTTTTCTGCAGCATTCGTTGTCCCGGCCCCACGTTCTTCGCCGGCTTCCCGCACGTCCTCGTGCTTCACTTCATACGAGGCATCCTCAATAATATCTTTGTTTTTATATTTTTTTGACAAATCGTCAGGCTTTTCTCCAAGCCAGTATTTGTCCAGTTCATCACGCAGATGAATAAGAATCCAAAGCCACAAAATCAGATCGTCAAGGAATCCGATCGGAAATATCACCGGAGGTATCAGATCGACCGGCAAAACAAGATATATCAGTCCGAAAATAATCAGTGCTTTTTTGCGTTTTGGCACAGACTTATCCGCCATCATAAACCGAATTGCCTTTATTCTTCTGAGAATAACTCTCAATCCTATGAATTGCATGACGTTTTCTCCTTTGACTATCCATCTTCAGTCCGGCAGGATGCTCCGGAACGGTCCGGTCACAGTTACCGGCCCGCAGCAATTTTATTCATCTTCGGTATTAACCGTTTCTCCGCTTTTGAGCAGTCTGTCAAATGTCTCAAGCAGGCTTTCGTGCCCCGTCCTTTTAAGCGCCGAAACAGGAATGACAACGTCCTTTTCGGTCATGGCAAGTGTTTTTCTGATCATGTCGATATTCTTTTTCATTTCGTTTCGCGAAACCTTGTCTGCCTTTGTGGCAACAACTATACCGTCAAGGCCGAAATGCTTCAGATAATCATACATCTGAATATCCTGCGCAGAAGGCATATGGCGAATATCAACAAGCTGAACCACCGCAAGCAGCTGCTCTCTGTTTTGGAGGTAGCTTTCCATCATTTCCCCCCATTTTTCGGATTCGGCCTTTGAAACCTTTGCATAGCCGTAACCCGGCAGGTCCACAATTCTGAATTCGTCATTAATGTTATAAAAATTGATGGTTCTGGTTTTTCCGGGCGCTCCGCTTACGCGCGCAAGACTTTTTCGTCCCGTCAGGAGATTTAAAAGAGATGATTTCCCGACATTTGAACGTCCCGCAAAGGCTATTTCTTTTTTGTCACCCGGCGGATACTGCTGCTTTTTTACAGCTACAGCCTCCAGCTCTGCTTTTTTAATCTTCATATTAGTTTTCTGCCGTTTCCTTTGGCTGATCTTCCCTGACGAAAACCTGTTCAACAGCGTCCTCAACAGTATCGATCAGAACAAACTTCATTTTCTTGCGGACATTTGCCGGAATATCTTCAATATCCCTTTCATTGTCCCTCGGAAGAAGAACAAGCCTGATACCTGCCCTGTGTGCCGCCATTACCTTCTCTCGTATACCTCCCACAGGAAGAATCTTGCCTCTGAGCGTGATTTCACCGGTCATCGCAACATCTTTTCTGACAGGAGTTTTTGTAAGTGTGGAAAGCATTGCGGTGCACATTGTCACACCGGCCGAAGGACCGTCCTTCGGTGTGGCGCCTTCAGGGATATGAATATGCATATCCTTCGTTTTATAAAAATCTTCTTCAATGCCAAACTTATCGGCAATTGAACGGATATAACTGATACCCGCTTTTGCGGATTCCTGCATAACATCGCCCATCTGGCCGGTAAGTTCCAGCTTGCCGTTTCCCGGCACAACAGCCGTTTCAATAAACAGCGTATCACCGCCTACAATAGTCCATGCAAGACCTGTTGTCACGCCGATTTCCGTCTTCCCGTCAATGATGTCAAATCTGTATTTTTTCTTTCCGAGATAGCTTTCAAGATTTTTCGGTGTCACCTTGTAGCATGCTGTCCTGTCATCACTTGCTACTATTTTTCTTGCGACCTTTCTGCAGAGATTTGCAATTTCTCTCTCAAGATTTCTTACGCCTGATTCACGGGTATAATAATTGATCAGGTCGTGTATTGTGCTGTCCATGAATCTGATATTTTCGTCGCTGAGTCCGTGCTCCTTAACCTTCTTCGGAATAAGATACTTCTTGGCAATTTCCAGCTTTTCTTCTTCTGTATACCCCTGAACATCTATAACTTCCATTCTGTCAAGCAGCGGTCTTGGAATAGTCTCGGTTGTATTTGCCGTTGTAATAAACATAACCTTTGAAAGGTCAAAAGGTGCTTCAAGGAAGTGATCCTCAAACTCTTTGTTCTGCTCAGGGTCAAGCACTTCAAGAAGTGCCGATGCCGGATCGCCCTTGAAATCAGCGCCTATCTTGTCTACCTCATCAAACAGGAATACAGGATTGTTTGTGCCCGCCTCCTTGATGCAGTTCATGATACGTCCCGGAATCGCGCCGATATATGTCCTTCTGTGGCCTCTGATTTCAGCTTCATCACGCACACCTCCGAGAGACATGCGGACAAATTCTCTTCCGGTCGCTCTTGCAATCGATCTTGCAACAGATGTCTTGCCGACTCCCGGAGCCCCCACAAGGCACAAAATAGGTCCCTTGAGGCTCTTTGAAAGCTGCACAACCGCAAGATATTCAAGGACTCTTTCCTTTACCTTGTCCAGACCGTAATGATCTTCATTCAGAATTGCCTCGGCCTTATTTATGTCAAAATTGCCTCTTGTGGATTTGTTCCACGGAAGATCGAGCATCGTTTCTATGTAATTACGCACAACCGTTGCTTCGGCAGAAGAAGGCTGCATACGTGAAAACCTCTTGATTTCTTTTTCGATTTTCTGTGAAATCTTCTGTGAGAGCTTAAGCTTTTTCAGTTTCTTCATCCATTCGTCGGTTTCTTCGGCAACGTCCTCACCCTGACCGAGTTCCTCCTGAATGGCTTTCATCTGTTCCTTGAGATAATACTCTCTCTGATTCTGATTTATCTGTGTCTTGACGCGGACATTTATGTCATTTTCGATGTTGAGGATTTCTATTTCCTGCGTAAGCACAGTGTTGAGGATTTCGAGACGTTCCATCGCGCCGATGGCTCCGAGAATCCTCTGTTTTTCTTCTGTCTTGATTTCAAGATGTCCCGCAATCGCGTCCGCAAGCCTGCACGGCTGTGAAATCGATGCGATATTCGAATAAATATCCTTCTCTCCTTTATGTGCAAGCGAAAGATATTCGTCAAACTTTGACAGAGCGCTTCTCATCAGCGCCTTCATGTCAAGGGAGACATCGTCCGGATTGTAATATTCTTCTTCGATTCTTCTGACAGAGCATCTGAAATAAGGAACTTCAAAAAGTATTTCCTCAATTTCACCTCTGCAGATTCCCTCAACCAGAACTCTTATCGAATCACCCGGCAGCTTCAGCATCTGTTTGATTTTTGCAAGTGTGCCTATATGATAAAAATCCTTTGTCGTCGGAAGATCTGTTTTTTCATCCTTTTGTGTCACCAGAAATACGTGCTGATCCATTATCATTGCCTTTTCAAGAGCATTAATGGATTTTTCCCTGCCTATGTCAAAATGCAGTACCATATTCGGATATATCGTGAGGCCTCTCAGCGGAATCATCGGAATAATCAGATTGTCTTCTTTGTTCTTTGTTCTTTTGATGATTTCATCGCGAAGATCCAGTATTTCTTCGGTTGCGTTCTCAAGCTCATCTCTGAGTGCCTTGAGTTTTTCAGCGTCAGAGCCTTCGGATTTTTTCTCTGCAGCATCTGTGCTTTCGCTTTCTGTTTGCTCCTTCTTTTCTTCTTCCGGAAGGTCCTCAGGCATATTTTCATCTTTCTTTTTAATGTCGTCGCTCATACTAATCCTCCTTCCTTTCAGTACTTTGCACCCCTAAAAAAATAACTGCACCAAAACAGATATTATGCATGTCTGCAAAATATCCGTCCCGGATTTTTGCAGACATGCCGGTTTAATACGTTTTACTGCAGTCTACGATGCCGATTGCTCGTTATCCTTCTTTTTTTGAGGCTCTGAAAGTACCAGTGTAGGTCTAATCTCGTTTTCAATGCTTCCCTTTGTAATTATGCACTTTCTTACATCATCGCGTGATGGAATTTCATACATCGTGTCTGTCATAACCTTCTCAAAAATACTGCGAAGGCCTCTGGCTCCTGTTTTTCTCTCAATTGCTTTCTCAGCTATTGACTCGATTGCTTCAGGTTCAACCTCAAGCTCCACATCGTCATAAGAGAAAAGCTTTTTGTACTGCTTTACAAGAGCATTCTTCGGTTCTGTCATAATGCGTACAAGAGCATCCTTTGAAAGCTCCTGAAGCGTAACCATAACAGGAAGCCTTCCGATAAATTCCGGAATCAGTCCATACTTGAGCAAATCCTCAGGCTGTACCTTTTTCAGAAGCTCGGAAGCCTCAACCTTATCTCTGCTGATATCTGAGTTGAAGCCGATTGTCTTCTCTCCTATACGTCTTTGAATGATCTTTTCAAGTCCGTCAAATGCGCCGCCGCATATAAAGAGAATGTTTGTTGTATCAAGCTGGATAAAGTCCTGATGAGGATGCTTTCTGCCACCCTGAGGAGGCACGCTTGCAACTGTACCCTCGAGAATCTTCAGCAGTGCCTGCTGCACTCCCTCACCGCTTACGTCTCTTGTGATGGATACATTCTCGGATTTCTTTGCAATCTTATCTATCTCATCGACATATATAATGCCCTTCTGAGCTCTTTCAACATCATAATCCGCAGCCTGTATAAGCTTCAGCAGAATATTTTCAACGTCCTCTCCGACATAGCCTGCCTCGGTAAGCGTAGTAGCATCTGCAATAGCAAACGGCACCTTGAGAATTTTGGCAAGCGTCTGTGCAAGAAGTGTCTTTCCCGAACCCGTAGGTCCGATCATGACGATATTGCTCTTTTGAAGCTCTACATCGTCTTTATCCTTTTTCAGATTGTTGATGCGCTTGTAATGATTGTATACTGCAACTGCGAGTGACTTTTTGGCATCGTTCTGGTCTATTACATAATCGGAAAGAATCTTTGAAATTTCCTTTGGTTTCGGAAGTTCAAAGCCTTCTTTTAAAGTTCCTGCCGCCTTCGCCATATCTGCCAGCTCATCATTGATGATATCCTGACAAAGTTCAACGCATTCGTCACAAATATATACTCCCGGACCTGCGATAAGTCTTCTTACCTGATCCTGGGATTTTCCGCAGAACGAGCACTTCAACTGTTTTGTGTCGTCATACTTAGTCATATGTTTTCCCCCTACTGTCTTGAAGAAATCACTTTGTCGATGAGTCCGTATTCAGCTGCTTCCGCTGCACTCATAAAGTTATCTCTGTCGGTGTCTTTTTCGATTTCTTCGAGGTTTTTCCCCGTATTCTCGCTGAGAATACGATTAAGCTTCTCTCTCGTTTTCATCATCCATTCGGCATGAATTTTGATATCCTCGGCCTGGCCCTGATATCCGCCAAGAGGCTGATGAATCATAATCTCGGCATTTGGCAGAGCCATTCTCTTTCCCTTTGCGCCGGCAGAAAGGAGAAATGCTCCCATGCTTGCCGCCATACCTACGCAAACGGTAGATACATCCGGCTTGATATACTGCATAGTATCATAAATAGCCATGCCGGCAGTCACCGAACCACCCGGGCTGTTTATATAAATACAGATATCCTTTTCCGGATCCTCTGCCTCAAGGAAAAGGAGCTGTGCCACAACAAGACTTGCAATATGTTCGTCTATAGTCTCTCCAATAATTATAATCCTGTCCTTCAGTAATCTTGAATAAATATCGTAGCTTCTCTCACCCTTGCTGGTTTGTTCAACTACATAAGGTACAAGTGCCATCTTCTTTTTCCTTTCTTTTCCCTTAACGGTCAATACCACATTTGAAAATCAGGTTCGTTTCTATTTAATCTTTGCCTGAGCGTACATAAGGTCAACTGCCTTCTTCATCTTAAGATCGTTTCTCAGGTACATAAGATTTTCTGCTCCGAGTGCTTCCTTAAGCTTGTCGATTTCCATCTTGTACTGATTTGCCATTGATTCAAGTTCCTTGTCAACGTCAGCCTGGTCTGCTTCAAGCTTTTCAGCCTCTGCAACTGCAGAAACAATAACTCTTGTCTTAACCTTCTTGAAGGCATCCTTTCTGAGTTCTTCTCTGAAGTCCTTAGGATCCTTCTGCAGATACTTGAAGTATGTTGTAAGGTCAAGACCCTGATATCTCAGCTGCTGGTCAAAATTCTTAACCATTGTGTCGATTTCTTCTTCTACCATTCCGTTTGGAATATCAACGTCATTTGCTTCATAAACCTTTTCGATGACAGCATCCTTCATTGAATTTTCCGCATCTTCGGTTGCTTTCTTTTCAAGGTTCTTTCTGGTGTCAGCCTTGAGTTCGTCAATAGTGTCAAATTCGCTGACATCCTTTGCGAAATCATCATTCAACTCAGGAAGTTCTTCTTCTTTGATTTCGTGAACTTCGCACTTAAATACAGCTTCTTTTCCCGCAAGCTCCTCAGAATGATATTCTGCAGGGAATGTAACCTTTACTTCCTTTGACTCTCCTGCCTTGCAGCCTACAAGCTGTTCCTCGAAGCCCGGAATAAATGCTCCCGAACCAAGCTTGAGCGGATATCTTTCGGCAGTGCCGCCTTCAAACTGATGATCTCCCACAAAGCCCTTGTAATCAATCAGTACAGTGTCGCCTTCCTTTGCAGCTCTGTCAACAAGAACCATTCTTGAATTTCTCTTTCTGAGGGATTCGATTTCCTTGTCAACATCCTCATCGGAAACCTTGGCTTCAACCTTTTCGATTTCAACGCCCTTGTAGTCCTTAACTTCGATTTCAGGATATACATCCACAGTAACTGTAGCTGTGAATCCCTGTCCCTTTGCAAGTTCTGTCAATTCCAGAGAAGGTCTGTCAACAACATTAAGATTCAGCTCATCAAGAGCCATACCGTAATTTTCAGAGAAAAGTGCATTTACGGCATCTTCAAAGAAAACATCTGCGCCATAATGCTTCTCGATAAGAGTTCTTGTAGCCTTTCCTTTTCTGAATCCCGGGATGTTAAACTGTCCCTTGTTTTTCTTATATGATCCTACAACTGCCTTTTCGAATTCTTCTGCTGTAAATTCCATTGAAAATTTTGCAGTATTTTTCTCTTTTGAGATAAATGTTGATTTCATTGATATATATCCTCCTATATAGTTAGTGCCAATTTTTGTCAGACACTAATTTTGTCAATTTCAAACAATTTGAACATTGCAGTGCATATTATTATACCTTTTTACATACTAAAAGTAAAGTTTTTTAGTATAAATCTGCATTTTTCCATCAAAATTTATTTGTTTTTTCACGTTTTTTCAAAAAAATATTAAAAAAAAAGAGATAATTTCCGGAAAATCACCTCTTTTTTGTCAGAATTATAACCTTAAATGCACATGAGACCGTAATTAGAGCCGGCATTTACCTGTAAAGCGCTAATTGGCACCCTTTTCGATCAGCTCAAGACCTCTGGCATATTTACTGACTTTTTCAGGAACAAGATCGTACCTTTGTGCAAGCTTTTCGCCGACCACCATCAGTTCATCTTCGTCCCCCGAGAAAAATTCGAGCTCGACTTCACAGATAGGGCAGCTTCCGTTGTCGGTCACGATTTCGCCGTTGTCAATGGATATTTCAATGATACAGTTTCCCGTATCTATACGAAAACGTCTCCTCAGGAAACCGACCTCCATTGTACTTTCAAGGCTCTTTTCACCAACAATGCCCATGACCTCCTGTCCTATGCTGCTTTCTTTGAAAACAGAAAGATCCGGACTGATAAGGCATGCTTCATCATCAACAGGCACATTTATTTCTTCTCTTGTGTGAAGCGCACCCTCGCTTTTTCCGTTCCACTTCATAGTGGCAACGATTTTTTCGCCTTCCATACGCACACGAAAGGCAATGTCCCTGCTGCGGAGAACAGCGTCCGGTGTGTCAAAATAAGATGCCTTCATGTAAAGCGCTTCTCTTGATTCCTTTTCCTCCATACCGGAAAGATAATCGTCCTCCCATATCAGGTCCGCCGTTTCTTTGTCCCTGATACTGTACTTTAATTCTATTTCCATATTTGCTTTCCTCTCATTTCATTGGCATAAAGCCCCATATATCATAACACTTTTGCTGTACCATTTCAAGAAAAAGCGGAACAGTGCGGCAAGCACGCATCCGGGTGCCAGGCGCACCGCATATTTGTACATTTTTTCTTCCGAATCCGCGCTGCTTTTGCCATAATACATTTCGTTTCAAAAAATACTTGCATTATCAAAGTATTTTTTGCATAATTAGATTGCAGGCAGCGGTTAGACCTTTTCTGCTGCAAATAATTTACTGAATTGGGGAGGCTGATAATGTTTTTTTATAATTTTTTTCAACGGGCACGCGACCCGCTAAGCAGTTACACTCATTTTATCGGAGCCTGTCTTTCGGTCATTGGCATAATCGTAATAATGCTCCGCGGCGGCGACGGGCTTTGCGGACTCCTGGTTTTCGCTTTCTGTATGCTTGCCCTGTATGCAACAAGCTGCTCCTATCACTTTGTAAAAGCGTCGGACGAAGTGATTGAACGCGTCAGAAAGCTTGACCATGCCATGATATTTGTCTTGATTTCGGGAAGCTATACCCCTCTTATACTGAAATTTATGAGTCCCGAAAGAATACCTCTTTTCCTCTGCATTTTCTGGGGAATTACGCTTCTTGGGATAATTATCAAGGTATTCTGGCTTCATGCGCCACGCTGGCTTTACACTTCGCTTTATGTTCTGATGGGCTGGGGAATTGTTTTCGACCCTTCGTTTTTCTTCGCAATTCCGACCGGAGGCATCATTCTGCTTGCCGCAGGCGGTCTTATGTATACTGTCGGAGCATTGTGCTACGCATTAAAAAAGCCGAATTTACCAAAAGGCTTCGGCTTCCATGAGATATTTCATCTCTTTGTAATTGCCGGATCGTTCCTGCACTACATTATGCTTTACAATTATACAGCCTGACATTATACGGCAAAGGCCGGAAACCCGGCTATTTACATATCTTATATTCATTCAGCCCGCGAAGCAATCTTCACGGGCTGAATTTTTAACACATATTCAACAAAGTTTGTGTGTACATTTCGTCGACTTCTTTACAGACTCAGCTTATAGTCACCGTCATGTATTTTTCCGGCCTTCCTGAGAACCCTGTCGATAATTACCGAAAGCAGGGCAGGAAGTACTATATGCACTAAAGCTATCTCGGCAAATACCGTTCCCGAAAATCCCATGTCGGTAAGAGTACCGATTTGTCCGACCAGACCCGATGTTCCCATTCCCGCACCTGCAGGTATGTTTGTCATACCGAAAATAACGGTTGACACAGGGCCTGTAATTGCTGCGGCAAGTGTCGGCGGAACAAGAATCCATGGATTCTTTATAATATTCGAAATCTGAAGCATCGATGTGCCTATGCCCTGCGCCACAAGGCCGCCGACACCGTTGTCACGATAGCTTATTACAGCAAAGCCTATCATCTGAGCACAGCAGCCTGCAGTTGCCGCACCTGCCGCAAGGCCCGAAAGATCGAGCATTATGCAAAGCGCAGCACTTGAAATCGGTGCTGTCAGCGCAAGTCCCACGATAACAGATACGATAATTCCAAAGACAAACGGCTGCATCTCTGTTGCCGTCATTATAATTTTGCCAAGACCGACCATCAGCGCATTTACAGCAGGACCGAACGCAATTGCCGCAAGCTGTCCCACAAGAATAGTGACTGCCGGCGTTACAATAAGGTCAACCTTTGTTTCCTTTGAAACAGCTTTTCCGAATTCGGCTCCGAGCGCCGTTGCAAGAAAAGCACCGGCAGGTCCTCCAAGGGCCGCACCCATCATGCCTGTAATTGCACTTGAAAACAAAACGAACGGAGGAGATTTAAGCCCCCATGCAACAGCCACTCCGACTGCCGCACCCATCAGCCCCATTGCCGTCTGACCGGATTCAATCAGGAAACCCGTCACTGCGGATTCGCCCACAAGATTCGCCGCCTGCTCTCCGATGGTTTTTATGATAAGACCTATCAAAAGTGAGGCAAAAAGCCCCAGCGCCATTGCCGAAAGAGCGTCCTGAAGATATCTTTTCACGCTGAACTCAATGTCTTTTCTCTTCAGGAAATTTTTAAATTTTTCCATTTTGCTACCTCGTTTTCCTTTTCTGCCGCTGCAAAATTACTGCCGCTGTATGAAGGCTTTGCAGCATTCTTTTCGCATGTCTCACACAGTGTAGCAGATATCTTTTCATGTGTCAAGACACCTGTCAATATTATTTCTGTCACCTGTAAATTGACCGCCGCCGAATGCTGTGATATACTTTTGGCATATGAAAAATTCGGGAGGCATAAACATGATTAATCTTTCACCGGCCAACAGACGCAAAAGAATAGTCGAACATTTAAAAGACTCGGCAGAACCTGTCAGTGCTTCGTCTCTTGCATCGATGCTCGGTGTCAGCAGGCAGGTAATTGTCGGCGACATCGCTCTTATACGCGTTTCCGGCACAAATATACTCTCAACGCCGCGTGGATATCTTCTTGAGGCCGCCGAAAAGCTTTCCGAAAAATACGGTTATGTCGGAACTGTTGCCTGCAGACATACGCAGGAGCAGCTGACAGATGAGCTTAACACCATCATTGATTTCGGAGGAACAGTTCTTGATGTAGTAATTGAGCACAGTGTTTACGGTCAGCTGACCGGTATTCTCAATCTCAGTTCGAGATACGATATCACCCTTTTCATTCAGAATCTTGAAGAAAACAGGAGTCAGCCGCTGTGTTCACTTACAGGCGGTGTCCACATACACCATATAGGTTGCAGGAACGAAGAAAACTTCAATCTTATATGCTCCGAGCTAAAAAAGATCAATGTAGTATTCAGTTAAATTTCCATACAAAAGGCAAAAGGACCGAATCCCGCCCAATGCGGGATTCAGTCCTTTTTTATCCTTTTATTTGTTTTTCATAGCCGTTCAGCCGGCCTGCGTCTGTGTCCGCGGCCGTGTCAGAGTCTGCGCCTGCGGCCGGGTCAGAGCCTGCGTCTGCGGCCGTGTCAGAGTCTGCGTCTGCGTCCGGGTCCGGGTCTGCGTCTGCGTCCGGGGCTGCGTCTGCGTCTGCGTCCGGGTCTGTGTCTGCGTCTGCGTCCGGGTCCGCGTCCGGGTCTGCGTCCGGGTCTGTGTCTGCGTCTGCGTCCGGGGCTGCGTCTGCGTCTGCGTCCGGGTCAGGGTCTGAATCAGGCCTTTGGCTGTGCTGCTGATTCCGGTAACGGTGGCAGGGTTCCCTCTTCGATATTGTTGTCATCTTCAAGCGTAACTGCCGATCCTAGATTGATACAGTCCTTTTCAAGCGCAATCACAATATTGTTAATTTCGGAAAGCCTTTCAACCGAAGCTTCGCTTCCGACACGCAAGTGAGTATTGTAAAGAATATTTTCCAGAACATCGTGAATATCCGAAATACGCGTCCTGATACCGTCAAGCGTTTCATCATCAAACTCTGATGCACGTGCCTGCTCGATTGTAACAACCTCATCCTTTTCAAGCACATATTCGGAAGGCTGCAGGATCGGAATAGTTTCAAATCCGAGTCTTTCCTTAACTGTTGCCGCAAAATCAAGCTTTGCCTGTTCTTCACCGTGAACAAGGAAAATATGCTTAGGCTCCTTTTGCAGACCTCCGAGCCATGAAAGCAGTCCGTCCATATCCGCATGTCCGGAAAAGCCTTCAAGGTTGTGTATTTCCGCGTTCACACTGATTTCTTCTCCAAACAGCGTTACCTTGTCTGTTCCGTTGACAAGAAGCTTTCCAAGCGTACCTTCCGCCTGATATCCGACAAAGACAATACTGTTTTTTGCATTCCAGAGATTGTGCTTGAGATGATGCCTGATACGTCCTGCTTCACACATACCGCTTGCCGAAATAATAACCTTCGGGTTCGGGTCAAAATTCAGCATACGCGATTCGTCGCTTGTCCTTGTGAATTTAAGATTAGGAAAATCAAGAGGGTTGTTTCCGTTTACTATATATTCTCTTGTTTCATCATCAAACACCTGGGCATTTCTTCTGAAAACCTCGGTGGCGGTCGTTGCCATCGGGCTGTCGATGTATACCGTCAGCTTGTCAAGAATATCCTTGTACTCTGTGTTTTCCTCATAAAATCTGTTGAACTGATAAATCAGTTCCTGCGTTCTTCCCACCGCAAAAGAAGGAATTACCGTTGTACCGCCGCGCTTTGCGGTTTTGGCAACTATATCGATAAGTCTTTTAATGCTCGTCGAATTTTCTTCATGAAGCCTGTTTCCGTAGGTCGTCTCCATTATGACATAATCAGCCTTCTTGATAAGCGTAGGGTTGCGCAAAATAGGTCTCTCGGTCATTCCAAGGTCACCTGTGAAAACAATCTTAGATACGTTGTCGTTTTCTGCCACCCAAAGCTCTGTAATTGCCGAACCGAGTATATGACCCGCGTCGTTGAAGACAATCTTCATGTCATCGTTGATCTGAATAAGCTGATTGTACAAAACAGGTGTAATGAACTTCAGCGAATCAAGAGCGTCATTGTATGTATAAAGAGGCTCTACCTTTGGTTTGCCGGCACGCTCTGCCTTTCTGTTCTTCCATTCGGCTTCCTTCTCATGAATATAACCGCTGTCCTTGAGCATAACCTCAACAAGATCGGCTGTAGCGTCTGTACAGTAAATTTTTCCGTTAAAACCGTATTTGGTCAGAAGCGGAATCCTTCCGCAATGGTCTATATGTGCATGACTAAGGATAACGCAGTCAATTTCCGCAGGATTGAAGGGAAAAGGTTCATAATTCTTTTTTTCTTCCGTCTTACCTCCCTGAAACTGTCCGCAATCAAGCAGAACCTTGTATTTTTCCGTAGTTATAAGATGGCATGAACCTGTTACGCCTGAAGCTGCTCCGCAAAACTGAATTTTCATATCTTCTCCCTCCCCAAAAGCTGATAATTAAACTGAAACAATTAATTTGCATTATATGTAAATTATATCGTATACGCAAAGCTCTTGCAATCAAAGAAATCTGAAAAATCCAAAAACGGACGATTATAAAAAAAGAAACCCCTTTCGGAAAAACCGAAAGGGGATAACTTATAAAAGAATCTGATTCTATTCGTAGTTCTTTCTGTAGTTGATGTCTACGTGCTTTCTTCCTTCCTTCCACTTGATTTCGCCCGGAGTGATGCACATTGCAACTGGGCAAACGTTCATGCAGAGGTGGCAGCCAACGCAGTTGTCATTGAGAACAGGTCTTCTCTTTTCAACATCCCAGTCAATAGCCTGGTGAGCTGCATCGTAGCAGGAGATGTAACATCTTCCGCATCCGAGGCACTTGTCTTCGTCAAAGTGTGGGAGAAGCTTGTAATCTCTGTTCAGTTCTTCTGCAGGGATGATGTTTGGAAGAGCCTTGCCGATGAAATCATCTAACTTGTTGTATCCTCTTTCATCCATGAAGTGCATAAGACCATCGCACATATCTTCAACGATTCTGTAACCATACTGCATGATAGCTGTAGTAACCT
Source organism: Clostridia bacterium (assembly GCA_024693105.1). GTDB lineage: Bacteria > Bacillota > Clostridia > Peptostreptococcales > Anaerovoracaceae > JAILLO01. Next base: position 37,883 of record JAILLO010000097.1, on the reverse strand, counting down.
GAACGTTTCTGCATCCTAACATAAGGAATTCAGCAGCGTCTCTCCAAGTTTCGATACCACCGATACCGGAGATTTCAAGATCCTTAAGCTTTTCATGCTTGAGCATCTGAGTGATGAATCTGAGAGCGATAGGCTTTACTGCAGCTCCGGAGTAACCGGAAATGGAGGACTTGCCGTCAACTACAGGCATACCTGTGTTGTTTTCAAAGCTGATATTTGTGATGGACTTAATAGTGTTGATTGCGGATACGGAATCAGCTCCACCTTCGATAGCAGCGATAGCATGCTCTTCCATGTTCTTGCAGTTTGGAGTCATCTTTGCGATGAACGGAACATACTTATGTCCCTTCTTCTGCATTTCTTTTGCAGTATCTGTAACTGTCTTGGAATAAAGTCTGAGCAGGTCATTGTTTGTACCAACATCAGAACCCATGTCGTGGGAAGTCATCTGTGGGCAGGAGAAGTTACCTTCCATAAGGTCTGCACCGCACTGAACAGCCATTTCAGTAAGCTGCTTCCATTCTTCAGGGTTTGAACCCATGATGGATGCTACCATAACGTGATCAGGATAATCTTCCTTTAACTTTCTCATATTGTTGAAGTTTACTTCTGTCGGCTTGTCGGAAATCTGTTCCATGTTCTTGAAACCAACCCATGGTAAACCTTCTTTGTTTGTCTGGTCAAATCTAGGTGAACATTCGTCAGCAACGAAGATACCTACTGTCTTGTAGAATACGCCGCCCCAACCTGTTTCAAAACACTTGGCAACCATTTCATAGTTGCTGCCTACCGGTGATGATGAAAGGAAGAACGGGTTCAAACAATTAACGCCTAAATATTTGATTGATAAATCTTTCTTAACTGCCATTTCTATTTCACTCCTTTCTTTTCGAGGTAAGCCATAATGGAAACTGCTGCTTCCTTACCGCCTGCAACTGCTTCAACAACAGTCTTGCCGCCGTTAACGATATCTCCGGCTGCAAATACGTTGCCCTTAACTGCACCTGCTTCTGCCTTAACGAGGTTTTTTTCACCTGTTGCAACATCTGCAAAATCAACAGTTTCAGCACCCTGGCCGATAGCGAATACGATAGTGTCACAGTCTAATGTGAGAGCGGACTTTCCGTCTCTTCCTGTGAACTTAGCAGCTTCAACTTTTCCACTTCCTACTACCTCTGCAGGAGCCATGTTAGTTGTAATGCCAATTCCGAGTGAAAGAGCATACTGGAATTCAGTCATGTTTCCAGGAGCTTCTTCAAGAGTTCTTCTGTAAACGATCTTAACGTCTTCAGCGCCTAAAAGCTTTGCGGTAACAGCGCAGTCAACAGTAACGTCTCCGCCACCTACAACTACAACCTTCTTACCCATTTCAGCCTTCTTTTCTCTTGCTTCCTTAAGGTAATCGATAGCAGCGTAAACGCCCTTAAGATCTGTTCCCTTAATATCAGGAAGCTTCTTTGCCCAAAGACCTGTACCTACGAAGATAGCGTCGAAAGCATCTAAATCAGCCTTCTTTACTTCCTTACCAAGTACAAACTTAACACCAAGTCCTTCAACCTGTGCGATATCGTGGTCTACAACATCCTGTGGAAGTCTTGTAGGAACGATTCCATAAGTCAGAACTCCGCCTGCCTTCTTTTCTCTGTCAAAGATAGTTACATTGTAACCTGCCTTTGCCAGTTCTGCTGCACATGCCAGTGAAGCAGGACCTGCACCAACGCAAGCAACTGAAGCATTCAGCTTCTTTGCAGGAGCTACAAGAGTCTTCATGTTGAAGAGCTTTTCCTGCTCGATAGCGTATCTCTGAAGTCTTCCGATTTCGATTGGCTTGTCGATTCCGCATCTTGAGCATGCTTCTTCACAAAGTCTGTCATAAGGACAGACTCTTGCACAGCTTCCACCCAGAACGTTGTTTTCTCTGATAGTCTCAGCAGCACCCTTTACGTTTCTGAATCTAATGGATCTGATAAACTTTGCAGGGTTTGTGCCGGCAGGGCAACCCTGGCTGCATGGTGCATCATGGCACAGCAGACATCTTGCAGCTTCTTCCATAGCAGTTCTGTGTGTGAACGCAGGAACAGCTTCAGAAGTGTACTTAGCTTTTACTACTTTACTCAATTCAAATTCCTCCTCTTTATATAGTTTTAAATTCATACCAAACACATAGATAGCAATTTACAGTAAATGGATGAAACCAGTTACATGCACATCTATTCTAACATAATTACAATAAAATGCAAGCGTTTTTTCACGAACTACTAACTCTTTTGCGTTTTTTTAAAAACCAGTGATTTGAACGCCCTCGGGCATTTTGAAAAATTTTCTTCACTAATTTGCTGTATTTTCGGCGTGTTTTCGTTAATTATTCGATTATCTTGCTAAATCTTCTGTTCTGTGACCGCCGCAGGCATATTTTTTTTGCCGCAGCGCGTTTTCCGGCCTGTAATTACCACTTCATATGAAGTTTTTTAATCGGGCACAGTGATGTGCAAAGTCCGCAGCCTGTACATCTGTCACCGATTGCCTTTACTTCGTTTCCTGTTTTCTCAATTGCATTGTAGACACATGAACGCACGCATTCGTTGCAGCCTTCGCGGCACGGTCTTCCGTCCGAAATGCTGATTGCAGGTTCAATTTTCATTTCGTCAAAGGACTTAAGATTCTTCAAGGCCTTTCCGCGTATTTCCTGCACATCCGAAATACCGTGACTGTCACACCATTCTTCAAGTTGCTCAACCATTTCCGTAATTCTCTCGAAACCGTGAATCATAACAGCGGTGCCTACCTGAACTGCAGATGCTCCCAGCATCATATATTCCACAGCATTCCTGAAATTGTCTATACCGCCGACGCCGCAAATTGGAATATCCGAAGTCTGCGCTATTGTCGCAACAGAAGCAAGACCCAAAGGCCTGATCGGAACTCCCGAATATCCGCCGTAGGTCGGAAGACTCGGTTCTGCCTTCTCAATATCAACGCCGAGGATGCAGCGCACCGAATTAATTGCCGACACTGCAGACCCTCCCGCCTTTTGAACAGCCTTTGCCACTCTTGAAATATTCGTCGAATTCTGCGAAAGCTTGACTATTACAGGGATTCTTACATTTGATACAACTTCCCGCGTCATGTCGAATATAACATCCGGATTTGAAGCAAGTACCTCAAGTCCTTCCTTGGCCGGGTTTGATACGCTTATTTCAATGGCATCGGCGCCGAACTTTTCCATTTTGCTCGCAAGATACGCAAGCTCGGAAGGAGTATGTGCCGAAACGCTTGCGATAACAATTCCGCCCGCACTCTTTGCAATATCCATTTCGTGCTCCCAGCCTTCAACCTGTATGTCGCTGTAAAGTCTGATGTTCTGGGCTCCGAAGCCGTTGTATGCAATTCTCGGTCTCACATCAAGCATGGCATCACTTACGATAGTCTCGGTAATTACCGCGCCCGCACCTGCAAGGAGGCCTTTTTTTGTGCTTGAGCCGTCTCTGTTCCAGGGGCCGGCAGCTATAATGAACGGATTTTTCATTTTCAATCCTACGAAATCAGTTAACATATTCGTCATTAGAACATCTCTCCTATTCTTTCCTTGTGACCGCAGGATTTTCTGATTTTCAGCTTTGCCTGAAGCAGAATTTCCTTTGGCGGCTGCTTCTCTTCCTTTTCCTTGCTTTCAATCATGTCAAACAAAAGTCTTGCTCCAAGCACTCCCATCTTGTGAAGCGGTTTTTCAACCGTGGTAAGCTTTGGTTCAATAAGGTTTGACATACGGATGTTATCAAATCCTATTACCGCCATTTCCTTCGGAACCGAAATGTCATTGTCCTTCATCGCATCGATAACCCCGAAAGCAAGCAGGTCGCTTGTAGCAAAAACCGCCTGTGGTCTTTTTTCCATATCTATATATTTCTTTCCGCCGAGATACCCTCCCTCGATTGTATTCTCGACCGAAATGATAAATTCATCGTTAACGGCTATACCCGCCTCTTTCAGTGCGGTCTTGTAGCCTTCTATCTTTTGCCGGTTTTCAATCTCCGGTTTTTTGCCGTAAAGCATTGCGATATCATGGTGACCGATTTCCAGAAGATGCTTCGTCGCCTCATACGCCGCATTCTGACAGTCAACTCTTACAACAGGATATTTGAGGGTTTCTCTGTTTTCTCCTATCATAACAACCGGAATTCCCTGTTCATCCGCAATACACAGATCCTTTTCTCCAAGAAGAGAAGATATAAACACTATGCCGTCCACCCTTCTCTTTATAAGATTTTCCAGATACTGTTTTTCTTTTTCTACATTGTCCTCAACATTGCACATAAATGTCGTGTAATCCTTATGCTGCGCAACATCTTCAACACCTTTTGCAATTTCCATATGCATAGGATTCATGATATGCGGAATCATCAGCCCTATCGTGGCAGTCTTATTAAAATTCAGACCCCTCGCAAACCAGTTTGGTGTATATTCTTCCTGTGCAATAATTGCTTCGATTTTTTCTTTCGTCGCTGTTGCAACACTTTCAGGATGATTCAGAACCCTTGAAACCGTCGCAACAGAAACGCCCGCTTTCTGCGCTATATGTCGAATGTTCATATGTGAAATTTCCTCCGGTAACTACTTGCGCCATTTGCACAACCACAATTATTAATGCGCCTCGCGTGATTTTAAAAAAAGCAGAAGGCCTGAAGCCTTCTGCTTTTGCATTTTTAGCTTATAAACTAGAATTCTGGGCTTGCATCGCACTTCAGAACTGCGTTCAGTGTAGCTGTTGCAACTGCTGTGCAGTCTTCGTCTGTTACATGCTCAGGTTCGCAGTGGGACAGACCCTTTTCAGTTCTTGCGAAGAGCATAGTTGTAGGGATAACATATGCACAGAACTGAGCATCATGTCCAGCACCTGACAGAATCTTCTGCCACTTAGCACCCATTTCTTCCATGGATTCTTCAACGAACTTAACCAATCTCTTGTCGAATGGAACAGTATCTCTAACCCACTGTTCTTCGATGTCGCATGTGCACTGCTGCCATACTTTGCCGGCCATTTCCTTAAGGATATCCATGCAGTGTTTTCTAACATCAGGATTTGGATGTCTAACGTCCAGTGAGAATTCACCTTCGTCAGGAATGCAAGTATGGATACAAGGATGAACATAAATTTCACCTGTTGTGAATACGAATTCAGGTTCGCCCTTAGCAACGATTTCTGCATTGTAAGCATCATATCTCTTGTGCAGTTCGCAAAGGAAGTCAGCAGCAGCATGAAGAGCATCATGTCTCTTTGCCATTGGGAATGTACCAGCATGAGCAGTAAATCCGTGGAATCTTACTCTGTAGTTGAACATACCCATTACTAACTGTACAGCACCGATTTCGTTTCCTGCATCTTCAAGGATAGGTCCCTGTTCGAGGTGAGCTTCGAACATTGCGCAGTACTTGTCAGGGCTAAGTCTGTTTTCCTTAGGTCCCTTGAACTTGCTTGCAGCAAGAGCTTCACCAAAGTTTGCATATGGGGAATCATCCATTGGAGTTGACTTCATCATGTTGTCATATTCGAAGTTAACCTGCAGTTCTTTTGGAAGGTAATCGTGGCAGATAATGCCGGATACCATCATTGCAGGTGGATATAATGAACCTTCTTCATTTGTCCAGATCATAGCTGTAACCGGATGCTTATGAGGAATCTTTTCTGCTGCGATAGTTTCAAGAACTTCCATACCTGTCATAACGCCCAGGATACCATCGTAGTTTCCACCGTTCTTAACTGAGTCGCAGTGTGAGCCCATAACGATTCTCTTTGCCTTTGGATCGGATCCTTCAAGAGTTGCATACATGCAAGCTACGTCGTCGCATTCTACCTTTGCTCCGATTGCTTCCATTCTCTTCTTGAATTCTTCTCTAGCCATATTAGCTTCTGCAGAGAGGGAATATCTTGTGATTCCACCATGACCAGCATCACCGAACTTTGCGAAAGTCTTAATTTTGTCAGACATTCTTTCTAAACTACACTTATACATAACAAATCCTCCTTATAATGTATTGTCCCATGCACTGCAGACGCTATAGTCGTGCACTGCATAAACAACAATATGGAATATAGTTTTTTGACAGGTTCTTAAAGCCTTTCCCCTGTCCTGTGGGTATTCAAAAGCCATTCACCCCACATCTGCAATTTTAACAGATTGGCTATTTATATTCAAGTCGAATATTTAATCATTTTTGATATAAAATCAATGGTATTTTTAAACCTGTTACATTTAAAAAGGCTGAGATGGTAGTAGTTTCATCTGTTCAGTCAATTGTTTCAGACATGTGAACGGAAAAGACTTTCTTACTTTTTGGAGGCACTGCAGAATCGCTTTGTACTAATTTGCTGTTCGTTTTCCGTTTTTTGGCATTGTCTTGCGTTTAAATGTGAGTTTCTTCCATGAAAACGGCAATTTTTCCTCTTTTGACTTACTGCTGCATCCGAAAATGCATTGTGTCATTGTCAATTAGCCTCTGCTTGAAATCTATGCCTTGACAGCAGTTTTTCTCTCCGTGAAGTCATATTTTTAGGCCGTTTTTTTGATTTAGCCCTCTCAGGACACCCTGCCATATGACTCAGAATCAGCATTCTCTTGTACAAGTCATATCGTAACCTGCTCTGAAGACAAATTATACGGTTTGGGCTCAAAATCTATGCCTTATAGATATATTTACTTTGTCCAAGGCATAGATTTTGTGCATTTTACATAAACCCCGGTTTATGTCGGAAACCCTATTTTTCCTTTGAAAGCAGAACGGAGGCTTTGGATTTTTAAGTCCAAAACCTCCGTTTTTTGTTAATATTAATTGTTGCCTTGACATTTGCCCGGCATTCCCGGACAATTTTGCATATTTTTTTGTAGCTCTTTTCGCAGGAACCGCTTTTGTCCTGCAGAGAATGCATCCCTATGGGTTCTGAGTGTTGGAAGGATCCGTGTTCTGCTGTGGGTCAGTCTGAGGATCAGTCTGTGGATTCGTGTTCTGCTGTGGGTCAGTCTGAGGATCAGTCTGAGGATCAGGCTGTGGATCAGGCGGCCGTGCCACTATAACCGTAAAGCTGTAATTCTGTGTATCCAGGTTTGACGAAACAGAATATTCAATCTTGTTCTGTCCTGTTACGAGAGAATCAACTGTAGTCGTTAGTGTGCCTGTGGCCTCCGCGCCGTTTTTGCCGCACTTAACCGTCGCAGAACCGTCATCGGCCTTAATCGTAAACGTAACAGAAGTTGTTCCGTAATCTACCGAATACATATTATCACCCAGGTTATCCGCACCGGAAACGCTCAGAGAATCAACACCCGTCTTGCCTTCTACCGAGATGTTCAGTACGTATTCTCTTGCAGACTTTTTGTCTTCCTGTACTTTAACTTTCACCGTTGTGATCTTTGAAGGGTCAATTTCAACAGTTTTGCTTGTTGCAGCCTCATTGTCAATCAAAAGTGTTGCACCGCTTGGAGCAGCAGCCGTAACGGTTGCCGAAGTGCTTCTGAAAGGCATTATTACCTTGTATGATGTCGCAGTGGCCGAAAAAGCAGGAGTCATTGATTTTGCTCCTGTAACAGCAAGGCTCGTAAGCTTTGACGCTGTATCTGCCGGAACAGCGGCAGATACGGTAAATGTTGCTGATTTTTTCGAGATTTTTTCGCTTCCGCTCTTATATTTGAAGACTTTGTCTCCAAAACCAACATAGTATTTCTGACCTTCCGTCAGTTCTTTTTCAGGTGTAATCGTGATTTTTTTATTTGTGGAATTAATCGTTGCCGAAAAAGCGACATTGCTTCCGCTTGAACTTCCCTTCTTGAAATCAATATTGTTGATCAAATATTTTTTCGTAACCTCATCTCCGTCATAATCAGTTATCGCCTTGTCAAAAGAAATGATAACGGAAGTGTTCTTCTTGACATCTTTTGCTCCGTCCGAAGGGCTGAAAGAAACACCGTCTGCTTCTCCGACTGTCCATGTAACACTCTTTGCCGGGATTTTTTCTTTTCCGCTCTTGTATGTAAAGGCCTTGCTTCCGAAACCGAGGTAGTACTTCTGGTCTTTTGTCAGCTTCGAATCCGGAGTAATCGTAATAACCTTAGCCGATGAATCTATCTTTGCGGTGAAATCAACATCATCACCGCTTGAACTTTTCTTCTTGAATTCGATGTTCTTCTTCAGATACTTTGCCGTAACTTCATCATCGTCGTAATCTCTGATTTCTTTTTTAAAAGAAATCTTGATGGTAGGGTCGGTGCTTACACCTGTTGCCCCGTCCTTAGGGCTGAAAGTAACACCGTCTTCATCCTCGGCATCACCTACCGTCCAAGTGGCATTCTTCGCCTCAACCGCAGCCTTTCCGTCTGTTGCACGGAATGCGTTTGCCCCGAATCCGATATAATATTTCTGGTCGTCTTCAAGTTTTTCGTCCGGTTCAACTGTGATAACTGTCTTTGCGGAATTGATTTTTGCTGTAAAGTCTACATCCTTTCCGCTCGCGCTGTTCTTTCTGAAAACGATATTTTTGGTAAGATATTTATCTGTAATAACGCTTCCGTCGGCAGCTTCTATCGCTGCAGAGAACTGGATGGTAGGCTGAATCTTTTCACTGATGCCTGTCTTGCCGGAAACCGGGTTGAATGTAACAGTCACGGATTTTGCCACGCCTATTTTTTCTTTGTCAATAACGTTGCAGAGAATCTTTGCGGTCTGGCCTCTTGTCAGGAAATCTCCCGGATGAAGTCTGCCGTCATTGTAAGCTCCCAGATATCCTTTTCCGCACATTTTTTTCATGGCGCCGGATGCCCAGTCGGCAACCTGCGAAGAATCCGGATAAGCAGAAAGTGATGCTGTGGAAGATCCCTCGATAAGACGCGAAAGCATAACTGCTGCTTCCTGTCTTGAGATTGCCTGATTCGGCTTTGCCGTTCCGTCATCATAGCCGGATGTATAGCCTGCGGCAACTGCAATTGCTACAGCATCGTAGAACCAGTCACCGGCTGAAACGTCTTTAAATGAAATATTCTTTTTTGAATTCATTCCGAAAGCACTGTTGACCATAGTCATAAACTCGGCACGCGTAACTGCTCCGTCCGGTTTAAATCTGCCGTCGGTATATCCCCTGACAAAGCCTTTGTTTACGGCCTTCGTCACATAGCTTTCGGACCAGTGCCCGGAAGTATCTGAAAACTTTGGCGCCGCGAACGCAATTTCCGGAACGGAATATGCAAATACGACAACCAGACACAACAATAAAGTGAATATCCTTTTGTTCATTTTTTCCTTCCTCCAAACTTAAACAAATACCACACCGTTTTCATTTTAGCACCTTGGTTTTACTCATGCAACAAATCACAAAAAATTAACATTTTGTTAACATTTTGAAATACAAAAGGTCTCCGCGGCCGTGAGCTATACACAGGTGCGAAGGCCTTGCGTCAATTCAATGCTTCTTTTAGTTTTTCAAGATTTGCACGCATAAGTGTTGTATATGTCTCACCGGATTCGAATTCTTCTTCCGATATATTATGGCAGCTATGAAAGAGAAGCTGCTTTGCTCCTGTTTTATCACATATCTCATCCGCTGTTTCTCTGCTTGAAAATTCAATATAAAAAACAACCGGTATATTTTCGTTTTTAACCATATCTGTCAGTAATCCGACTTTCTGCTCATTCGGTTCCGTTTCACCGTTACAACCCGCAAACGGCGAAATGCATGCAAGCCCGTATTCATTCGCAAAATAGGCTGTAGGGCATCTGTCTGCGAAAGCCACGGTTTTTCGGCCGGCAGTGTCAGTAATGCTTCTGAAATCTTCATCCAGAACCTGCAATTCCGCAATATATATTTCAGCATTTGTTTCATAAAGCGGTGCGTTGTCAGGGTCCATTTCGCAAAGGCTTTCACAGACCTTTTCTGTTATCTTCATTACATTTTGCGGAGAAGTCCAGACATGTTCGTCCTGAATTCTTTCGGAAAAGTTTTCATCTTTTTCATCAGTACTTTCTTCGCTTTTCGCATCTTCTCCCTCTTTAACGGGTGCTTGTGTTTCTGACCCGCTGATGTCCGCGGCGTCAATCATTGCAATCGAATTCAGCCTTTCATCGGCTTCATCAATTACTTCCTGCGCCCAGGCATCAATCTTGCCTCCGTTATATATTAAAAGATCTGCACCGGCAGCCTCCTTAATATCCTTCTCAGCCGGTTTAAACGAATGCACTTCACTGCCGGGCGGAATCAGCATTTCCACATCGGCATTTATACCTGCAACATGTCTTGCAATATCAAAAGCCGGAAAAATTGTGGCAACTATCTTAATTCTGTCTTCATTAATTTCATCAATTTCATCTGCATTTTGCTTTTCGCCGGCACCGCTGCAGCCTGTAAAAACTGCCACAGTAAATATAAGTATAATAAACGCAATCAGATATTTTTTTATCTTCTCCACTCTGGAAACTCCCTCAACAAAGAAAATGCACCGCAAAACCGGTGCCTCCGGATCAAACAATTTCAAACCATCGGCATTTTAACACCTTTTTTTGCTGACTTCAATTTATTTTTACATTTTCCTCAATCCATTTTGCGCACACAGACATCAGTACTGCCGCAGCATAATTTTCGCCTGCGCATTTCATACGCAGGTGCATATGCACAAAAAATAATTTCATATTTTTGCCAATATACATCTTCTTTTTCTTGATTATTTTTAGAAGTAAGACTATAATGTTTGCATATATTTGTGTTTTCGTACAAATTTGTGTGATATATATTATACACTTGTTTAAGTTTGAAGAGGAGATGAGGCATATGGGTGATTTAATTTTTGCACAGTCAAACGGTAGAAAAATTCCACTTGAAGATAAGATTTTCGGTATCAGCAATAAAGCAAAAAAAATGATTGCCGAACGGGGAAAAGATGCGGTTGTTAATGCGACTATCGGCGCACTTCTGGACGATAACGGAAATCTTATAGTACTTTCTTCTGTCGTGGATGTTCTCAAAAATCTCAGTCCCACAGAGTTTGCGGAATACGCGCCTATCGGAGGTATTCCCGAATTCCGCAGCGCGATTCTTGAAGCAGCACTCGGAAAAAAATATGCTCCCAAATGCTTTGCCGAGGCAGTAGCCACACCCGGCGGTACAGGCTCAATAAGAAATACTATTTCAAACTATTCCGCTGTCGGTGACAAAGTTCTCACTTCAGACTGGTACTGGGCACCATACGGCACGATTGCTTCCGAAATCGGCAGAAGCATAGATACATTCTCTCTCTTCGACGAAAAAGGAGCCTTTAATGCCGTTGGATTTGAAGAAAAGGTAAAAGAGCTTCTTGCAGCCCAGAATCAGCTCGTAATTATACTGAACACCCCGGCACATAACCCTACAGGGTATGCTCTTACAAACGCTGACTGGGAATCAGTCCTTTCAGCCCTCTGCAGGCAGGCCTCCACTGAAAAAAAAGTAACAATTCTTGTTGATGTGGCTTATATAGATTTTGCCGGAGATGAAGAGGAATGTCGTTCTTTTCTCCCTCTTTTCGAAAAGCTTCCAGAAAACATCCTTCCTGTTGTGGCATACAGTCTCTCCAAGACCTTCACTCTTTACGGAATGCGTTGCGGCGCAATGATCTGCCTCGCGAAAACGAAAGAAATCGCCGAAGAATTTAAACGTGTCTGCGAATATTCTTCCAGAGGCTCCTGGTCCAACTGCTGCAGAGCTCCGCAGTCCGTTCTTGCAAAGATTCATGCTGACGAAAGACTGCTTGCAAAGGTTGACAGTGAGCGCGAGCAATACAGAAATATGCTGCTCGCACGCGGCCATGCCTTTGAACAGGCTGCGGCAGAGGCAGGTCTTAAGACAGTTCCTTTTGATGCAGGTTTCTTTGCTTCGATACCATGCGACAATCCCGATGCGATTGCCGAGCGCCTGCAGGAAGAGGGAATATTCCTAATTCCTCTTGCAAAAGGACTCCGTGTATCAATTGCTTCAGTTTCTGAGGAAAAATGCCGGATGCTTCCGAAAAAAATCAGAGCGGCAATGGACAAATAATTACAAACATGTTAAAATCAGAGTGCAGTTTTCGAAAGGAAACTGCACTTTAAAATGATATGCGGGTGTAGGTTAGTGGTAGACCGTGGCCTTCCCAAGGCTATAGTGAGGGTTCGATTCCCTTCACCCGCTCCAGCTGAAAAACCTCCGAAAGCGTTGATGGCCAACGCCTTTGGAGGTTTTTTAGATGCATTGTAAAATTCCTTTTGTTTTTCCGAAAGTGCATACGCTTCAATAAAAACCGGTGGCAGAAGCTGCCTTTGCGGCAAATCAAAGCCGGCGGTCAAAGTTGCCTTTGCGCCAACTCAAAACCGGCGGTAAAAGCTGCCTTTGCGCCAACTCAAAACTGCAGACGTACAAAATTGATGTTTTTTCCGGCAGCCATGAATTTTTCCTCATACTCGGTAGTAATTGCATCCGCAAAAGAGTTCCTTGCCTTCAGTTCCTCCCGAAATGTTTCGGACTCAGCCCCTTCCGCATGAAGATCGCGGCTTGACATATCCGGCCTGAATCCGCATTCTTCTATTTCCTCAAGAGTAAAATCAAACAAAGCGTCGTTGTCTGTCTTAAATTCAAGAAAACCTCCCGCTGCAATGATTCTTTTGTATTGTTTCAGGTAGTCTCTGTAAGTCAGCCTCCGCTTCGCATGACGCGCCTTTGGCCACGGATCGCTGAAATTCAAATAAATTCCGTCAAGCTCGCCGTCCGCAAAGATTTCGGAAAGGTCCCTGACAAAGCTTCCGATAAAAACTATGTTTGAACTTTTCAGTTCCTCTGCCTTTTCAAGAGCTCTGAGAATTACGGTTTCCTGTCCCTCTATTCCTATATACAGCGCCGAATGATTGCCTGCGGCGTGTGCGTTCAGGAATCTGCCTTTGCCGCAGCCGATTTCAAGAAAAACCTTTGGCTTTGCATTTATATCCTTCTTTTCATCACTTCCCGGCACTGCGGTTGTTACTCTTTTTTCTCCGTCATCAAAAGCGACCGTCCTCACGGAAAAAAGCTGTGCCCATTTCCCCCGATGCAAAGCCGGCTCTTCCACTTTGAAAGCCGAGAGTTCTGCAAGCTTTTCTTCTAAATTTTTAACTTTTCTCTGTCGCATAAACCAACTCCGCCAAAATTTTCATGCAGGCTGCAGTCCATCGCCCCTGTAAATCGGTGTATGTACCGCCCCGCAAAACAAGCCGACCGGCAACAGGTTGCCCGGCAGTTCACGTCCTGACCGCTTAAAAATATATCTTTTCAAAAATAATCGCCGCAAAGAATATAATGAATGCCGCAATTGAAATATAGTCACGTGCCGCAAGTTTCATAACATGCATATGCGTACGTCCGACATCACCGTGATAGCATCTTGACTCCATTGCCATTGCAAGGTCCTGCGCAATCCTGAAAGCACTTATAAAAAGAGGTACCAGCAGCGGAATCAGACTTTTGGCTCTGGCAAAAATGTTGCCGCTCTCGAAGTCTGCGCCACGTGCCATCTGTGCTTTCATTATCTTGTCCGTCTCATCAAGCAGCGTCGGAATAAAGCGCAGCGCTATAGTCATCATCATCGCAAGTTCATGTGCCGGAACACCTATCTTTTTCAGCGGTGCAAGAAGTCTTTCCATTCCCTCCGTAAGCGAAACGGGCTTCGTTGTAAGTGTCAGAACCGAAGAACCCACTATCAGCAGAATAAGCCTCAGTGCCATAAATACAGCCGTCTGCAGGCCTTCATAAGTAATTGTCAGCGGCCCGAGGTAAACAAGCACTTTTCCGGTTATCATAAACATATTTATAATAAAAGTAAGGACAATTATAAAAAACACAGGCGTAAGACCGCGGAGCATATATGAAACCGGCACTCTGGCCATTGAAATCACCAGAATTGTTCCAAGAACCGGGCAGATAAAACCGGGGTAATCATCAACAAGAAAAAGCCCCACAATAAACAGCAGTGTGGCAACCAGCTTCACCCTTGCATCCAGCCTGTGTATCCAGGACTCGCCCGGATAATACTGTCCCAAAGTTATATCACGAATCATCAGCAAAAACCTTTCTTATTTTTCTCTTTGTAATTGTCTCAGCACTTCGCCGGCCGCAGCCTCCGGTGTAAAGGCAACAGAAAGCTCCTCAAGAAATCCTTCTTTCCTGAGTTTCTGCAAAAATGCCGTTGCAGGCGGCAGAGCAAGTCCCATTTCTTCCAGCTCCTCCGCGGCGGAAAAGACTTCCTTAGGTGTTCCCTTCCTGACAAGTTTTCCGTCATGCATCACCATAACGGTGTCTGAAAGGACTGCGATATCCATCATATTGTGCGAAACAAAAATTGTTGTATTTCCTTCGCTTTCATGTATTCTGCGGACCATTTCAATAACATCCGCCCGAGCTTTGGGATCAAGACCGGCAGTAGGCTCATCAAGTATAAGTACCTGAGGTTTCATCGCAACAACGCCTGCAATTGCGACACGCCTCTTCTGACCGCCCGAAAGCTCAAACGGCGAACGCATTGCAAATTCATCGTAGTCAAGGCCTACAAGCGCAAGCGCCTCCCTGACTCTCCGGTCTGTCTCTTCCTTTGAGAGACCGAGATTCATCGGGCCGAAAGCAACATCCTTGGCCACCGTTTCTTCAAAAAGCTGATATTCCGGATACTGAAATACGAGTCCGACACGCTGCCTGATTTCACGAAGAGGCGTTTTTGGTGCCGTAATTTCCGTGTCTCCTACTTTAACAGTCCCGGAGGTTGCCTTCAAAAGTCCGTTCAAATGCTGCAAAAGCGTGGATTTGCCCGATCCGGTACGCCCTATTATTCCGACGATTTCTCTGTCCTGCAAAGTAAAACTGACATCCGAAAGCGCCACCGATCTGTAGGGTGTACCGCTGCTGTATATATGAGTAAGACTGTTTACTTCAATCGACATAAAAATTCCACCATTTCCTCTGCTTCGATAATATTTTGCGGAACGTCAATGCCCGCCTTCCTCAGACGGTCTGCAATATCCGCCCCGAGCGGCAGCTCAAGGTTAAGCTCCCTGACCTTATCCGCATTAAGAAAAATTTCCTGCGGAGTTCCGTCAAGTGCAATTCTGCCTTTGTCCATAATAATAATGCGGTCGGCTTTTGCTGCCTCATCCATGAAATGAGTAATCAGAATAACTGTAATGCCCTTATCATGCAGCTTTTCGATAATGTCCATGACGGCTTTCCTTCCGCTTGGGTCAAGCATGGCCGTAGGCTCATCGAAAACTATGCATTCGGGTTCCATGGCAATTACACCCGCAATTGCTATACGCTGCTTCTGACCGCCCGAAAGCAGATGCGGCGCCTTCTTTCTGTGAGCGTACATATTTACGGCATCAAGTGCCGCGTCAACCCTTTCTCTGATCTGTGCCGGTTCAATACCCAGATTCTCCGGTCCAAAAGCCACATCATCTTCGACTATCGCAGAAACAAGCTGATTGTCGGGATTTTGAAAAACCATGCCGACACGCTGCCTGATATTCCACAATTTCGAAGAGTCCGCAGTATCGATTCCTCCTACCAAAACCCTGCCTTCAACCGGCAGCAGTAACGCGTTCAGATGCTTTGCAAGTGTCGATTTGCCGGAGCCGTTTCTGCCTATTATCGCTGTAAAGCTGCCTTTTTCAATGCTGAAACTGACATTGTCCAGAGCCTTCGTTGCGATTAGACTTTCATCCGTCGAATATTCAAATGTGAGGTTCTCCACACGTATTATTTCTTCCATTAAAAATGCTCTCTTTCAGGTAGTAAGGAAATGAAAACACAAATCCATAATTATAGTATACTCAGGACCTTTCAATGTCAAGGAAGAGGGAAATCACAAAACCGTCTGCCCCGAAAACCGGCAGCACCGGGAGCACAAAAATACTGCAGATTCAGAATCTGCAGTATTTCGGGCACAATCAAAATTTCGGTTAAGTCGTATATTTTCTCCCGAAATTCCGGTTAAAGCATATATTTTTTCTCAAAATCCGTGATGGACATAGGCTTGTCAAACAGGAAGCCCTGCAGTTCTTCGCATTCGGTATTTTTGAGAATATCGTACTGCTCCTGATTTTCAACGCCCGCCGCCGTCACATGAAGACCGAGCGCACGTCCCATCTTGACTGCATGCTCAGCCACAACTCTGCTCTTCTCGTTTACATCGATATCCGAAATCAGCTTTCTGTCAAGCTTAATTCTTTGAACATCAAGCATTATCAGCATTGCAAGGCTTACATGCTGCGTTCCGAAACCGTCAAGCGCAACGCTGAAGCCTTCCGCGTTAAATTCCTTCACTACATTTTCAATATCCTCAATCTCGGAATTGCTTGCCGATTCCATAACCTCTATTTCGAGAAGTTCCTTCGGAATCTTGTAGTTTGCGTGGATATTATGAACCATTTTGACGATATTCGGTTCAAGAAGCGTTACCTTTGAAAAGTTAAATGAAAGAGGCACAATATCGTATCCCTTAATTTTCCAGAGCGCTATAAGTCTGCATACCTCCTCGAACACAAATATGTCAAGATATCTGATCAGGCTTTCTCTCTCAAGTGAAGGTACGAAATTTTTCGGCAGCACATAAAGGTTCTCGCTGTTTTTAAATCTTGCAAGCGCCTCTGCGCCCGAAAGCTTACCTGTTTTGCAGTCAACCTTCGGCTGAAGATATACTTCGTAACGCTTATTGTTAATATCGTCCATCAGCTGCTTAAGCGCCGCAAAATTCGCTCTTGTTCCTCTTCGTTGCTTATTCTCGTGATACTTTTCCTTTTCCTTCTGCAGAAGGATTTCGGTTTCTTTAATTATCTGGTCCAGATCTGTCGGATTTTCTACAAATTTTGCACCTGCGGAAATTCCTTCGCCGTCCGTCGAAAGTAAGCCGAGTTTTGCCTTCTGAAATCTGTTATTAAAATCTTCCTTTGTGATATTTTCACATATGATGCCGATTTCATCACTGCCTATCCTGAATACGGAATGTCCCTCAAAAGCAGCCAAAAATGTATCAGCAATTTTTTTCAGAATTTCTGTCCCGTATTCTTTTCCGTATTTCTGATTGAAAAGCTGCATACCGTTGATGTCCGAAAGAATAATTCCTATGCTGCTTAACGCCCGCACATTCAGCGAACCGAGATATTCAATATAACTGTTTGTACTCCCAAGTCCCGTTACGGCATCAAATTTTGCCTGCCTTTCATAAATTTCGAGCATCTTTTCCTTTTTGGCAAGAGTGCTCTGCACTTCTTCAAGTTCTCCCTTTAATAAGGTGATTTCTGTTTGCATATCCATGTTTTCTTCCTCCCCTTGAATTCTCGTTTTCTCAAATCCGCCAACACCTGTAATAAACTCAAGCCCGCATATTTCAGCCCGCTTTTCGATAATAATTCAGTCTTTTCTCTAATCGTCCGTGTCTTTTTCTTTTAAAATTTCTTCGGTAAATATATCCACAAGTTCAGGGTCCAGCTTGCTACCCGCAAGTTTTTTCAGGCCCTCAACAGCAGTTTTTTCCTTGTTCCCGTCATCATCCGAAAGTTCGGAAAGTCTGTGAACATATTCGTCGGCTACGGCAATAATCCGCGATTCAAGAGGAATTACCCTTCCCCTGAGGCCGCTCGGAAAACCTGTTCCGTCGAAGCTTTCGTGATGATGAAGCACAAATTCGGCAAGATGCTTATATTCTTTTGTAAGACGCAAAATCTGATATCCCGTTTCGGAATGCTTCGCAGTCGCCTTGTCAAATTCCTTCTCGCTGTCTTTTCCGTTTTTCTTGCATGCACTGCCTATATCATGCATAAATGCCGCCGTCTTCAGATCTGCAAGCTGCTCGTCCGGCAGCTGAAGGGCTTTTCCAAACCTCATCGCATAACGCATAACGCTTCTGCTGTGCTCAAAAATTTCCCCTTTGTCCCGCATGCCGGCAACAACGAGTCTGATCGTCTCCTTGCGCATTTTGGGACTTTCAAAGAGTTTGTTTTTGTACATCTCACCTTCCGCGTTGCTGAAAAGATGCTCCAAATCCTTGATGTCATCATTCAAAACATCGCATCCGAAGGAAACGGAATGAACAACCCTGAGACTCTCGTCAGGAACAGAAATGCGTCGCTTCATTTCCTGCACGTAATAACGTGCCTGCTCACCTGTAGTTCTGGGCAAAAGAATCGTAAATTCATCTCCGCCCGTTCTGCATATTGAAGCACTGCTGCCGCATACAGCTGCCATAATCTCCGCCGTACGCTTCAAAAGACGGTCGCCTGCAACATGACCGAAAACATCGTTTGTCATCTTGAGACCGTTTACATCAGCCATAATAAGCGACAGCGGCCTGTTTTCTTCTTTTGTCATTTCCTCTTCGATTGAATTGAAATAACGCCTGTTGTAAACCCCTGTAAGCTCATCGTGATTACTGAGGTACCTTACTCGTTCTTCGGCCTCCTTGCGCGCCGTTATATCTTCAACCATGCATATGGATCTGCTCGTATCATCGTCCTGATAATATTTCGCAACGGTAAGATTTACCCAGATAATTTTGCCGTCCTTGTGCCTGAAACGTTTTTCCATCATATACATCGGAATCTCGCCGCGCTGCAGCAGCATGTTCATCCTCGTGTTTTTTTCTATATCCTCAGGATGAGTATAAGCAAGCCACGGCACCGTCAGAGCTTCGGATTTCGAAAGGCCGGCAATCTCGGCAAAACGTTTGTTCACCTGATAGGCCTGACCTGTGACAAGATCGAAAATACCGATTCCCATCGGAGCTTCCTCAAAAAGAGTTCTGAACTTTGCTTCACTCTGCTTCAGACGCTTGATTGCCTTCTGAGTCATGTTGATATCCTCACCGACGCCGAGAATACCGATCGGATTTTCTTTGTCGTCGCGCAAAAGCTTCTTGTAGATACGACGATAACCCTTTTCCCTTGTTTTTACCTCAGAGATATGTTCTCTCCCGGTTTTCAGTACTTCGCAGTCGGAATTGTGCGCGCGCTCAATTTCCTTTTCGTCGTCGGTCAGCTCCGCATACGTTTTGTACATCATCTCGGTTCTTTCGCCGTCCTGCAGAAAAGTTTCCGCATAACGCTTGTTCATGTATATGTATTTCTCGTTTTCGTCTTTCATCCAGACATCAAAAGGCAGGTTGTCAAGAATCATCAGAAATCTGACGAGAAGCTTTCCCTTTATAAAATTTTCCTTTTTTAACCCGTCTGTCATAAGTTCTCCGCCCGATTGTAAACACTCCCAAGTTTTCTATAGCATTTGCATATATGTAAAAATATGTAAGTAATTGCACATTCCCTTTCATAACCTATATTTAGTCAGCTAAATTATATCATAGGTCCAAAACACGGTAAACATTCACTAACCCATTTTGAACGAAATTTAAAAGAGACCTTCTTTTCAGAAGATCTCTTTTGATTGTTTTTTAATTACACAAGCTCTAAGAATACAACCTCAGCACAGTCTCCCTGTCTAGGTCCCAGCTTCAGAATTCTTGTATATCCACCGTTTCTCTCAGCATACTTAGGAGCTATTTCATCAAATAACTTCTTTACTACATCCTCATCATAGACATAAGCAAGTACCTGTCTTTTTGCATGAAGGTCGCCGCGCTTTGCAAGAGTAATCAGCTTTTCAGCTTCTCTTCTGGCTTCCTTTGCTCTGCAGTCAGTAGTAGAAATACGTCCTTCTCTGAACAGATCTGTGACAATATTTCTCAGCATAGCTTTTCTATGAGCAGTCGGTCTGCCTAGTTTTCTGTATCCTGGCATAACTAATCTCCTCCTTAAATTCAATCATCGTTAGGTCTTAAGCCCAGACCCAACTCCTCAAGTTTGTGTTTTACTTCATCCAGGGACTTCTTTCCAAGGTTTCTAACCTTCATCATATCGTCCTCGGACTTGCGAGTCAGTTCATCCACTGTATTGATATTTGCTCTCTTAAGACAATTGTATGAACGAACGGAAAGTTCAAGATCTTCAATTGTCATATCCCTGATCATCTCAGTTATTGTTGTTGCAGGTTCACGCATAACACTTCCCGCATTAGCAACTTCCTCTGTGAGTTCAACAAACAGATTGAGATGCTCATGCATAATCTTCGCACCGAGCGACACAGCTTCTTTCGGCTCAATTGCACCGTTTGTCCATACTTCAAGTATAAGCTTGTCAAAATCGGTAACCTGACCGACTCTTGTGTTCTGGACTGTGTAATTGACCTTGCGTACCGGTGTGAAAATGGAGTCCACAGGGATAACAGCTATCGGTGTGTTCTCGTTCTTGTTCTGATCTGCAGGAACATAACCTCTTCCCTTTGCAAGGCTGATATCCATGTTCAGGGTAGCATTCTCTTCCAGTGTTGCAATGTGAAGATCCCTGTTGTAAATTTCAACGCCGGATTTGATATTGTCCGCAATATAGCCTGCGGTCAGTTCCATAGGACCTGTCACATTAATATTAATATCTTTTGTTTTTGTGTCTTCTTCTGTTATTCTGATTGCGAGCTTCTTGAGGTTGAGTATAATTTCAGTAACGTCCTCTTTTACACCCGGAATAGTTGAAAACTCGTGAAGTATACCGTCGATTCTAATAGATGTTACGGCAGCTCCAGGCATGGAACTGAGAAGAATCCTTCTCATGCTGTTGCCGAGAGTTGTTCCATAGCCTCTTTCAAGAGGTTCAATAGTGAACTTGCCGTAATTTGGATTGTTGTCCGAACTTTCGCATTTAATTGCTGGCTTTTCGATTTCTATCACTCAAAAACCCTCCTTTTTGTTCCATTCGTAATAAATCCGATAAAATATAAAATGTATAAATATCGAAAATTACTTGGAGTACAATTCGACGATTAAATGCTCCGCAATTGGAGTATCTATTTCTTCTCTTCTAGGCAGAGCAACGACCTTTCCCTCAAGCTTTTCAACATCTACAGTTACCCATGCAGGTACGCTGATGGACATTTCCTTAACTTCCTTGAATTTAGGTGAGTTTGTGCTCTTTTCTTTTACCTTGATAACATCTCCGGCCTTTACTTCGTATGAAGGAATATCAACTTTCTTTCCGTTTACTGTAAAGTGTCCATGTACAACCAGCTGTCTTGCTTCCTTTCTTGATGAAGCAAAACCAAGTCTGAAAACTACATTGTCAAGTCTTGACTCGAGGAGGATCAGGAGGTTTTCACCTGTGATACCTGCCTTTCTTGCAGCCTTGTCAAACAGATTTCTGAACTGAGTTTCCTGAAGTCCGTAGAATCTCTTTGCCTTCTGCTTTTCTCTTAACTGAAGTCCGTATTCAGACATCTTTTTTCTGCTCTGACCATGCTGTCCGGGAGCGTAATTCTTCTTTTCTAAAGCACACTTTGCGCTGTAGCATCTTTCGCCCTTAAGGAAAAGCTTCTGGCCTTCTCTTCTGCACAATCTGCAGCTAGCTTCTGTATATCTTGCCATTTTGAATTTCTCCTCCCTTCAATTAGACTCTTCTTCTCTTTGGTGGTCTGCATCCGTTATGCGGAATAGGTGTAATATCCTTGATCATGCTGATTTCAAGTCCTGCAGCCTGCAGAGCTCTGATAGCAGCTTCACGACCGGAACCCGGACCCTTTACATAAACTTCAACAGTCTTAAGTCCGTGCTCCATAGCACCCTTTGCAGCTTCTTCTGCAGCCATCTGAGCTGCGAAAGGAGTTGATTTTCTGGAACCCTTGAATCCAAGAGAACCTGCACTTGACCATGACAGCGCATTTCCTGCCAGGTCAGAAAGAGTTACAAGAGTATTGTTAAAGGTGGATTGGATATGAGCCTGGCCTTTTTCAATGTTCTTACGTTCTCTTCTCTTTTTTCTAACTGTTTTCTTTACAGTCTTAGCCATTCTTTCCTACCTCCTTACTTTGTAGCTTTCTTCTTTCTTCCTACAGTCTTCTTAGGACCCTTGCGTGTTCTTGCATTTGTCTTTGTCTTCTGTCCTCTTACAGGAAGTCCTCTTCTATGTCTGATTCCTCTGTAACATCCGATTTCCATAAGTCTCTTGATGTTAAGGGAAACTTCTCTTCTGAGATCGCCTTCTACTACGTATTCCTGGTCGATGATCTTTCTGATAGCACCGGCTTCATCTTCTGTCAAATCCTTGACTCTTGTATCAGGATTTACACCGGCTTTCTCTAAAATAACTAAAGCTGTTGGTCTTCCAATACCATAAATATAAGTCAAACCAATTTCAACTCTCTTTTCTCTTGGTAAGTCCACTCCGGCTATACGAGCCATATTTTCCATCCTTTCTCATGCACAAAGGTGCATGCAATTAAATTAAAATACAAAATGCTCACGGGGTAGCCCTGCCGCCTCACGGCGGGAGAGCACAGCCGCTCCCCCCTTATCAGCATCTATTGTTGTTTGTTATCAGCCCTGCTTCTGCTTGTGCTTTGGATTTTCGCAGATAACCATAACTTTTCCGTTTCTCTTGATAATCTTGCACTTTTCGCAGATAGGCTTTACTGAGGCTCTTACTTTCATTTTGTTTCCTCCTTAATGCTTTACATAAACGTTTTCATGAATCTATCCGGGCTACTTGTCTCTCCATGTAATTCTTCCCCTTGTAAGGTCATAAGGTGAAAGTTCTACTTTTACCTTGTCACCCGGGAGAATCCTGATGAAGTTCATTCTTATCTTTCCCGAAATATGGGCAAGGACTTCGTAACCGTTTTCAAGCTTTACGACAAACATAGCGTTTGGCTGGGCATCAACAACTGTACCAAGTACCTCGATGACGTCTTTTTTCGCCATAAATAAACACTCTCCTTTAAAGGGTAAGCAGCTCCGGCTCACCATCATTTATCACAACAGTATTCTCATAATGCGCTGACAGCTTTCCGTCAACCGTAACAACAGTCCAGTTATTTAAAAGCACATCTACATCGTAAGATCCCTGACAAATCATCGGTTCAATGGCAAATACCATACCTGCTGCAAGTCTTGGACCTCTTCCCGGTTTTCCGTAATTCGGAATCTGGGGTTCTTCATGCATTTCGCTTCCGACACCGTGTCCCACAAAATCCCTGATAACCGAAAAGCCTTCGCCCTCGGCTTTTGTCTGAATCGCATGGGAAATGTCCGAAAGTCTGTAGCCTACCTTGCAGAACTTCAAACCTTCAAAGAAGCTGTCCCTGGTTACGTCTATAAGTCTCTGAGCTTCGGGGGCAACCTTGCCTACCGCATAAGTGCGGGCTGCATCGCTTACATAACCTTTATATGTGCATCCGACGTCCACGCTTACAATATCGCCTTCCTGAATAATTCTCTTCTTTGAAGGGATACCGTGAACAACCTCTTCGTTAACAGACACGCATGCACTTGCAGGAAATCCGTCGTACCCTTTGAATGTCGGTATCATCTTGTGGGAAAGAATTGTTTTTTCCACAAAACGGTCGACGTCCATAGTAGACATTCCCGGCTTGATGTAATTCTCAAGTTCCCTGAGAATATAGCCTGTTACCTTTCCTGATTCCCGCATTAAATCTATCTCTTGCTCTGATTTGATGATGATCATCTTATGCTCCTAAAACGCTTACTATATGCGCAAATACATTTTCAAGTCCGATGGCTCCGTCAATATGTGCAATATTTCCGGCTTTTTCATAATAATCAACCAGCGGCTTTGTCTGAGAATTGTAAACATCGATTCTGTTTTCAACAGTTTCTTTGTTGTCGTCAGCTCTCTGATAAAGTTCGCCGCCGCAGCTGTCGCAAACGCCTTCTTTCTTTGGAGGCATATTCACGATATGATAAGTTGCGCCGCATGAACGGCACACTCTTCTGCCAATCAGCCTTGTCATAAGTTCTTCTTTTTCAACAGCAATGTCAAGAACCTTGTCAATCTTCTTGCCGTGCTTTGCAAGGAATTCATCGAGCTTCTCTGCCTGATATACAGTTCTTGGGAAACCGTCAAGCAGGAAACCGTTCTTACAATCATCCTCAAGTAATCTTGTGGTTGCAATTTCGATAACAAGATCGTCAGGAACGAGTTCACCCTTGTTCATGTATTCCTGGGCTTTCTTTCCGAGCTCTGTTCCTTCTTTTATATTCTTTCTGAATATATCACCTGTAGAAATCTGAGGAATTTTATATTTCTCAATCATTCTTGCAGCCTGGGTGCCTTTGCCTGCACCCGGAGGGCCTAATAAAATCAGATTCATTTTGACATCTCCTTATTTGAGGAAGCCCTGATAGTTTCTCATAACCATCTGGTTTTCCAACTGCTTCATAGTGTCAAGTGCAACGCCGACTGCGATAAGCAGTGATGTGCCTCCGAAACGGAAGTCAATTGCAGTAAAGTTACTGATGACATATGGCATCGTTGCAATGACTGCTAAGAATGCTGCTCCTACAAAAGTAATTCTTGTCATTACTTTGTTTAAATAATCAATAGTTGATCTTCCCGGTCTGATTCCCGGAATAAATCCGCCGTTTGCTTTCATATTGTTTGCTACATCAACAGGATTGAATGTTACTGCTGTGTAGAAATATGTAAAGAAGAAAGTAAGGATAATATTTAATACAATATAAATCCATACTCCCGGATTCCCGTAAGGTGAAATCCACTTTGCTACCCAGGTTGCAAAAGCTGAGTTTGGCCAGAAATATGTCAGTGTAATCGGGAACTGCAGCAATGAAAGTGAAAAGATTACAGGAATAACGCCTGCCTGGTTAACCTTGAGAGGAATATGTGTTGACTGTCCGCCATACATTTTTCTTCCCACAACTCTCTTTGCATACTGTACCGGAATTCTTCTCTGACCCTGCTGTATAAGGATAATGCCAAGAATGACAATTACAGCGAAAATCAGGAATACCAAAATAGTAACGATACCGATTTCTCCTGCCTTGAACTGTACTCCCGTAGTATGGAGTGCACTCGGCAGTCTTGAAACGATACCGCCGAAGATAATCAGCGAAATACCGTTTCCGATACCGTTTTCGTTGATCTGCTCACCAAGCCACATAAGGAATGCGGTACCGGCTGAAAGAACCAGAACGATAATTGCAACGGAGAAGAAGTCCTTGTTAATTACCGCACGGTTGAACATACCTACCGTAAGACCGATAGCCTGGATAAATGCCAGAACAACTGTTAAATAACGTGTCAATTGAGCAATTTTTTTCCTGCCTTCCGTGCCTTCCTTTGCCAGGTTTTCCAGTGCAGGAATCGCTATGGTCAGCAGCTGCAGTATAATTGACGCAGTGATATATGGAGTAATGCTCAGAGCAAATATTGTAAAATTGCTGAAAGCTCCTCCGGAGAACATATCAAACAAAGTAAACAAACCTGTTCCGCCGTTGAATACTTCATCAAGTACTGCCCTGTCAATGCCAGGGACAGGAATGTTTGAACCAAGTCTGAAAACAACAAGCATCAGAAGTGTAAAGATGATTTTCTTTCTGATATCCGCAATCTTCCAGGCCTGACCGATTGTTTTAAGCATCTCCATACTAAATCACCTCTGCCTTTCCTCCTGCAGACTCAATCTTTTCCACTGCCGTCTTGCTGAATTTGTGAGCCTTTACTGTAACACTCTTTTCGAGGTTACCGTTTCCGAGGATCTTGATACCATCCTTAACCTGCTTTACGATTCCCTCTGCCTTAAGTAATTCTGGTGTTACAACCGTGCCGGCTTCAAATCTGTTCAAAACGTCTACATTTATAACGGTGTATACTTCACCCCAGATATTTGTGAAACCTCTCTTAGGAAGTCTTCTGTATAAAGGCATCTGGCCGCCTTCGAATCCGAGTCTTGTGCCGCCGCCGCTTCTGGATTTCTGACCGTTCATACCTCTGCCGCCGGTTTTACCCTGGCCGGTAGCTGTACCTCTGCCTTTTCTCTTAGGATTTTTAGTAGCACCTTCTACCGCTCTTAATTCATGCAGTTTCATATCTTTGCACCTCCATTCCTACAGTTCTTCTACAGTAACGAGATGTGATACCTTTGCTACAGCGCCACGAGTCTGTGGAGTGTCAGGTAATTCAACTGAGTACTGCATCTTTTTAAGTCCTAACGCTTCTACAACTTTCTTCTGCTTAGGGGAAGCGCCGATTGTGCTTTTTGTTAAAGTAACTTTAATCATCTTTGCCATTTATGCGTTCCTCCTATCCAAAAATTTCTTCCTTAGTCTTTCCTCTTAACTTTGCAACCTTGTCCAGAGTCATGAGGTTCTTAAGGCCTTCAAGTGTTGCATAGGCCATATTTCCTGTGTTGTTAGAACCGATTGACTTTGCTCTAACATCTTTAATTCCTGCAGCTTCAAGCACTGTACGTACTGATGAACCTGCAATAACCCCGGTACCTTCCGCAGCCGGCATAAGCAGAACCTTGCCTGCACCGAAAACGCCAAGGTTTCTATGTGGAATAGTCGTTCCGACAGTTGGAACGTATATTAAATTCTTCTTTGCATCTTCTGTAGCTTTTCTTACAGCTTCAGGAATTTCCAGAGCCTTTCCAAGACCTACACCAACATAACCTTCGCCGTCGCCGACAACTACGGTTACGCTGAATCTCATGTTTCTGCCGCCCTTAACTGTCTTTGCTACACGTCTTATGTTGACGATAGTTTCTTTTAAGTCAAGCTTGGATGCATCAATATTTGTTCGCATTCTTTTTACCTCCTGTTAGAATTTCAGACCTGCCTGACGAGCACCGTCTGCCAGTTCTTTTACTCTACCGTGATATAAGAATCCGCCTCTGTCGAAGCAAACATTCTCAATTCCCTTGGCAAGAGCTCTCTTGGCAATAGCTTCGCCTACAACCTTTGCCGCTTCTTTGTTTCCGCCGTATTCAATCTGACCCTTGAGTTCCTTGTCGAGGGAAGATGCGGATACTAAAGTAACACCGTTAACATCATCGATAATCTGAACTGAGATGTTCTTGTTGCTTCTGAAAACACAAAGTCTTGGCTTCTCAGGAGTTCCGGATAAATTTTTTCTTACACGTGCATGTCTTGCAAGACGCTTATCATTTCTGCTTTCCATTTTTCACTTCACTCCTTTCTATTTCTTAGCTCCGGCCTTGCCTTCTTTTCTTCTGATAACTTCATCGGCATACTTGATACCCTTGCCCTTGTATGGTTCAGGTTCTCTCCATGCTCTGATGTTAGCAGTGTAATTTCCGACATAAGCCTTATCTATACCCTTTACGGTTAATTCTGTAGGTGAAGTTACCTCAGTAGTAATTCCTTCAGGATCTTCGAGTTCTACCGGATGAGAATAACCGAGGCTGAGAACCAGAGTCTTGCCCTTCTTCTCTGCCTTGTAACCAACGCCCACAAGCTGAAGCTTCTTTTCGAAGCCTGTTGTAACGCCGATTACCATGTTGTTAATCAGTGTTCTTGCCAGTCCGTGCTGTGATCTGTGTTCTTTTGCGTCACTTTCTCTGGATGTAACAAGTTCACCGTCTTTAATTTCTACTTTTATAAGCTTGCTGATCTGCTGCTGTAATTCGCCCTTTGGTCCTTTGACAGTAACGAGATTGTTTCCGTCAACCTTGACTTCTACGCCGGCAGGAATTACAACAGGTTTTCTACCTATTCTTGACATTTCTTACCTCCTACCAAACATAACAAATTACTTCGCCGCCTACGCCAAGCTTTCTTGCTTCCTTATCGCTGATAACGCCGTTGGAAGTTGAAATAATAGCGATGCCCAGACCACCGAGTACTCTTGGTACTTCGTCAGCCTTTGCGTAAACCTTAAGGCCCGGCTTTGAAATCTTCTTGATTCCGCTGATAACTCTTTCTTTGCCTGTGCCATACTTCATCTGAATTCTGATAACACCCTGCTTATCGTCATCGATAACATCAAATCCCTTAATGTATCCTTCTTCAGTCAGGATTCCGGCGATTGACTTCTTCATCTTTGAAGCCGGAACATCAAC
The DNA here is from genome assembly GCA_024693105.1 of Clostridia bacterium. Lineage (GTDB taxonomy): Bacteria > Bacillota > Clostridia > Peptostreptococcales > Anaerovoracaceae > JAILLO01. The sequence goes on along the minus strand of JAILLO010000097.1, from coordinate 9,946 downwards.
TGTTGCATGTCCCACAGTATTGGCATTTCTGATTCTTGTTAGCATATCTGCTATTGGATCTGTCATTGTCATTACAGTTGTTCTCCTTTCTCATGCGGTTCCCGCTGCAGCGGGCCTGCACAACAATAAATATTTTTACCAGCTTGCTTTTCTGACTCCCGGAATTTCTCCCTTATAAGCAAGCTCTCTGAAACAGATACGGCAGATTCCGTACTTTCTGAGTACTGAATGTGGTCTTCCGCAAATTCTGCATCTTGTATAAGCTCTTGTTGAAAACTTAGGTTTTCTTGCCTGTTTAACCTTGAGAGATGTTTTTGCCATCTTATCCTCCTCTACTTTTCAAACGGCATACCCAGTAATTCGAGTAAAGCTGCTGCTTCTTCGTCGTTCTTAGCCGTTGTTGTAAATACGATATTCATACCCGTTATTCTATCTACCTTGTCGTAGTTGATTTCTGGGAAAATCAGCTGTTCCTTGATACCTACGGAGTAATTTCCGCGGCCGTCGAAGGAGTTCTTGCTAACACCTTTGAAGTCTCTTACTCTCGGAAGAGCGATGTTGAAGAACTTATCAGCGAATTCGTACATGCTGTCGCCTCTGAGTGTAACCTTGGTTCCCACCGGGTTTCCCTGTCTAACCTTGAAGTTAGCAATAGACTTCTTAGCCTTTGTAACAACAGGCTTCTGACCACTGATCAGACCTAATTCTTCTGTAGCAGTTTCTAAAAGCTTTGCGTTATCCTTAGCTTCACCAAGACCAATGTTAATAGTAATCTTTGTGAGCTTTGGAACCATCATTACATTGCTGTAATGGAATTTATCCATAAGTGCATTGAACACTTTTTCTTTGTAAGTTTCTCTTAATCTTGCAGTCAAAATCGTCTCCTCCTTTCTTAGTCGATTACAGCGCCTGACTTCTTGGAAATTCTCTTCTTGGTTCCGTTTTCAACCTTGAAGCCGATACGTACAGGTGCTTTTTCTTTTGCGTCAAAATACATAACGTTGGATACGTCGATAGGTCCTTCCTGATGCTTGATTTCAGCCTTTGTGTTTCTGGTCTGCTTTGCATGCTTTGTCTGGACATTGATACCTTCAACGATAACCTTGTTTTCTTTTGGCATAGCCTTCAGGACTTTGCCTTTCTTGCCTTTATCTTTGCCGGTAATTACCATTACCATATCATCTTTTTTAATTCGCATCCGTAACACCCTCCTATAATACTTCTGGTGCCAGTGACACTATCTTCATGAAGCCCTTTTCTCTGAGCTCTCTAGCTACCGGTCCGAAGATACGAGTTCCTACTGGATTCTTATCTTCCTTTATAATAACTGCGGCATTCTGGTCAAACTTTACATAGCTGCCGTCTGCTCTTCTGGCACCATGCTTAGTTCTAACAACTACAGCCTTAACTACGTCGCCTTTTTTAACAACTCCACCCGGAGTAGCTTCCTTTACGGCACAAACAATTACATCTCCGATATATGCATACTGACGGGAAGTACCGCCGAGAATACGGATACATAAAAGTTCCTTCGCACCTGAATTGTCAGCAACTCTTAATCTGGTTTCTGTCTGAATCATATCTGGTGCCTCCTTTACTTAACCTTTTCAATGATGCTGACCAGTCTCCATCTCTTGTCTCTGGAGAGAGGTCTTGTTTCCATAATTCTAACTTTATCGCCGATACTGCACTCATTGTTTTCATCATGAGCCTTTACCTTCTTGGTTCTCTTTACAGCTTTTCCATAAAGGGAATGTCTTACGAAGTCTTCCATAGCAACAGTGATAGTCTTATCCATCTTGTCACTTACTACAATACCGACCTTGGTCTTTCTTCTGTTTCTTTCAACTGTCATATTACATCCTCCTTTCTATTAGCCCTGAACCTTTGCAAGTTCTTTTTCTCTGATAATAGTTTTAACTCTGGCGATATCCTTCTTGATGTCTCTCATCTTGATAGGGTTTTCAAGCTGACCTGTAACGTGCTGGAATCTCAGATTGAACAGTTCGTTCTTCATCTTCTTCAGCTCAGCATTCAGCTCAACTTCTGTCATTTCTCTCATTTTCTTTAATTCCATTATGCTTCACCACCCTCTGCTAATTCCTGGCCTTTGATGGCAAACTTGGATTTTACCGGAAGCTTGTGCATAGCAAGTCTGATAGCTTCTCTTGCCTGTTCTTCCGTAACTCCATCAATTTCAAACATAACTCTGCCCGGCTTAACTACTGCTACCCAGTACTCAGGAGCACCTTTACCGGAACCCATACGTACTTCAGCAGGTTTCTTTGTTACTGACTTGTGTGGGAAAATCTTAATATATACTTTACCACCTCTTTTGATTGATCTTGTCATTGCAATTCTGGCTGCTTCAATCTGATTTGAGGTGATCCAGCCACATTCCTGTGAGATAAGGCCGTATGAACCGTAAGTAATTGTATTACCCTTTGTTGCTACGCCCTTCATTCTTCCTCTGTGAACTCTTCTGCGTTTAACGCGCTTTGGCATTAACATGAGCGTGTCCTCCTTTCCTATGCTTATGCTTCGGTTTCTGCTGCTGCAGGAGCCTCAGCTTCAACCTGTGATTCTTCTACCTGTGGTGCCGGAGCTACCTTCGGAGTTTTTCTTACTCTTGGATTTACTGCCTTAGGTGCTTCGCTTGCGGCGTTGTTTCTTCTGTCGTCTCTTCTTGGTCTGTCACCGTCTCTTCTAGGTCTGTCGCCGTCTCTTCTCTTTCTGTCTCCGCGACCGCCTCTTTCAGGCTTTTCTTCCGGAAGAGCGCTCTTGAGAACCTTGTCGAGAATTTCGCCGTGGTTAATCCAAACCTTAACGCCGAGTTTTCCGTAAGTAGTGTCTGCTTCAGCAAAACCATAGTCGATATTTGCTCTTAAAGTATGAAGAGGAACATTTCCTTCGCTGTACTTTTCAGATCTTGCGATTTCAGCTCCGCCAACTCTTCCTGAAAGGAGAACCTTGATTCCCTTTGCTCCGGATTTCATTGTTCTTCCGATTGCCTGCTTCATTGCTCTTCTGAAGGAAACTCTTCTTTCGAGAGCCTGTGCAATGCTTTCGGCTGTAAGCTGAGCATCCATTTCAACCTTTTTGATTTCAACGATGCTGATAATAGCAGTCTTTCCTGTCATCTTTTCAACTTCTGCCTTGAGCTGGTCGATTCCGTCTCCGGATCTTCCGATAACCATTCCAGGCTTTCCTGTCAAAACGATAACCTTAATCTGATTTTCAGCGGCTCTTTCAATTAATACCTTTGAAACGCCTGCCGCATATAATCTCTTCTTAACAAAATTTCTGACTTTGTTATCTTCTATAAGATAGTCTGCAAAATTCTTTGGTTCTGCATACCATTTGGAATCCCAGTCTTTGATGACGCCCACTCTCAATCCATGTGGACTTACTTTCTGACCCATTAAATGAACCTCCTATCCTTAATTCTTTTCCTTAAGAGTAACGCCTACGTGGCTTGATCTCTTAAGAATGACTGATGCTCTACCCTGTGCTCCTGCTCTCCATCTCTTCATGGAAGGGCCCTGATGAGCATAAACTTCAGCAACGTACAGGTTGTCAGGATTCATGTCGAAATTGTTCTCAGCATTTGCTGCTGCTGACTTAACAACCTTTTCAACTATTTCTGAGCCTTTGCCGGGCGTAAACTTCAAAATGCTTAATGCCTCATTTAAGTCCTTGCCTCTTACTAAATCTGTAACAGGCTTAAGCTTGATAGGAGACATTCTTACATATTTTGCAACTGCTTTTGCTTCCATTTTAGTTATCTCCTTTCATTACTTTTTCTTTGTAGTCTTATCTGCAGCATGGCCTCTGTAGTTTCTTGTAGGAGCAAATTCTCCCAATCTGTGGCCTACCATGTCTTCTGTAATGTATACAGGAACATGTTTCTTGCCATCATGCACTGCAATTGTGTGTTCCACCATCTGTGGAAATATGGTTGAAGGTCTTGACCAAGTCTTTATAACTTTCTTGTCGTTAGCTGCGTTCATATCGTCGATAGCCTTGAGCAGCTTAGCGTCTACGAAAGGACCCTTTTTAAGTGATCTACCCATTATTTATGCTCCTCCCTATCTTTCATTTCTTCTCTTTACGATATACTGATTAGAAGCCTTGTTCTTCTTTCTGGTCTTGTAACCGAGTGCAGGCTTGCCCCAAGGAGTAACCGGGCTGACTCTACCGATACCGGCCTTACCTTCACCACCACCGTGTGGATGGTCGTTAGGGTTCATAACAGAACCTCTTACTGTAGGTCTGATACCCATATGTCTCTTTCTTCCTGCCTTACCAATCTGGATGTTTGCGTGATCGATGTTTCCTACTTCACCGATTGTGGCTCTGCATTCGATTCTTACCTTTCTTACTTCTCCGGAAGGTAATCTTACCTGTGCATATTCACCTTCTTTTGCCATCAGCTGAGCACCGTTTCCTGCGGATCTTGCAATCTGTCCGCCCTTGCCCGGCTTAAGTTCAACGTTGTGAATAACTGTGCCTACAGGTATGTTTGCAAGCGGAAGTGCATTTCCGACTTTGATGTCGGCTTCAGGTCCCGATACCAGCACATCGCCAACCGCAAGCTTGTTAGGAGCGATAATGTATCTCTTTTCACCGTCTGCATAAACAAGCAGAGCGATGTTTGCGCTTCTGTTAGGATCGTATTCAATAGTTGTAACTGTTGCAGGGATTTCATCTTTGTTTCTCTTGAAATCCACGATTCTGTACTTAGGTCTTGTGCCACCGCCTCTGTGTCTTACAGTGATCTTTCCTCTTGAATTTCTTCCGGAGTGATTCTTAAGTGTAACTGTAAGTGACTTTTCCGGAGTCGATGTTGTGATTTCTTCAAATGTAGAAACCGTCATTCCTCTCAAACCAGGAGTAGTTGGATTGTATTTTCTGATTCCCATTTCTTACTACCTCCTATATATTAGAGACCCTGGAAGAACTCAATTTCCTTACTCTTTTCAGTCAGAGTAACGATTGCCTTCTTTGTTGCAGGTCTTCTGCCCATTGTTCTTCCCATTCTCTTAATCTTGCCGCTAACGTTCATAATGTTGACTTTTTCAACTTCCACACCGAAGATTTCTTCAACGGCCAGCTTAACCTGTGTCTTGTTGGCGTCTGTTGCAACCTTGAATGTGTACTTCTTTTCCTGTGCATTGTCCATGCTCATTTCTGAGATGACAGGCTTTATAATAACATCATAAGGGGTTTTCATTACGAATACACCTCCTCAATTTTCTTTACTGCTTCTGAAGTAACGATAAAGCTTGTATGATTGATAATCTCATATACGTTCATAGTTCCTACTAAAGCTGTTCTTACGCCCGGAATGTTTGCTGCGGACTTAACTACGTTGTCATCCTTTTCAGCCATAACGATAAGGGCTTTCTTTTCTGCCTTGACATTTTCAAGAACCTTGAGCATTTCCTTTGTCTTTGGTTCATCAAATGCGAGCTTGTCAAGAACGATGATTTCCTTTTCCTCTACCTTTGAGGAGAGTGCGGAAAGCATTGCCAGTCTTCTGAGCTTCTTAGGTACTGTATATCTGTAATCTCTTGGCTTTGGTGCGAATACGATACCGCCTCCAACCTGTGTAGGGTCAGTTGAGCTTCCCTGTCTGTGACGACCTGTTCCCTTCTGTCTGAAAGGCTTCTTTCCGCCGCCTCTGACTTCGGCTCTTGTCTTTGCCGACTGAGTACCCTGTCTCTGGTTTGCCAAATAATTTTTAACTACTGCATGAACAGCGTTCTGGTTTGGAGTAATGCCGAAAACCGCATCATTCAGTTCGATGCTGCCGGCTTCTGCTCCTGCCATGTTGAGCATAGTAATCTTTGCCATTGTTAACTTCCTCCTTTCCGATTATTCTCTATTTGTCCTGTCCTTTAACTGCATACTGGATGCGAAGGAGTCCGCCGCGTCCGCCCGGAACCGCACCCTTTACAAGCAGTAAGTTTCTTTCTTCGATAACCTTTACGAGGACTACGTTCTGTACTGTAACTGTATCGCGTCCTGTTCTTCCCGGTCCGGCATTACCCTTAAATACTCTTGAAGGATAAGTACCTGCAGCCAGTGCTCCGGCCAGTCTCTTATGCTTTGAGCCGTGAGTCATAGGTCCTCTTGCGTGACCGTGTCTCTTGATATTACCCTGAGTTCCCTTACCTTTGGAAACGCCTGTAACATCCAGCTTCTTGCCAACTTCGAAATCGGCAACCGTAATAGTCTGTCCTACTTCGTAAGTTTCGCCCTCTTCAGCCTTGAATTCAGCCAGGTGCTTCTTCACAGGAACTCCTGCCTTCTGGAAGTGACCTGTCATAGGCTTGTTAACTCTCTGTGGCTTTGCATCTTCAAAACCGATCTGTACTGCGTCATAACCGTCATTCTCAACCGTTTTGATCTGAGTTACGACTTCCGGACCTGCCTCGATAACAGTTACAGGAACAACTTCTCCTGCTTCTGTGAAAATCTGAGTCATTCCGACTTTCTTTCCCAGTAATGTTTTCATTCTTAAATCTCCTTTTCTCTTACAGCGGATTGCTCCGGTTTGGCTTCTTGTCCCTCTCGTGCAATCTTACTAAGGGGAGCACCCTTAATCATAATCTTTTTGAAATCGTTTCGGGGATTTCATCCGCAATGCAACTCTTTGTTTTGCGTTCTTTCCCTTAGAGCTTGATTTCGATGCTTACGCCTGAAGGTAAATCCAACTTTGTAAGCGCGTCGGTAGTCTTCGGTGTAGCATTTGTGATGTCAATAAGTCTCTTGTGAGTTCTCTGTTCGAACTGCTCTCTGCTGTCCTTGTACTTGTGTACTGCTCTCAAGATTGTGACAACTTCTTTTTCTGTCGGAAGCGGAATAGGACCGGATACGTCTGCGCCTGTCTTCTTGGCTGTATCAACAATCTTTGCTGCCGACTGGTCTAATAACGCGTGGTCATAGGCCTTAAGCTTGATTCTGATTTTTTGTAATTCGCTCATTTGTGTTCCTCCTAAATTTTTTGTACGTTTTCGCTATGCCTGTACAAGGGGTTCAAAAGCCCGCTTTTCAAACGTGTACCGACCTTTGGAGAGGTCTGCGCTTACTTGGTACACGCCTCCGTGTGTTTCATATAATTTTGCACAAAGAAAAAGCCGGCGAATCCCTTCGCCCCCATCAAGTGAGGACAATTCTCCGTGGAAATTCTCCTCTAGCAAGGTAACTTCCCACTTCATCGCCTTAAGCAAGCTTTTATAGTATATTATACTTCTTTTTCGAATGCAAGCAGTTTCTTAAAAAAAATCGACCTTTTTTGAAACTTTTTCGTTACTCTTTTTCTGACAATTTCAATGGTTACAGCCCCCTGCTTCTGTACACGCAGCCTTGCGTTTCATTTTTGTTAAATTGTCAGAATTATTCAACGCACAATGCTTTTCTCAAGCAAATGTGTTATAATGGCTGCATACGTTGGTTTTGCAAGGTTTCATACCTTGCAAAATTTGCGGGCGGCTATTTTTCAAAGCGTTACAGCACAATTTCTTCAAATCGACGTCAAAATCGGCAGTGAGCACCATAGTGGGCACCATATGTAAAATCTATTACACTCCTGCCGGTATTTTTTCGGTAAAAAACCAAAAATAATTCAGAGGCAACTCACATCAGGAGAAAAAAATGAGAAACAACACAAAAAGAAAATCACTTAGCATCCTTTTGGCACTTGGGCTGGCCATAGGCATTGCACTTTCCTCGCCCCAGCCGGTAGCAGCTGATGATGGCCCTACCCATACCCACGACGGTATAACATTTACAGCGTGGACAGCTGCCGATAGCCTGCCTACCAATGCAGGCAACTACTACCTTACTACAGATGTTATGTTAGGAGAAACATGGGTTTGTGATAAAAACATCAACCTCTGCCTCAACGGACGTGGCATCACCTTGACAAACGCCTACGCTTATAATCGCCAGAGCGTCATCCGGATTAAAGAAGGTGGAGTGCTGAGCATATACGACTGCGGCACCGCGGCGGAGCACAAATATGACGTAGATGCAAACCTCCAGGCAAAAGTCAATGATGAAACCGGGACCGAAACCTTCACAGGTGGCTATATCCACAGCGACAGGAACCGAATTCTGTGGATTAGTGGAGGAACTTTTAATTTGTATGCCGGTACAATCATAGGAGGGATAACAACCGACGGCAATGATGGCGCTGGCATCGTGGTGGGCTCTTATGCAACTCAAGATCAAACAAATGAGTTTAATATGTACGGCGGCTGTATTTGCAACAATTATTCCGCCCGTCACGCGGGGGGTGTACGTGTGGACTACGGAACCTTCACAATGTACGGGGGCAGCATCGAAAGGAATAAAGCAGCTGAATTCTGTGGCGGCGTGTATGTCAGTGGCGAAGGTACGTTTAGGATGACCGGTGGCAGCATCGAAGGCAACACCGCATCTTACGGAGGCGGCGTATATGTTTCTAATTATCAAAACCCATGCAACTTCAAAATTTCAGGGAACCCGGTGATTGCAGGGAATACGGATAATGCCGGAAAAAGCGACGTTTCCCTGGTTAACGGAGCACAGATTGAACTTCAGGGTGCGGTGAATATGGACCCTGTCAACGTAACCTTGGGTAATTACTCCTCTAATAACGATACTCATTCACTTTCTACCGGCGTGTTTACCAGCGGCTGCGCAATATATATTGATTCTTCCAAGCCGCTCAGGGAAATTTTCATAAGCGATGCTGACGGATATACAGTGGCTGCAGTTCCTGATGGAGGAAATGCAGGTGAAGCGCAGCTTGTGGAATCCTTCACCCTGACTTTGAATGCCAACGATGGTGAAAATACGCCGGAGACATTAACGCTGAAATACCCTAAAAACCTGGCGGAAACATTGATTGACAACCCGTTTACACGCAGCGGCTACACTTTTGCGGGATGGAATACGCAGCAGGACGGAAACGGCAATTCTTTCGCAAACAAATCAAGCATCACGCTGTCGGAAAATACAACGCTCTACGCACAATGGACGGTGTCCGAAACCGGTGGCAAGAGCAGTCACAGGCACAAATCATCCTATGCAGCTACACCTGCGGCGACAATGCCTGTAAAGGTATCATCAGGCACTCTGCAACTCGAAGTGGCAGTCAGTGGCTCTGTTGCTGCGATTTCACCACTTAGCGAAGTTCAGCTTAGTGAAATTGCCAGGTCCGAAGAACCTGTGGTTTTCGACCTGACAAGTCTGGGCACCGGAATTAAAAAGATTAATCTGCCGGCAGATACGTTTAAAAAACTTGCCGAAGTTTTAAATGAGGGAAGCGATAGTGCAGGCAAGGCTGTTACCTTCCGGACAGCCGACGGCTCCGTCACATTTGACATGGTAGCATTGCAGGCAATCGCAGCCGGTGCAGACAGCGATATGGTTACGCTGGATTTTACACTGACAGAGCTTGGTGCATTGAGCAATTCGCAGCAGTCAGTGCTTGAAGGCAAACAGGCAGTTCTGTCTTTCTCGCTGGCACTGTTTAGCGGAAACAAAGAGATCTCCGGAAGCGGAAACGGCACGATTACCGTGGCTATCCCTTTGACGGCAGCTGACAATCAAACGGGCCGTTCCTATGCAGGCTACTCCATGGCAGCAAACGGAACCCTTTCCGGCATGGCAACGCGCTACACAGACGAGACGTTATACATGGATATTCCGTTTTAACCATAAGATTAAAACCCGCCTTTTGGCGGGTTTTTTGTGTGTGAGAGACTGCAATGCTCATGCTAGCATCTAGCGAAGTAAAGCATTGCTAAAAAACACAAAAGGAAATATAATCAAATAAAGGCGATGGAAGTGCTATGAAACTAAATCCTGAGGTATTATGGCACGGTATTAAAACGAAAGGAGTGTATGGTTTACAGCTTCGTGTATATCATACAAAGAAACATATGGATGCAAA
>JAILLO010000059.1 GCA_024693105.1 Clostridia bacterium | reverse complement strand
CCCTTGATGGATATGCCGTATTCTCTTGCCTCTTTGATTGCGGATAAAACCGCAAGCGGCATCGAAAGCTTCATTGCGCATGAATAATCCACCATAAGGAATGACAAAGCTTTTCTTATATTGCGTGTAAGTGCATATGTTAAGGCAAAACCAAGGAAGCTGTAAGGCACAAGCGAATCCGCAAGTCTGTAGGCTTTCGCCTCTGTTTCCGACTTAAGTTTCTCGGATTCCTCTATCATTTTTACAATCTGATCGTACTTACCCGTTCCTGATTTTTTTGTTACTTCAATGATGCACTCGCCCTCTTCAACTACTGTGCCGGCATATACATATCCGCCTTCATTTTTAACAACAGGCTCGGCTTCCCCGGTCATCGTAGACTGGTTAACCGTCATTTCTCCGGAATAAACCTTACCGTCAAGCGGAATTACATCACTTGCCCTGACAACAATACGGTCGCCGACATTTACACTGTTTAAGGCAACCTGAATTTCAGAGTCTTCAAGTTTGAGCCATACACGGCTTACATTAAGCGGCATAGACCTTGCCAGGTCTCCGATCGATTTCTTTCTTGTCCACTCTTCCAGAATTTCTCCGGTTTTGAGCAGGAACATTATAGAAGAAGCCGTGCGGAAATCCTTGAGGATAATAGAAGCAGCTATGGCTATACCATCAAGCACTTCAACCCGCAGTCTGCCGGTAAAAAGAGTACGCAGCGCGGTACGTACAAAAGGAATGCTTCGTATAACTGCTCTTGTGATTCTGACAGGTTTCGGAAGAAGGAGCTTTGAAAGACCTCTCAGTAGAATTCTTGAAACCAGCTTTTCCTGGTATTTTCTGTTCAGCTGTCTTCCCGTTTCTTCCGGGACAAGCGATAAAACTTCTTCGGAATTTTCATCGTATATCAAAAGAGCGGCATCAAGTACCCGCTCCTTATCCGTCTTAGAATCTTTAAAAACAATTACTGCATTCCCTGTCCTTTCATCGACAGAAGCGGATTTTATTTCGGAAATGCTTTTCAGATAATATTCCAGCAAATCCGCCTGTCTGCAGGACATTTTTAAAATCGGTGTTTTAATGCGTATACGCGCACCCGATTCATGCAAAATAACATATTTCATAATTAATCAATATTTTCTGCAGCTTCTTTTTCATACTGCTCCACAATTGCTCTGGCGTTTTCAAGTTCTACTGCTCTCTCCTGCTCATATACAGCATCATTGATACCTTTTGCATCGGCATAGATATCTCCGCAGTTTTCCTTTACCGAAGCAACGGTTTTCATAACACTGTCCTTACCTCTGAGTGCGACCGCTGTACAATATGTATATACTCTCTTCGCTTCTCTGCTTGTAAGGATAGCAATACCTACTGTACCGGCAAGAGCTCCTGCCAGAAATGTCGCTGTGTGATCATACTTCATAATTTTCCCTCCATATCATTTGTTGCACTAAAATCAGCCTATGCCAACTGATTCTTTTTTAGATATGCCCGTAATTTGCTGTAGGTTTCTTCGGAAATTACATGTTCGATCATGCAGGCATCTTCTTTTGCCGTTTTTTCACTTACACCGATTTCCTTAAACCATTTCACAAAAAACATATCTTTCTCGTATAATTTTTCTGCAAGTTGAAGCCCCCGGTCAGTCAAAAGAATTCTAAGGTCGTCTCTCTTAACAAATCCGTCTTGTTCAAGCTTTTTTACAGCTATGCAGGCACTTGCTTTTGAAACACCCAGGTGATTTGATATGTCAACATTGCGACAGGTCCCATGTGTTTTTATGGCTATAAATACAGCCTTTAAATAGTCCTCTTTCGATCTGCTTATTACTTTCTGATCCATACGTACTCCTTAAAGGGTTGTATTAACTGTTCTTCTCGTCTTTCTGTAATTTGTCACTACATTCCTTGCAAGGACCGCATCCCGACATCGGACAACCTATGCACTTTTTACCATTCTTTTTTTCTTTCCAGATATAATATCCGGCTGAACCCACAATTACGATTAGGACTATTATAATGATTAAGTTGTCCATTGTCATGCTTTCCTCCAAATTTTTAAATTTTTTTAAAAATTTTATACGAGGTAACCTTTAATAAGGTTACCTCGAAATTTCTGCTATACTTTTATTTTTATGTCTATGCTCTGTTAAGTGCGTAGTCTGTATCAATACGCTTATTAGCCTTTATGATGATAGAAGCGATAATAAGTGCGAAGCAGATTACTGCAATCAGACCACCAAAGAATCCTGCTCCGAGGCTTCCTGTTGTAGCAATAGTTCCAATCTGGTATACAA
>JAILLO010000012.1 GCA_024693105.1 Clostridia bacterium | reverse complement strand
GCAGCCGCAGACGCAAACGCAAAAAAAAGAACAGCACAGACGCGAAAATGCGCTGTGCTGAATCTTGCTATGGAAAAAAGTTTACTTCTTTTGCCTATTTAATATAATTGTCGAAATATCCCTGAATGTAAATAATCGGCGTTCCCTTGTCTCCGCTTCCGGAAGTCAGGTCACACAGTGAACCGATCAGATCTGTAAGTCTTCTCGGAGTTGTTCCTTCTGCTACCATTGCATTGTCCTTTGAGTCAACAAGGTGCTTGTCCTTTTCAGCGATATAATTTGAAATTGCTGCCTTAAGTTCATCACCCTTAAGATGCGCAAAATCATTGTCAGCGATATACTTAAGCTTAATCTCGTTCGGAGTTCCTTCAAGACCGCTTGTGTAACCAGGTGATACTACAGGGTCAGCAAGCTCCCAGATCTTTCCTACAGGATCCTTGAATGCGCCGTCTCCGTAAACCATAACTTCAACGTTCTTTCCCGTAAGCTTCTTAAGCTCTGCCTGAATGCCCTCAACAAGCGGAGTGCAGTCATTAGGGAAGAGCTTTACAGTATTTTCGGTAGCCTTGTTTGAACCGAGAATACCGTACTTTTCATTGTAGCCGCTTCCGTCAACGCTTGAAGTAAGCAGATCGTCAAGTCCGAGTACAAGCTCAGCGCCTGCGTTCTTGAGAATTCTCTTTGTTCTTACTCTTGTATGAATGTCGCATGTCAGAACCTTCTTTGAGTAATCAAGAATTGTTCTTGGGTTGTTCGAGAAGATTATTTCTGCTTCTGCGCCTTCTTCTTCAATAAGTCCTTTGTAATAATTAACATAATCTACACCTGTGAAGGTATGTCTTGATTTGCCAAACAGTTCTTCAAACTTTGCCTGAGTAAGTACGTCCTTGTAAGTATCGATTCCCTTTTCGTCCAAAAGGTCGATGTCAAGCAGATGATTTCCCACTTCATCGCTTGGATAGCTGAGCATCAGAACAACCTTGTCTGCGCCCTTTGCAATACCTCTGAGGCAGATTGCAAATCTGTTTCTGCTGAGAATCGGAAAGATAACCCCGATGGTTCCGCCGCCAAACTTGTTTCTTACATCCTTGGCAAGCTGATCCTTGCTTGCATAATTTCCCTGTGCTCTTCCGACAATTGACTCTGTAATTGCCACTATGTCGCGGTCGCGAACTTCAAATTCGCCGGCCTTAACTGCGCTCATTACAACGTCTACCGCCATCTTCTTCAGATCGTCTCCTTCTCTGATGATCGGAGCTCTCAAACCTCTTGCAACTGTTCCTACGATTCTTTCCATATTCGTAATCCTTCCCGCTTCGCTGCAGCAAAATTCCGCACTGCGTCTTTTCCAACCGTCCTTTGTAATTCCCGGCACTTCGTAAGCTGTGGTTTTCCGCAACAGCAGAAGCTGTTCTCTCTTGTTTTGCAGTCCGCAAACTCTCTTTCCGTCGCCTCTGAATCAGGCGAACCTCCCTAATCTGCGTTGCCAAACAATTCTTGCAATTTCCAACTGAAATATTGTAATACCATCACTTTTTCGTGTCAATATTTTTTTGTGGCGTGAGGCAAAAAATATTTGCGGCCGCACCTTGGGGGGAATTCCCGGGTTCTTTTTCGCGATGTGCAGAACAAATTTCGCATAATTTAAAGGCAAATTTCGCAAGAGACCGACATACGCACAGGGCAAAAGGAACGCCGCCACCGGCCCTGACAACACATCCGCCGACTCAGTCTTTCGGCACCGGCCTTTCGAGCAAAACAAAAAAAACACCGCCACCGGCCCTGACAACACATCCGCCGGCTCAGTCTTTCGGCGCCGGCCTTTCGACCAAAACAAAAGGAACGCCGCCACCGGCCCGACGAAAAAGAAGAGCTTATCGCCATCCAAATTCCAAAAGTGCCGACTCCAATAAAAAACGGGCCGGCTCCCCGAAAATCACCTTCTTCGGAATTCCTGCCCGTATTTTTGACTTTTGTGCCTCTGCAGCAATCTCCTGCATCCTGCAGCAATCACCTTCATCCCGCAAGAATCACCTGCGCCCTGCCGAAAATCACCTTCGCATTTGCGCAAGCGCGGTAATTACTGAATGCCTTCGACTATTACCATTTCTTTAAGGTATTCGATGTGATTGTAAGCCTCCTCGCGTGCCTGCTCGCTCTTGCCCGATACAATCGCATTGAGAATTGCCTGATGTTCCTCCGGCATTTTTTCTGCCCTTCTGAAATCATCATAATAAATATAACGGAATCTGAGAACCAGCTCCTGAAGCTGCTCAATCATCTGAAGGAGCACCTTGTTTCCGCTCGATTCAACAATGGCATGGTGAAACTCGGTGTCATACTTAATCATGTCAGCCGTATTTCCCGTTTTTACAGCCTCATTGTATGAGGAAGAAATCTCTGCGAGAAACTCCTTCTTTTCCTGGGACATGCGAGTTGCCGCAAAGAAAGCCGCAAGCCCCTCCATAGTCTGTCTTACCTCAAGAATATCCACCATGTCTTTTGTGGAAATCTGGGAGGCATAAGCGCCTTTTCTCGGTTCAATTACAACAAGTCCTTCTTTTTCGAGTTTTCTGATGGCTTCTCTGATAGGCGTTCTGCTCACGCCCATGTCTTCTGCAAGCTCAACCTCCATCATACGCGTTCCCGGATCGATTTTTCCCGTCAGAATCTGTCTTTTCAGCTCTTCATAAACAATCTCGCGCAAAGGTCTGTGGTTTTGTATGTCGAAATTTAACATCCCAAATTCAACTCCTTCTGTTGTATATTTCAGTTCGGAAAACAGAAAACCCCCTTACTCCTGTCTGTAGCAAAGGGTTCGGCAAAGATATGTTTGCCGGTTTTCTTTCCGAAGCACATCAAAAGCCGCAGCAGCCTTTTCTGCGCTTTCATACAAAGAAAATACCGTAGGACCGCTTCCGCTCATAAGTACGGCCTCCGCATCCGTGTTCTCACTTGCAGTGTTCTTTGTATACATAACACAATGATACCTTTTAAATGTAAAAAATTCAAGTACATTGTCCACATTTTTTGCAACTTCCCTCAAAGATTTTTCTTTCAGGCCTGCTATAAGCGCCTCTATTTTAGGTCTCTTTGTAATCGTGACACTGTCGATTCCGCGGTAGACTTCTGCGGTGGAAACACTTATAGGAGGTTTGCAAAGAACAACATACGCATCAAGAGGCGGCAAAACAGTAAGGGTTGTGCCTGTTCCTGTTGCTCTTGCACATGTTGAAATGCTTTCGGCGTCGTCCTTCAAATAAGCGGAAACCTCCGGATTTGCCTCCTTTGCGGCCATTCCCACGATGCAAAAAGGTATATCGGATCCGAGCTTTGCCCCGAGCTTTTCAAGTTCGGCAAGACTCAGCTTTAAATCCCATAATATATTCAGCGCATGGATTACGGCGGCGCCGTTTCCGCTTCCGCCCGCAAGTCCTGCGGCAATCGGGATATTTTTTTGGATTTCGATAATAATTTTAATACGATGGGCGCCGCCCTCCTCTTTGGCGCGCCGGCCTTCCGGGGCTTCCGGGGGCTGTCCGGCTGCAAACTGCGGATTTCGCGTTTTCATAAGCTGCCCATACATGAGCTCTGCCGCCCTGTAGGCGATATTATCCCTGTCTTCGGGAAGGTCCGGGCTGCCGGCGCGCACTTCGATTTCAAGTGCGGTTTCGGCATCTGAGTCTGCAACGGCTCCGGCACCGGGCGCTTCTGCAGGTGCTTCAGCGCCGCTTCCCGTGCTACCTGCTCCCTTTTCTTCAGCATCTGCTCCTACAACTGCCTCAGCAGCATACCCTTCTGCAGGTGCATTCGCATCGCTTCCCGTGCCGTCTGCGTCTGCAGGCGCCCCCGCATCCTCCTGCTGCACGCTTACTCTGACGATGTCTGAAAGGTCAACAAGCTGCATTACCATATCGACCTCATGATATCCGTCAGGCCGCTTTCCCAGCACATCAAGAGCAAGGTTGATTTTTGCATATGATTTAATTTCAATTTCTTTTCTTGCGGTTTGCAATTTTCTCTCCATTTTCACTGTTTCCTCTTTAAATTACGTACCGGCACGCTGCAGCCTTGCCACTGCAACGCAAGACGCCTATCGTATATAAACGATGAATCGGCAATAAGCCCCACGCGCCGTCCGCGGAATGCCGCAGAACGCCGCAGTACCGGCACGCTGCAGCCCTGTCGCCGCAATGCAATGCGTCTATCGTATATAAACGATGAATCGGCAATGGGCCCCACGAGCCGTCCGCAGAATGCCGCAGTACCGGCACACTGCAGCCCTGTCTCCGCAACATAATGCGCCTATCGTATATAAACGATGAATCGCAATAGGCCCCACGCGCCGTCCGCAGAACGCCGCAGTATCGGCACGCTGCGGCCCTGTCTCCGCAACACAAGACGCCTATCGTATATAAACAATGGAGCCCGGGCTCCCTGCCCGAACTCCACTTAATACCATTTACATTTATATTTATATTTATATTTATATTTCTTTTTATTCTTTCTTGCTTTTATTTCTTATTTCTTATTTTTTCTTTTTTCCGTGCTTTGGATTTGTTGCACCCTTTGCTCTCTTTGCAGCGGCTTCAGCCTCTGCCTTTGCCTTGCGGCCTGTCTTGTATGTGCTTCCGCCTGCGGAAATAGGTCTTGGGCCCTTAACCCTTTTGTTTTCGGATACGATTTCCTGATCGGCATGGGAAGTCTTGCCCTTTGCAGCCGCTGCTTCCTTTTTGGCTTTTTTGCGTGCCTCGGCTTCAGCTCTCTTCTGCTTCTCCTTGCGGTCTTTTTCAACTATTTCCTGAACAGACTTGCCTGTTTCCTTTGAAACCTTGTAAGGGTTGACCTTGTCGTTCCTGCCCTTGCCCTTTTCGGCAGCCTGCTTCTGCGCCTGCTTCTTAGCACTTCTGCTTGTGAAGAAGATCATTCCGCCGAACATAACTACCATCATTACCATGTTAATGAGCGTATCCTTTGAAGTGTCGCGCGTTTTGAAGTTAATTACAACGTCATCCTTCATAACATCGCCGTTTGCAGCAACAAGATCCTTTGAAATTTCCAGCGAATAAGGGCTGTTGACTTCAAGATCGCCCTTTGCCAGAATCATCATCATGTTTGCTTCTTTTGTACCGTAAACAACAGTTGCGGGAACAGCTTTTCCCTTGCCGTCCTTGAGGACAAAACACTTTTTGTTCTGTGCGGCATTGTCTTTTGAATAAACCTTTTCGTTGAAGTAGATCTTTACGCCGCAGTTGACATTCTGCAAATCGCTTTGACCTTCCTTCGGATATGTCTTTTCTATCTCGAGCGTGCCCGCAAAACAAAGCGGTGCGCTAAGCATAAGTGTCATCATTATTGCGAAGAAAATCGCAACTACTCTTTTCATCTGAAAATCCTCCGATTCGTCATTTATTTTTCCTGAGTTCCCTGAAAAAATCCTTCATAATACCGCTGCATTTCTCCTGCAAAAGTCCGGTTTCAACCTCCACGCAGTGGTTAAGGCGCTGTTCCTGAACAATATTAAATACAGAACCGCAGGCGCCCGCCTTGGGGTCCATTGTCCCGATATAAAGTTTCTCGATCCTGGACCAGACTATAGCTCCGGCGCACATGGCACACGGCTCGCAGGTAACATACATCTGACATCCGCAAAGCCGCCAGCCGCCAAGATTTTTTGCCGCTTCTCTGATTGCGTTCATCTCGGCATGCACAGTCGGATCCTTTTGCGTCTCTGTCATATTGTGTCCCCGGCCTACGATTTCTCCATTCCTTACAATCACAGCGCCAATGGGCACTTCTCCCAGAGCCTTTGCAAGTTCTGCTTCCTTCAGGGCCTCAATCATATACTTTTCCATATACCCGACAATTTTAACATAAACCCCGCGCCAATTCAACATCAGAAAAGAGATTTCGCGGTATTGGAGGGAGATTTCGCGCCTCGGGAAGAAATGTGAGTTTGAAGTAGGAGAAGGAGTTTTCGCGCCTCGGGAGGAAATGTGGGTTTGAAGTAGGAGAAGGGGGGTTCGCGCCCTCCCTTCAAGTTGTTTGAAAATTGACACTTTTTCCTTGTTATGGTATCATTTATAGCATCCCGGGCCGGAAAAAATCCGCTCCGGGAATCGCATCTGCAATCGAAGAAACGGAGAAAATACATGACAGCAGAAACACTGGGACTGACAAATCCGGATTATGTGGCCGGGCTCATTATTGATGCAGCCTTTACTGCGCTGATTATATCAATGACCGCACTCGGATACCGCCTCGGCTTTGTCAGGAGTTTCGTTCACCTTTTCGGCTGGATTATTGCTATTGTGGGCGCCTTTTTCTGGGCAAGACCTGTCCGAATTTTTGCCGAAACAAAGCTGGGGCTTCACAAGGTCATATATGATGTTTTTTTCGATAGGCTCAGCGATTCGATTTCTTTTACGGACAATATCAGCGAAGAGCTCCCGGATATCATTTCGAAAACGGTCGGTGGCATTACTTCGAATATTACAAAGACGGCGGCTGAAAGCCTGTCCTACTTTGTCATGTCCGTCATCAGTTTTCTGTTTGTCATTATAGCGGTCAAGCTGGTACTTTATCTTATTACCCGCTTCTTTTCGAAAAAGGGAAAGGAGGGCGGCGGTGTTACGGCTTTTGCCGACGGCATTTTCGGTGCGTTTTTCTCTTTTATTAAAGCCCTTATTCTTTCCTTTGTAATCCTCGCGGTTCTTGTGCCGATTGTCAGTCTTTCAAGTCCGGAAACAGCCAAAACCATTGCCGAGGCCATAGAAGCTTCGCACATTACATGCGAGCTTTATGACAACAACCTTCTTCTTTTAATTGTAAGAGATTTTATCCACTGATAAACGGGTGTGGTTGATTTCCGCTGCATCGCCCGCTTCGCGGCGGAGGCGTCCCTCTGAGTTGCCCGCTTCACGGCCGGTTGCGCCTGAATTGTGCCGAGTCCGCTTCCTTTTGCGGATTGCACGGAATACCGCACATTTATCACATATTTGCTATTGTTTAGTAATTATCATTCTGTTGCGCTCAGTTTCACATGCTTTCATTCTTTGGCGGCACGTGTTTTTTTATTGCCCGAAAAGGCCTCATTTTTCGCCTTCTCCCTCCCATGATTCCCGGCGCATCCGTCGTCGTAAAGCAAGTAATTTTCTCATATTCCGGCGTTTTTTTGCCGGCGTATCGCCAAAAATCCCGCTGAGTAGCTTTTGCTTTGACACAAGCCCTTAAAATGATATTTTACTTAAAAAATTTTATAAATCTGTGCGTTTCTATTGAAATCCGAAAAAGATATAGTATAATTAACAAATGTAAGTATGTTTGTTTTTTAACAAACGAGGCGTGCGAAGTTAAGGGAGGAACAGATGTACAAAATCTCGGAATTACAGGGACAGTACAAAGCCAAACTTATTTCGGCAGACGAAGCCGCCGCAAAACTGAAGGACGGCGACCGTGTGCATTATGGTCTTGGCTTGGGCTGTGTCAAAGATTTGGACGCCGCAATCGGAAGACGTGCGGCAGCAGGTGATGTTAAAAATATTATGATCTGCAACACGGTTGCGGTAGTATCCGAACCGTACAAAGCATATCAGGATACGCAGACGGCCGAGCAGGTTTCTTTTTCGTCGGCACACTTCAGCGGTGTTGACAGAAAAATTTGCCGTGACGGACGCAGCTGGTATATACCTATGCAGTTCAGAGAATTGCCTTCTTACTGGCCAACAAACGGAAACAACATTGATGTGGCGATGTTTACAGTTGGACCTATGGATAAGTACGGCAACTTCAATATAGGGCCTCAGGTTTCTGAAATGTGGGGCGTTATCAAAAGCGCAAAACTCGTTATAGTCGAAGTCAACGAAAATATGCCGAGAGCGCTCGGCTATCAGTCGGAGATTAACCTTGCAGAGGTGGACTTTGTGGTGGAAAGTTCAAATCCGCCGCTTTCGGAACTCAAGACCAAGCCGCCTACTGAAATCGACAAAAAAATTGCTTCCAATGTCGTTGAGCTGGTCAGAAGCGGAAGTACTCTGCAGCTCGGCATCGGCGGTCTGCCTCTTTGTATAGGCAGCATGATTGCAGACTCGGACCTTCAGGATATTTCCGGACACACCGAAATGCTTGTCGATGCATATCTTGAGCTTTACAACAAAGGTAAGCTCACAGGCAAGAAAAATATCGACAAAGGTAAGCTTGTATACACATTTACAGGCGGCAGCAAGGAACTTTACGATTTTATCGACAACAATCCGGTATGCTGCGTTGCACCTGTAGACTATGTCAACAGTCCGCATGTTATCGGCCAGATAGACAATTTCGTTTCTGTCAACGGCTGCATACAGCTTGACCTTTTCGGACAGGTATGTTCCGAATCGGCAGGGCCTGCGCATATAAGCGGCACAGGCGGACAGCTTGACTTTGTTCTTGGCGCATACCTTTCAAAGGGCGGCCAGAGCTTTATCTGTACCCCGTCAACAAGGACATTCCCTGACGGTCATACAGAATCGCTTATAGCACCTATTCTGCCTCCGGGCTCGA
The DNA here is from genome assembly GCA_024693105.1 of Clostridia bacterium. Lineage (GTDB taxonomy): Bacteria > Bacillota > Clostridia > Peptostreptococcales > Anaerovoracaceae > JAILLO01. Next base: position 199 of record JAILLO010000012.1, on the reverse strand, counting down.
TAGTTACTACTCCGCGTATGGCAACTCATTACATCGCAACAGAGTACGGCGTTGTCAATCTGAAAGGAAAGAACACCAGAGAAAGAGCAGAGCTTCTTATAAGCATTGCGCATCCTGATTTCAGGGATGAGCTGATCAGGCAGGCAGAGGCACTCGGCATCTGGAAGAGCAGTAAATGCGTCTGGAATTACGAAGAATA
>JAILLO010000106.1 GCA_024693105.1 Clostridia bacterium | reverse complement strand
GGCGGGACTCGCGGCAGGAATAGCAGTGTGAATTGCGGCGATATTTGTTTTGGAGAATAATATGTGTGAAAAACCTGATTTGAGAAATATGGAACTGCCGGAGCTGCAGCAGATGATGGAGCATATCGGAGAGAAAAAATTCCGGGCGGAGCAGATATACAAATGGATTTTTTCCGGAGTTACCGATTTTGACGATATGACGAATATTTCCGCTGAACTGCGTGCGAAGCTGAAAGAAAATACCGTTATTACACAGCCTGAGCTTCTCAGGGTTCAAAAGTCCGAAGCAGACGGAACGCAAAAATATCTTTTCGGATTTTCCGACGGAAATGCGGTGGAAACGGTATTTATGAAGTACAAATACGGCAATTCCGTATGCGTTTCTTCGCAGGCAGGCTGCAGAATGGGCTGCAGATTTTGCGCTTCGGGAATAGACGGCCTGAGGCGGAATCTTACGGCCGGTGAAATCATAAGCGAGGTTCTTGCGGCAGAACGGGAGAGCGGCGAAAAAATAAACCATGTTGTTGTGATGGGAACAGGGGAACCCTTTGATAATTACGGCAATGTCGCGAAATTTATAAGGCTTCTCAATTCGCCGAAGGGCTTTGGACTGAGCATGAGAAACATAACTGTCTCGACTTGCGGGCTGATTCCGGGAATCGAAAAGTTTGCGCGTGATTTTCCTCAGGCAAATCTTGCAATTTCGCTGCATGCACCAAACGATGAAATCAGAAATACCATGATGCCGGTAAACGGCAGTTATCCGATGAAGCCGCTGCTTGAAGCATGCAGGGCATATACAGAAAAAACTTCAAGGCGCATAACGTTTGAATATACGCTTGTGTCCGGTAAAAACGACACAAAGGAGGCGGCAAGGGAGCTTGCGAGGAGACTGTCGGGTATGCTTTGCCACGTCAATCTTATTCCGCTGAATGCCGTAAAGGAAACGGGACTTAAGGGTACAGACAGAAAAAATGCGGAGGCTTTTATGAAAGTCCTTGAATCAAAGGGGATTCCGGCAACGATACGTCGGGAGCTCGGAAGCGATATTGATGCGGCCTGCGGGCAGCTCAGGCTTGCGGAAAGCCGGAAAATACACCCGGCAAAATGACCGCTAAATCCGGACACGGGGAAAAGGCGCATAAATCTTTACATTGCTTAAAAGGTAAGGATAGTGTATAATTTAGACATAAGGACGAATCGGGTTTTTCCCGGCAGTCAGTTCATTAAAAAAGGAGGCGTTTATCATGGTGAAGTTACTTATGGGACACAAGGGCAGCGGCAAAACAAAGCAGATGATCGATCTGGCAAATCGGCAGGTTGAAAACGCAAACGGAAGTATCATATTTATCAACAAGAATCACAGACTTATGCTGGACCTGAAGCACAAGATCAGAGTAGTGTGCATGGAAGAGTTTGTTCATATTACAAACAGTGACGAATATATTGGCTTCATTTACGGTATTATCAGTTCTGATCATGATATAGAAACTATTTTTATCGACAGTATTTTGAAGCATGCAGACATTTCGCTGGAAGTTCTGCCAACTTTCCTTAACAGACTGAAGGCAATTTCCAAGTTGTACGGACCTGACTTTGTAGTAAGTATTTCTGCAGAGAAGGAAGAGCTTCATGATTTTGATTTTGAAGATTTCGAGATCCTGAACTAAGCCGAAAACAAATTACGGCAGGGGAAGTTCCTCTGCCGTGTTTTTCATTTTTGTCGGTTCGCCGAGTCAAAGAGGGCGGGCAGCGAGATAACGCCCGGCTGCGGCTTTTGGCTGTAGTGGGCAGCGAGATAACGCCCGGCCGCGTATTTGTGCGAAGCGGGCGGAAACAAAATTAACAACCATCGGGGGAAGACATGAAACGCGTTTATTTATGTGTATTTATAACAGCATTTTTTTTCAGTACAATGGAGGTGGCGCTTAAGCTTGCCGGGGGAAATATGGATTCCTTCCAGCTTACATTTCTCAGATTTTTGATAGGCGGACTTATACTTTTGCCTTTTGCTCTGGTTGAAATGAAAAAAAACAGCGTATCGCTTTCGTTAAAGGATTATGCATACCTTCTGCTTCTCGGAATTTTGTGCATACCGCTTTCAATGCTCTTTTTCCAGCTCGGAGTCATGCGCTCAAATGCCTCGACTTCATCGGTACTTATCTGCATAAATCCGTTTTTCGTCGTATTGTTTGCACATTTTCTTACAGACGAGAAGATTACTGCGACAAGGGTAAAGATACTTATAATAGCTCTTGTGGGAATAATTTTCATGATCAAACCATGGAATATGCAGGAGGGAAATACTGTTGCGGGAGTATTGTTTATGCTGCTTGCGGCGCTGTTTTTCGGCCTTTATACCGTGCTCGGAAAAATTTCAATCAAAAAAATGGGGATTATGGCGCAGACAAGCATAAGCTTTCTGCTCGGCTCTCTTGTTTTGCTTGTAATTATGCTTATTGACGGGAGGCCCGTATTTGAAGGCGTGCCGGAAAACCTGCTTATGGTTGCATATATCGGAATCTTTGTAACGGGAGTAGGATATTATTCGTTTTTCGATGCCATCAAGCATTCCGACGCTGCAACAGGTTCAATGGCTTTCTTTCTTAAGCCGGCAATGGCACCTGTTTTCGCGGTAATAATACTCGGCGATGAAATCCTTTGGAATACTATAGTCGGAATTCTATTAATACTGGTGGCCTCATATCTTAATATATATGAAAACAGAAAAAAACTGCTGCATGCAAAGCATGCCGCATTGCAACAAGACCAAAATAAAAGTGAGTGAAATGAAAGAATTTAATTTAAAAACAGCAGACATAGAAAAGCTTTTCAGGGAAAGAACCCCCAAAGTCATAGGCATGAAAAAAAGCTTTTCTGTTCTTGTTCCTTTAGTGGAAAAGGACGGAAGGCCGCATCTTTTATATGAAGTCAGGGCAAAGAACCTTGACAGGCAGCCCGGTGAGGTCTGCTTTCCGGGAGGCGAAATCGAAGAAGGCGAAACACCGCTTCAGGCCGCAGTTCGTGAGACGGTGGAAGAACTCGGAATAAGCGAAGACGAAACAGAGGTAATCTGCGAGCTTGACGCGATTCATAATTACACTAATTTTTCAATGTATTGTTTCCTTGGCAGAATCGCATATGAATCGGTTAAAAACGCAAAACCGAATGCGGCTGAGGTTGAAGAGCTGTTTCTTGTGCCGCTCGAGGAAATCCTTGAGGCGGAGCCATATATATATAAGCTTTCACTTGTTCCGAAGACGGATGATTTTCCAAACGATATCATAGGCTTTCCGGACGGTTATCCATGGAGAAAGGGCACATCGGATGTGCCGATTTACAGAGGTTTTGAGCATGTGATATGGGGACTTACCGGCAGGATAACAAGAAATTTCCTTGAAATAATTAAACAGAGCAGAAGTAAATAAAGAATCGCGGCACGGCCGGGAAGAGAATCGCGGCGCGGCCGAAAAGAAATCGCGGCGCGGCCGAAAAGAGAATCGCGGCACGGCCGAAAAGAGAATCGCGGTGCGGCCGCTGAAAGGACCGGTATAATTATGAAATTCAAAGCAGGCCTTTGTCAGATGAATGTAACTAAAGACAAGGAAGAAAACAGGAAAAAAGCGGAGGAATTCGTCCGTGAGGCAAAGAATAAGGGCGCCGATATTGCGGTGCTTCCCGAGATGTGGAACTGTCCTTATTCAAATGACTGCTTCAGAGATTATTCCGAGAATGAAAACGGCGAAACCGTCAGCTTTATGAGCAGACTTGCAAAGGAAAACGATATTTATCTCATAGGAGGCTCCATACCGGAGCTTGCAGACGACAAAGTCTACAATACATGCTTTGCCTTTGACAGGAACGGAAAAAGGATCGGAAAGCACAGAAAAGCCCATCTTTTCGATATAGATGTCGAGGGCGGAATCAGGTTCATGGAATCGGAAACACTGACTGCGGGAGATTCGGCAACTGTTATCGATACGGAGTTCTGCCGGATCGGAATCGCAATATGCTATGATATACGTTTTCCTGAGCTGACGCGAAAAATGGCACTTGAGGGCGCAGAGCTTGTTGTGCTGCCGGGTGCGTTCAATATGACAACAGGCCCTGTACACTGGGATCTTTCAATCAGGGCAAGAGCGCTTGACAATCAGGTCTATTTTGCGGCGGTTTCGCCGGCAAGGGATGAAAACGGCTGCTATGTTGCATACGGTAATTCCTGTGTGGCTTCGCCATGGGGAGACTTTGTGGTTCATATGGATGAAAAGGAAGGCATCTGTGTGGCGGAGATAGACACAGACAGGGTTAAGGCGGTCAGAAACCAGCTGCCGCTTCTGAAGCACAGAAGGCCGGAGCTTTATTAAAAGGTCATATATACATATATAGTTGTAATCAATTGAGTCATACACTGCGGTGATTAATTCGGAAAGGGTGAAGATAATGAAGAGAATACTTGCGATTGTCCTCGTTATATGCATGACTTGCATGCTGGCTTCCTGTGGCTTTGACGCAAAAATGCAAAAGATAAAAAGCGACAAAAAAGGAACGTTTGTTGTAATGGTATGCGGAGGTACTTCCGTAAGCGACGATGACTTTATTACAACGGCATGGTCAGGCTGCGTAAAGGCCAGAGACAAACTTGGTATCAAAGCCTCAAAGGTATTTATATCAGATATGAACGATGCGGATGATGCCATCGAAAACGCAATTGATATGGATGCAGACCTGATTGTGTGCGTGGGCTCAGAGTTTAACAGTTATGTAAGCGATGCACTGAAAAAATACAAGGATCAGTTCTTCATCACAATTGAAAGCTTTGTTGATTCACAGAATGTGTCTTCCATTGATTATGACTCCAAATCGCTTGCCTTTCTTGCAGGTGTTGCGGCGGCAGCATCGACCCAAACAGGCACTGTGGGATTTATAGGGGGCATGGACACGGAAGTTATCCACAATTTTGAAAGCGGTTTTATGCAGGGCGCGGCATATCAAAAGCCGGGCATCCGTATTGAATCGGAATATGCGGGCTCCTACAGAGATCAGGAAAAAGGAGCGGAGCTGCTTACAGAGCTTCACAAAAGAGGCTGCGATGTTGTCTTTGCGGCAGCCGGAAACACCGGAATCGGAGCAATAGACCGGGCACAGCAGGAGAAAGTTTCGGTTATCGGCGTCGATACGGATCAGTCGGCACTTGCGCCTGATGTAGTTCTTTGCTCCGCAGTCAAAAAATCGGACGTTGCGATTTTTTCGGAAATCAACAAGTTTGTATCAGGTGAATTTGAGGGCGGCCTGAAGGTATACAGCGTCCTTGAGGGCGCGCTTGACATAAGCGACAATGCGGAAAATCTTTCAACGGCTGCGCGTGAAGCTGTAGACAGCGCCAAGTACAGCCTTACATGCGGTGAAATTAAGCTTAAGTGAAAAAGCTGCGCAGTTAAGCCGGGTACAAAAAGATTAAAAACACATTATATATTTTAGGAAAGAAAGAGGCTGTAACAGTTATTCTGCTGCAGCCTTGTGTATGATTATGTATTTACCTGTTTCAAAAAAAGATATGCAAGAAAGAGGCTGGGACTGGGCTGATTTTGTGCTCGTGACAGGGGATGCCTATGTGGATCATCCTTCGTTTGGTACTGCCATTATCAGCAGAGTCCTTGAAAGCCACGGATACAAGGTGGCGATTCTTGCCCAGCCGGCATGGAAGGATGCTGAGGATTTCAAAAGGTTTGGAAAGCCGAAGTATGGCTTCCTTATTAATTCCGGCAATGTCGACAGTATGGTGAATCATTATTCGGTTTTTAAAAGAAGGAGAAAGGACGACAGTTATTCTCCGGGAGGAAAAGCCGGAAACAGGCCTGACAGAGCTGTAATAGTCTACAGCAACAGGGCAAGAGAGGCATACAGGGATGTTCCCGTAATTATAGGGGGGCTTGAGGCAAGTCTCAGGCGAATGGGACATTATGATTACTGGGACGACAGGGTAAGGCGCTCAATTCTGCTCGATTCAAAGGCAGACCTGCTTATCTACGGCATGGGTGAACGCGCCGTTGTCGAAATAGCCGACGCACTTTCATCGGGAATAGACATAAAGGATATTACATGGATCAAAGGCACCTGTTTCACCGGAAAAGAAGAGTTTATCGATGATGAGACAGTGATGCTGCCGTCATTTAAGGAAATTACAGAGAAAAAAGAACGTTATGGCGACAGCTTCGCCATTCAGTACAAAAACAACGATTATATTAACGGGAAACGTCTTGCGGAGCCGTATGAAGGCGGAAGATACGTTATTCAGAATGTTCCGCAGCCGCCTCTTGAACGCGAAGAACTTGACGAGGTTTACGGTCTTGCATATGAGCGTAATTACCATCCTTCGTATGAGAAAGAGGGTGGCGTTCCGGCAATCAGGGAGGTTCGTTTCAGCATTGTAAGCAGCCGCGGTTGTTTTGGGGGCTGCAGCTTTTGTGCGCTCACTTTTCATCAGGGAAGGGAGCTCAGGAGCAGGAGCCACGAATCGATTCTTGAAGAGGTTGAAATCCTCAAATCGATGCCGGATTTCAAGGGCTATATTCATGATGTCGGCGGTCCGACTGCGAATTTCAGAAATCCGGCCTGCAAAAAACAACTGAAATCGGGAGTTTGCAGGAACAGAGACTGTCTTTATCCGAAGCCGTGCGAAAATATGGACATCGACCACAGCGATTACCTGGAGCTTCTGAGAAAAATAAGAAAGACAGAAGGCATCAGGAAGGTCTTTATCAGGTCGGGAATACGATACGATTATCTGATTGCGGACAAGTCGGATGAGTTTTTCAGGGAGCTGTGCGAGTATCATATCAGCGGCACTTTGAAAGTGGCGCCGGAGCATATTTCCCCGAAGGTGCTTTCGTATATGAGAAAGCCGTCTGCAGAGGTTTTTAAGGCTTTTGCGAAGAAGTATTTTAAAATATGCAGGGAGATAGGCAAGGAACAGTATCTGATTCCTTATCTGATTTCTTCGCACCCGGGAAGCACGCTTTCTGAGGCCATAGAGCTGGCGCTTTTCCTGCATGAATTCGGATTTATTCCGGAGCAGGTTCAGGATTTTTATCCTACGCCGGGTACACTTTCAACGTGTATGTATTACACAGAAAAAGATCCTTTTACGAAAAAACCGGTATATGTTCCGAAGGATCTCAATGAAAAGAAGCTGCAAAGAGCGCTTCTTGCGTTTAATAATCCGAAGAACAGAGGCCTTGTAAGGGAGGCCCTGCAAAAGGCGGGAAGACCGGAGCTTTTCGAAGTGCTTTATGACAGAAGGCATGCCGGGAGTGCATTCGCATTTTATGACAAAGGCGAAAGCGGCGGCGCAAAGCCGCAAAGGAGAAGCGGCGGCGCGCGGCTGCAGAGGGGAAAGGGAAGCGCCGGGCAAAAGGACGCCGCCCAAAGAGGAAGCATGCCAAAGCACGCCGGGCAAACTCACGGGAACGGCGGAAAAAGCGCCAATCACAGCAATTCGGGCAAAAGACACAAATAACCTGAAATGAGTAGGTGGAGAAATGAAATCAATCATAACAATGCTTGCAGAGGTGGAAAGCCGGAGCAAAGCTGATTATGAAAAACTTAAAAGCGGCAGCTACGAAAATTATTTCGGCTGCGGAAAATCGCCCGAAAGCATTTTTGCGTGGGGTGACAATCTTCCGTTTATGAAATATCTGGTGGATGAAAAAAATATGGCAGGCAAAATAGACATGATATATATCGACCCGCCTTTTTTTTCGAAGGCTGCATACAGCGGCACGCTTACGCTTGAAATGCCGGGGCAGACGGCAGAAACCGGCGAAACGGCCGGCAGCATTGAAACGGCCGGCAGCATTGAAACGGCCGGCGCAGAAGCTACAAAGGGAAAAGTTCTCCTGAGGGTTGCCGCTTATGATGACAGAAACAAAAATCTGAAGAATTATCTTCTCATGCTTGCGGTCAGACTCCGGATGATGAAGGACCTTCTGAAGGATACAGGTACTATATGGGTGCATCTTGACTGGCACGCCGTTCATTACGTAAAGATCCTGATGGATATGATCTTCGGCGAAAAAAACTTTATAAACGAAGTGGTCTGGAGCTACAAATCGGGAGGGAGCAGCAGGCGCACCTTTGCAAAAAAGCACGATACGCTTTTGTTTTATTCCAAAACGCGAAAATACAACTTTCATCCTCTGATGGAAAAATCGTATAACAGAGGATACAAACCGTATAAATTTAAAGGTGTCCGTGAATTCGAGGATGAACTCGGATGGTACACAAATGTTAACATGCGTGATGTCTGGAACATCGACATGGTGGGAAGGACTTCGGGCGAAAGAAACGGATATGCGACACAAAAGCCGCAGGAACTTATCAGGAGAATTATTGAAAGCTCAACATCCGAAGGCGATATCTGCGCCGATTTTTTCGCGGGATCGGGGACACTTGCGGCAACTGCTCAAAGTATGAACAGACGATTTATAGCATGTGATGCGGGCGGCTTTTCCGTATCGACATCATGCAGACGGCTGGTTGAAAGCGGAGCGGAATTCGAGCTTTTAATCGACACCGAAACTCAGACAAACCCGGGCGGCGCAGCTTTTTATTTCGGAAGCGAACCGGAGAATACGGGCACTGCCGATGCGGATAAAAGAGAAGATGCCGCAGCACATTTAAAACCGAAAGCGGAAAAGTATGAGCTTGCCAATCCCGAAATATTTCTTGCACCGCAGGATGTGCAGCTGCTTGAGGAATATTTAAAAACCGGAGACCCGGCAAGATTCCTGTCGATTTGCGGGCCCGCTTGCGAATTGACCGGAAAGCCGGAATTTGTTATGGATGTTTTCGGCAATGTTGCGGAAATCAGGCAGGGGTAATCCGCAGAAATCAGGCAGGAGTAATCCGCAGAAATCATGCAGGCGGTGCGCCGCAGTGCACACAGCAATGCGCAAAAAACAAAGGACTATTAATTTATGAAACTTGTAATAGCGGAAAAACCGAGCGTCGCGGCAGAAATTGCCAAGGTTATCGGCGCGACAAAAAAAGAAAAAGGCTTTTATACAGGCGAAAAATATATTGTTTCATGGTGCGTAGGCCATCTTGTCGAAACCGTTATGCCGGAGGCATACGATCCGCAGTATGCAAAGTGGAGAGCAGACCGTCTTCCGATTATTCCGACGGAGTGGAAATACAAGGTGACGCCGCAGACGCATGAGCAGTTTGACACTCTGAAGGGCCTTATGGAAAGACCGGAGGTCGACGAACTTGTATGCGCCACAGATGCGGGGCGCGAGGGAGAACTGATTTTCAGGCTCGTTTACAATCAGACCGGTTGCAGCAAACCGTTCAGACGACTTTGGATCAGCTCCATGGAAACAAAGGCAATTAAAGACGGCTTTGAAAAGCTCAAAGAAGGCAGCGCCTATGACAGACTTTATGACGCCGCACTTTCGCGCATGCAGGCTGACTGGCTTGTAGGCATCAATTTTTCAAGACTTTTCGGCTGTCTGTCAAACCGCAGGGTCAATATCGGCCGCGTCCAGACACCTACGGTAAATCTTATAGTTGAACGCCAGCGGAGCATAGATGCGTTTGATTCAAAACCGTATTATATTCTTTCTGCGCTTTGTAATGACGGTACTTCTTCGTTTTCAGCAACGAAAAGGGTCGATGACAGGTCAGAGGCAGAGGCAATTGTGAAAAAGTGCGACGGAAAAACCGCAATGACCGTTTCCGTGAAAAAGACTGCCGCAACCGAAAACCCACAGGCATTATACGACCTCACGACATTACAAAGGGATGCAAACAAGCTCCTTGCCATGTCGGCCCAGGAGACGCTTGATGCGACCCAGAATCTTTATGAAAAGAAGCTTGTGACTTATCCGAGAACAGACAGCAGATATCTTACATCGGATATGACGGCAACTGCTGAGGGCATACTGAAAAGCCTGCTTTCGGCGCCGTATATCGATGCTGCAACGGCCCGGAATTACGATGCTTCAAAGGCGGATATACAAAAGCTTGTAAACGACAAAAAAGTTACGGACCATCATGCAATAATTCCGACGATAGAGGCTCACAAAATGAGGGGAAACCTTCCTGCGCCTGAAATAAACATCCTGATGCTTGTTTCATACAGACTTCTGACGGCCGCATATATACCTCACGAATATGTAAAGACTGAAGTTGTGCTTGACATCGAGGGCGAGGAATTTCGCGCCACGGGAAGGACGATTACAGAGGAAGGCTTCAGGGCTTTTGCGCATAACATGCAGGAACGGCTCAAGGAGGCAAATCCGCAGGAGGGTAAAAAGAGCAGGCCGAAAAAGAATGCGGAGGAGGGTGAAGATGTAATTATTCCGCCGCTTGCCGAGGGGCAGCTTCTTGAAAATGTTTCGCTGAGTTCGAAGGAAAAGGCGACAAGACCTCCGAAGCCGTATACTGAGGATACTCTGCTTTCGGCAATGGAAAATGCCATGAGAACGCTTGAAGACGAGCAGCTGAAAAAGGATGCCGCAGGTGCGGGACTGGGAACTCCTGCGACGCGTGCGGGAATTATCGAGAGAATCATCAAAACCGGTTTTGTGGAAAGGAAGGGGAAAAATCTTTTGCCTACGCAAAAGGCTTATGATGTTGTAGATATTGTCCCCGAAAAGGTAAAAAGCGCTGTAATGACGGCAGAATGGGAGCAGAGGCTTGACCTCATATATAAAGGAAAGGCTGAGGCCGGCGAATTTGTGTCGGGAATACAGGATTTTGTGAGCGAAATGGTCGCGGAATATACGAAGAACTGTGTTTTCAGTGAGGAAGGCCGTGAAATTATCGGTAAATGTCCAAGATGCGGCAAAAATGTTTTCGAATGGGAGAAATCCTACAGCTGCGAAGACAGGGAATGCGGCTTTGTAATATGGAAAAGCAACAGGGGTCTTGAGGCTCTGAGAAAACCGCTTACGAAACCGATGGTAAAGGCTTTTCTTGAAAAAGGTGCAATCAAGGCGGTAAATCTTTATTCCGCAAAGAAGGAAAAGTATTTTAATGCATGCATAGTCATGCAGGACGAAGACGGAAAGGTAAGCTTTCGCCTTACATTCCCAAAGGGCATCAAATATGATGTGCCGAAGCCGGCTGCGGAAGACGGAGCGCAGGAGGCACCGGCAGCCGCAGAGGC
>JAILLO010000102.1 GCA_024693105.1 Clostridia bacterium | reverse complement strand
GATAAAATGAATCGCCGTCGGTTGCCATTATATATGTGTTAAAAATAATGCCGCGGATATTTAGCTTTTTAAAATCAAATGGTGTAATTCCCCTGACCTTAAGGCTTTCCCAGTCATAACCCGAAGCATGCTTTTGTTTCGAATTTTCGGCCCTGCAGGCAGTTTCGTTTGTAATTTCTGCCGGCTTTCCCACTGCAGCCTTTGTCACGTTTCCGGTTCCTTCGCCCGCGTCTGAATCTGCGCTTTCAGCTGTTCTTTCCGCTGCGCTTTCATTCGCCGCGCCGGACCCGGCCGAATAATGAATTTCCGAAGCTTCCCTTACACAGATATCTTCTGATGAGGTGCTTTCGCCTCCGGGATTCTGAAAATCCGTACAAAAGAGGTCTTCCGGTTCAACCGGGCTGCCGCTTCTTTCACGTTCTCTTTTGCGTTCTTTTGAAAGCATGGAAATGATATTGTCTGCTTTCTTTTTGAGATTTCTTGTCCTGAGGTTTTTTGAGAGTTCCTCTTCGGCTTCCGCCTCATCCAAAAGCCCGGCTTCAAGTGCCGACCTTATAACGCTTTCTTTCATGCTTTTGATGCGCAGCTCTATTCCGGCATCATAAACCGTACTGTCTGAAGTTCTTTCCGTTTCAGGCGCAATTTCTTCCTGCTTTTCGTCATTATGCTTTACAATGTGAAATTTCCACGGATTTTTTACATCAAGCTCATGAATTTTCGGCAGACTTTCCTTTGAAACAAGTGCCTTTGAAATGGCATTTACAATTGCTGTCTGAACTGCCCTTTCATCCGAGAAACGAACATCTCTTTTGTTTGGATGAATATTTACATCGAGCTCCTTTGGGCTGAGTTTTATAAACAGAAAGCTTACCGGATATCTGCCGCCTGTCAGCTTCATCGTATAACTGTCGGATACGGCCTTTGAAATCACTTTGCTTGAAACAACCCTGCCGTTAACGAAAAAGACTTGATTTTTCTTGTTTGTACGGCCATTACCAAGTCCCGAAACATAGCCCTTTACGGCAATGCCCGACTCTTCATGATTTACCGGCACAAGGTCGACTGCGATGCTTGCCCCGAACACCGTCACAAGATTCGTATAAATATCGCCCTTTCCGTTCGTTGCAAAAAGGATGCTGTCATTGTTGATATAACGTATTTTTATATTCGGATAAGCCATCGTGGTCTGTGAAACGAAATCTGTAATAAGCGAGCTCTCAGCGCCGTCGGTTTTCATGAATTTCTGCCGTGCCGGAGTGTTAAAAAACAAATCGCTTATAACAATTGTTGTTCCCTTGGGGCAGCCTGTTTTTGTGTTTTCAACAAGCTCGCCGCCCCGCATAATTACCTGGTTTCCTACCGCCTCATCTTCTGTCTTTGTAATCATCCTTATATTTGAAACGGCAGCGATGCTGGCAAGGGCTTCACCGCGAAAACCGAGTGTTTCGATGCTTTTGAGATCTTCATCTGTTTCTATTTTGCTCGTTGCATGACGTTTGAAGGCAGTAAGAACATCCTCGTCCCTGATGCCGCTTCCGTCATCAGTAACCCTTATATATGTTTTGCCGCCCTTTTTAATTTCTACGGTTATGCTTTCAGACCCCGCATCGATAGCGTTTTCCACAAGCTCCTTAACTACTGAAAGAGGTCTGTCGACAACTTCGCCCGCCGCAATTCTTGCGGCAACATCTTTTGGTAATACTTTAATCATTGTTTTCACCTGAATTTATCTGCCGTTAACTTTGTTTTTCCGCTGCTTCCTTCAGCTCTTCAAGAATCTGAAAAGCCTCTGAAGGTTTAATATTCATCAGATCGAGCTTCCTGAGGCGTTCAACCACGGGATTTGGCGCAAAGCTGAAAAACGAAAGCTGCCGGCCGCCGTCTGTATCATTTCCGGTATCGTCGTTTCCAAAGCCGCCATTTCCGCTGCCTGCATAACTGTCAAAGTCGCCATTTCCGCTGCCGGCATAACTGTCAGAGTCGCCATTTCCGCTGCCCGCATCGTTTCCTGTGCCTGCTTCGCCTGATTTGTTTTCTTTTGAATTTTTCCGGGAAACGCCGACTTTTTCACCCGCAAAATCATTCATGCCGCCCGAAACGCCAAAGCTCAGATTTATTCTGCTTCTCATAGTTTCGGAAGCTTCCTCAAGCTCCGAAAGCTTTTCGTCGGCTCTTCGGTAAATTGCCGCCGGAACACCCGCAAGCCTTGCAACATGAATACCGTAGCTTCTGTTTGCGCTTCCCTCGATAATTTTGTGAAGAAATACTATATTTCCGTTTTCTTCCGCAACATCGACACTCAGATTTTTCACTCCGTCAAGCTTTCCTTCAAGAACTGTAAGCTCATGATAATGCGTCGCAAAAAGCGTTCTTGCCCGGTGCCTTTTGTCTGTCAGATATTCTGTTACTGCCCATGCAATCGAAAGTCCGTCATATGTGCTTGTTCCTCTTCCGATTTCATCAAGAATGATCAGACTTTTTTCTGTCGCGGAATTAAGAATAAAGGCAAGTTCGCTCATTTCCACATAAAAAGTACTCTGTCCCTGAGAAAGGTTGTCTGAGGCCCCTATTCTTGTAAATATTCTGTCTGCCGCACCTATTTTTGCCCTTGCCGCAGGCACAAAGCATCCGGTCTGCGCCATAAGGACTATAAGGGCGGTCTGTCTCATATATGTTGATTTTCCTGCCATATTCGGCCCCGTAATAAGCAGCAGCGCCGATTCTTTGTCATTGAGATAAATGTCGTTTGAAATAAAGACACCGTCTTTGATCATTTTTTCGAGCACAGGATGTCTTCCCTGTTCAATCAGTATCTCACGACCCCCATTAACTTCCGGTTTAACATAGTTCATTTCTGAGGAAACTTCCGCAAAAGCATATAAAACATCGATTGCCGCCACTGCATCCGCAGTCAGCTGTATATCTCTGATGCTTTTCATTATTTCTTTCCGGATACTGCAGAAAATATCGTATTCGAGTCTGTTTATCTTTGTTTCGGCATTGAGAACAATACCTTCCATTTGCTTGAGCTCCGGTGTAATAAAGCGCTCCGCATTGACAAGAGTCTGCTTTCTGATATAGTTTTCCGGAATCATTCCAAGATTTGATTTGCTGACTTCTATGTAATAACCGAAGACCTTGTTAAAGCTGACCTTCAGATTTTTGATCCCCGTTCTTTCTTTTTCAGTCGGCTCAAGCTCCGTAATCCATTTTTTCGCATCGGCTATCGATTCCTTGAGCCCGTCAAGCTCTTCTGAAAAACCGTCCTTTATAATGCCTCCGTCTGTAAGCGTAAAGGGAGGATCTTCGACAACGGCCTCATCAATCATATTGTAAATATCCGAAAGATCCCTGATTTCGCCGCTCAGTCTCTTCAAAAGCTCCGAATCGGAGCTTTCTGTATCGGATTTGATTTCGGGGAGAAAATACAGTGAATTTCTGAGCGCTATAAGGTCTTTTGCGTTTGCGTTTCCGCATGCAAGCCTTCCGCTCAGTCTTTCGAGATCGTATATTTTTTTGAGCGATTCTTTTAAATTGTTTCTTGTAATTACATCGTCGCAGAGTGCTTCCACAGCATCAAGCCTGAGATTAATCTCCTCGACATTACAAAGAGGTTCTCTCAGCCATTTTTTCATTTTTCTGGAGCCCATTGCAGTATGGGTTTTGTCAAGAACTCCGAAAAGCGAACCCTTTGTATTTTTGTCGTAAAGTGTTTCTGTAATTTCGAGATTTCTGATTGTTGCCTTGTCAAGCGACATATGGTTGCCGGTTGTATAAAGCTGGAGCCTGATCAGATGCGAAAGCTCTCTCTTCTGAGTCTTTTCAAGATATGCAAACAAGGCTCCGCAGGCAGTCATGCATTCGGGGCTTTCCGACAGACCGATTCCTTCAAGCGAAGCCACGCCGAATTGTTTTTTCAGGACAATCTCTGCATGATTTTGTGCAAAATATTCTTCGCCG
The DNA here is from genome assembly GCA_024693105.1 of Clostridia bacterium. Classification (GTDB taxonomy): domain Bacteria; phylum Bacillota; class Clostridia; order Peptostreptococcales; family Anaerovoracaceae; genus JAILLO01. Next base: position 21,369 of record JAILLO010000102.1, on the reverse strand, counting down.
CAAAACGAAACCGATGCATCTGTCAGAAGAGTTATTTCGTCGGAATTCAAATATCCCTTTGCCTGCTCGTTGATAAGTATCTCCTTTGCCCTGATACATACAAGCTCATTTAATACGGCATCATTTTCAGGACTGTTGGATACACTTGTAGCACGAAGTTCTCCCGTTGAAACGTCGCAATAAGCAATGCCCGTATTCTTTTCTCCCATATAAACGCAGCAAAGATAATTGCTCTCTTTTTCTGAAAGCATGGAATTGCTTGTAACTGTGCCGGGAGTTACAATCTGAACTACTTCACGCTTAACAAGCCCTTTCACAAGAGCCGGATCCTCCATCTGCTCACAGATTGCAACCTTGTAGCCCCTGTTTACGAGCTTTGCTATATAATTTTCGGCAGCATGATAAGGAACGCCGCACATAGGTGCTCTTTCTTCAAGGCCGCAGCTTTTGCCTGTAAGGGTAAGCTCAAGTTCTTTTGAAACAAGAACAGCATCATCAAAGAACATTTCATAAAAATCTCCGAGTCGGAAAAAAAGTATGCAATCCTTATTCTGTTCTTTTGTGTTCAGATACTGCTGCATCATTGGTGACAATGCCATAACATGAATCTCCCGTAAAATTACAAATTTAAAATGCCCGTTACTGATACTCAGGCGACACTTCAACACTTTATTTTATAATATTTTTGCTGAAATTCCAACATAAAAAAGCCCGCGCCGCACAAAAAGAAAAAATAAAACCGCACCGGAATATTAAAAACCGATGCGGTAAAAAATCAATTCTGAAACCGTCCTTCATCAGAAGGCGTTTCTAAAACGGCTTTCGTCCGAAGATGCCGTCTGAAGCGGAAACTATTTGTTTCCCTGCTTCTTGTATTCTTCAAGACCGAGCTTGAGCAGTTCAGCGCCGCGCTTCATGTCTTCAGCCTTCAGGCAGTAAGCGATTCTGAGTTCGTCCTTGCCAAGACCAGGAGTTGCATAGAATCCTGCAGCAGGAGCAAACATAACTGTTTCGCCATTGTTGTCGTACTTAGTCAGTAACCATACGAGGAAATCTTCTGTGCTTTCTACAGGCAGCTTAGCCATGATGTAGAATGCTCCACCAGGCTTCTGGCAAACAACGCCAGGAATCTTCATCAGTTCATCGTAAGTAACGTTTCTTCTGTTTTCGTATTCCTTCTTAACTGCATCGAAGTATGAAGGATCTACGCCGTACATTGCAGCAGCACCGATCATGTCAAGAGTTGGGCAGCAGAGACGGCCCTGAGCGATCTTCATAACAGCACCGCAGAGGTCTTCATTCTTTGTGACGATGCATCCGATTCTTGCGCCGCAAGCTGAGAATCTCTTGGATACGGAGTCGATGATAACAACTCTGTCAGCAACTTCTTCGAACTGACCGAATGAAGTCATTTCTCTTCCGTCATAAGCAAATTCTCTGTATACTTCGTCAGCTATCAGCCAGAGGTTCTTTTCCTTAGCGATGTCAACGAGAACCTTCATCTCTTCTCTTGAAAGGATGTAACCTGTAGGGTTGCCTGGATTTACGATGGAGATAGCCTTTGTCTTAGGTCCGATAAGCGGTAAAATCTTTTCTTTTACTGCATACTTGTATCCTTCCTCAGCCTTTGTTGTGATAGGAACGATCTTTCCGCCTGCAGCAGTAATGAATGTATGATAATTTGTGTAGAAAGGTTCTGCAATCAGAACTTCGTCACCTTCGTTGAGAATGGAAGTGAAAACCATGCTGAGAGCTTCAGATCCGCCGTTTGTAATCATAACGTTCTTTGGTTCGATGCTCATACCGAACTTTGAGAAGTAGTTGCAGATAGCTTTCTGAAGATCTACGCTTCCGCCGGATTCTGCATATGCAAGAACGTCCTTGTTGAAGCCCTTTACTGCTTCCATGAATTCAGGAGGTGTCTTGATATCAGGCTGTCCGATATTGAAGTGATATACTTTCTTGCCATTCTTTTCAGCTTCAAGTGAGTAAACATTGAAACGTCTGATTGGTGAATTCTGCATTGACTGCACTTTCTTTGATAATTCCATAATAAATCTCCTTTTTGAAATTAAATAGAATAAACAATATTTAACTATAACCCAAATTGCAGCTCTGCCCATAAGCACAATAATCTTATGCAAACCGAACCAAAGCCGCATAAAGTTTGCTACATATATTATATTACAATCATTCTGCAAATTATTCAAGAGTTTCGTGTGATGAATTTACAATATCATCCACATCAAAAGGCAAAAACTCTTCTATGCTTGTAATTTCAACTGTTCCGGCAGTATCGCCACTGTCCGTATTTTTTTCTGTACATACAGCAAGATTGTCAGAATCGTGGGAAATTTCCCCGTTTTTTTGCTTTGTCAGATACAAAAGATATTCTATATTTCCCTTGGCTCCCGTAACAGGCGAAAAAGTAAGTCCCTGCGGATAAAGACCGTTTGCAAGAGCATATGAAATTACATTTCTGATAACTTCGGCATGCACTTTTTTGTCTCTTACTATACCCTTTTTCCCTACCTGTTCCCTTCCTGCTTCAAACTGCGGTTTGACAAGACACACAAGCTTTCCCGAAGGTCCCAGAAGCTTTGATGCGACCGGAAATACAAGTTTAAGCGAAATAAACGAAACGTCGATACTTATAAAATCGACATCCTTGTCTACTTTTTCATAATCAAGGTATCTGATGTTGCATTTTTCCATATTGACTACTCTCGGATCGTTTCTGAGCTTCCAGTCAAGCTGGCCGTATCCGACGTCTATCGCATATACTTTTTTCGCGCCATTTTTGAGCATACAGTCGGTAAAGCCTCCCGTAGAAGCTCCTATATCAACTGCTGTAGCTCCCGAAAGATCGAAACCGTAAAGCGCCATTGCCTTTTCGAGCTTAAGGCCGCCCCTGCTTACATAAGGACAAATATCTTCCTTGACGAAAAATTCCGCCTCTTTGTTTACAAGAGTTCCCGCCTTGTCCTCACGTCTTCCGTCAACAAATATAATTCCCGCCATAATGGCAGCCTTTGCTTTTTCACGCGATGGAAAAAGGCCTTTTTCCACCAGAATTACATCAAGCCTTTCTTTCAATAAATTCACGAATCCTTTCTGCCACACCTTCGGGGTCCAGCCTGTAACGTTCAAACAGGAGATCTCCCGCACCGTGTTCTATAAACCTGTCAGGCCATGCAAGTGCCAGAAGCCCGGTTTTTGTTTTGGAATGCTTTTGCAGCAGTGCAGCAATCTTTTCGCCAAAACCGCCCTCTGCCACGTTGTCCTCAAGAGTGATGATTTTTTTGTAATTATCTGCGGCTTTTAGAAATTTTTCTTCATCAAACGGTTTCAGGCTTGCGACATTTACAAGTCCTGCCCTGTAGCCGTGAGACTTCAAGATTCTGACCGCTTCAATTCCTGTTTCTACCATTTTTCCGACTGCCCAGATTTCGGCATCGGTTCCCTCAATAAGCTGCTGTGCCTTCCCCGGCTCAAAGACCGGCGGCTTTCCGTCACTTTCCGAATTGCCAAAGGTGCCGAAGGTGCCGAAGGTGCCGTAATTATCGTAATTACTGAGGGATGCAAAGCTTTCAAAAGCCTCACTTGACGAAAAATCGGGGCTGCTTCCCCTCGGATATCTTATTGCACACGGAGCGTCAAGAGAAAAAGCATATTCAAGCATGGCCGCAAGCTCGGCACCGTCCTTCGGTGCAAGCACCGTAAGTCCGGGAATATGCAAAAGATACGAAAGATCGAAGAGCCCATGATGTGTTTCACCGTCATTTCCGACAATCCCTGCACGGTCTATTGCAAAAACAACGGGAAGCTTCTGAAGACAGACGTCTTCGATTATGTTGTCGTATGCACGCTGAAGAAATGCCGAATAAACCGCAACAACAGGATGCAGTCCGCCGCGTGCCATACCTGCGGCAAATGTCACGGCATGAGCTTCCGCAATCCCGACATCAAAAGTACGGTCAGGATATCTTGCCGCGAATTTGTCAAGTCCCGTACCGTCTGTCATGGCCGCGCAAACAGCCACAATTTTAGGATTTTTCTCGGCAAGCTGAATCAGTTTTTTGCTGAATATCTTTGAATATGTAATTGATGCAGGCTTAAGCTCAGCACCCGTCATCGGGTTGAAGGGGCCTATTCCGTGAAATTTATTCGGATTGATTTCGGCATTTTTGTAGCCCTTGCCCTTCTCTGTAATTGCATGGATAAGAACAGGGCCGTCGAAGTCCTTTGCAAGCTGAAGCGCCTCCATAACATCAAACACATCATGGCCGTTAATCGGGCCTATATATTTGAAACCGAGAGCTTCGAAGATGGCACCGTCAACTATAGCAAATTTAACAGTATCCCTGATATGTTCGATACCCTGAAAAATTCCTTCGCCTACGCTTGGAATACCCTTAATCGTCTTCTTGACCTGTTTCTTGAAATCGATATATTTTTTCGACATGCGAAGTCTTCTGAGGTGTTTTGAAACACTTCCCGTGTTCGCCGAAATTGACATGCCGTTATCATTGAGCAGGACTATCATTCTTGAATTTGAATCACCGATGTTGTTGAGCGCCTCATATGCAAGTCCGCCTGTCAGAGCACCGTCGCCGATTACGGCAACCACATTGTAATCATCACCTGTCAGGTCTCTTGCCGCAGCAAAACCGGAGGCCGCAGATATTGAAGTACTGCTGTGCCCCGTGTTATAAACATCGTGTTCACTTTCCTCACTTTTGGGAAAACCGGAAATACCGTCAAGCTGACGCAGCGAATCAAATTTGTCTGCTCTTCCGGTAAGAATTTTATGGACGTAAGCCTGATGACCCACGTCCCAGATAATTTTGTCTTTCGGGCTGTCGAAAACTCTGTGAAGTGCAACGGCAAGCTCTACGACTCCGAGATTTGAAGCAAGATGCCCGCCCGTTTTTGCAACCTTTTCAATCAGGAAGCTTCTTATTTCATAACAAAGCAGCTCAAGCTCCGTGTCAGTCATGGTCTTGAGCGCTTCGGGGAATTTACAATCTAAAAGAGATTTTTTCATCGGCTGATTTCTCCTTTGTTCAGGTCTTTTGCTTTATTTGCATTATTTGCATTATTTGCTTTATTTGCCTCTTTTTGCAAGAGCGCGCGCGAGATTTACGAAAAACTCGGCATTGTCATAATAAGGCGCAAGAATCTCTATGGCATTGTCTGTAAGCTCCGCAAGGCGGCGCTTTGATTCTTCAAGTCCGTAAAGCGCCGGATATGTCGACTTGTGCTTTTCTGCATCGACACCCTTTTTCTTTCCCATTTCTTTTTCATCACCGACGATATCGAGAATGTCATCGGCAATCTGAAATGCCAGTCCGAGATTTTCCGAGTACTCTGTCAGATTCTGAAGATCTTCGGCAGATGCTCCTCCGAGCTGTGCGCCTGCTCGTACAGAACCTGTAATAAGTGCCGCTGTTTTGTTGAGATGAATATATTCGAGCATTTCCTTCGAGCACTGTTTGTTTTCGGAATCTATGTCTGCAACCTGCCCCGCAACCATTCCGCGGCATCCGGAATATTTTCCGATTTCGTATGAAGCCTTCACACGTCTTATAAGCATCTCAGGTTCATCAAAATACATCATCATGTCCTTGTTAATTACGTCAAAGGCCGCAGAAAGCAGTCCGTCTCCCGCAAGAATCGCCATTGCATCGCCGAATACTTTGTGGTTTGTCGGAATACCGCGCCTCAGGTCGTCGTTGTCCATTGCCGGCAGATCGTCGTGAATCAGTGAATAAGTATGGATATACTCAATTGCACATGCATAAGGAAGCGCCGCTTTGATATCGCCTCCGACAAAATCACATGCCGCAAGAAGGAGAACAGGTCTTATTCTTTTGCCGCCGGCTGTCAGACTGTATTTCATCGACTGATAAAGAACTATACTTTTGTGGTCTACTTTCGGAAGAAAATCGAGAAGGTAATCCTCAACAAGATTTTTATAATCATCAAATTTATAATCGTTCATACTGACTAAACCTCCTGTGTTTCTTTTTCTACGGAATAGCTTTCAATCTTTTGTTTTGCATCTGAAAGAATTTCGCTGCAAAGCTTGTAATAACCGATTCCTTCTTCAAAGTTTTTAATGGCCTCCTCAAGACCGGTACCCTCGTTTCTGAGGCTGCCCGCAGCTTTTTCAAGTCCGGAAAACGCTTCTTCAAAGCTTGGCCTTTTATCTTTGTTCTCTGGCATGTTATCCTCTTTTCTCTTTCTCTTTCTTTTTCTTTTTCTTCTGTAATCTTGTTCTTTGGTATTTGTTATTTGTTATTTGTTGTTTGTCTTTTGTTCTTTGTTTTTTGTTCTTTGTTGTTTTTATTATTTTAAATTTGCATTGTCTGCTATTTTGTTTTGCCACGCACATCGTGAAGCAGGCTCCGGTTTTCAGGCGTTTTCACGCATATCCGTGCCCGGGACAATTTCTTCGGCCTTTGCTTTCAGCTTTCCGTCAGAGAAGATGACATCAAGGCGCTCTCCTTCGGAAAATGCCGCTGCAGAGGTTCTGAAATTACCTTTTTCGTCTGTAACCGCAGTATATCCGCGCTTTAGAACATTCATCGGGTCAAGTACCTCAAGATTAGACATGAGTGAATTCAGTTTTGTTTCACAGTCCTTTATCTTTCGTTTTACCGACTCTGTAATCTCGCTGCGCAGTGCTTCAACCTTCATCTGTTCTTTTTCGGCTCTCGCTTTGAGCATATGGTGCATAATATCGGGTGAACATGCCCTGAGCATAAGTTCTTTCCTTGCAAGACAGTTCCCCAGGCCGTCACAGAGCTGATTTTTCAAGGTATCGATTGTTTCCTTCAGTTCAAATACATCGGGAACCGCCATCTGTGCAGCTGCCGTAGGAGTAGCCGCACGTTTGTCCGCGACGAAATCCGCTATAGTGAAATCTGTTTCATGACCGACTGCCGAAATTACCGGAATCTTCGAAGCAAAAATACTTCTTGCAACAATTTCCTCGTTAAAGGCCCATAATTCTTCCATCGAGCCGCCGCCTCTTCCCGTGATAATTACATCGACATCGGGAAATTTTCTGTTTATATATTCAATTGCCGCTGAGATTTCTCCTGCAGCGCCCGGTCCCTGAACAAGAACCGGAAAAATCATAATATCAGCAATATTGTTTCTGCATCTTACGGTTTTTTGAATGTCCATAACCGCAGCCCCCGTCGCCGAAGTTACAACTGCAACCTTTGACGGAAAAAACGGAAGCGGCCTTTTGTATTTTTCATCAAAAAGGCCCTCGCTTTGGAGCTTCGTTTTGAGTTTTTCAAAGGCTATGGAAAGATTGCCGATTCCGTCCGCTTCAATTTCCCTGACGTTTACAGAATACGTGCCGCCTCTTTCATACAGATATATAAAACCGTGCAAAATGACCTGCATGCCGTCGGCAGGCTCAAAGCGAAGACGTGACTTGTTCTCCGCAGCAAGAAAGCAGTTCACCTTGCTTGCCTCATCTTTCAGAGAAAAATAGACATGGCCTGTCGAATGAAATTTCAGGTTTGAAATTTCTCCTGCCACAGAAACATTTCCGAGTATGGGATCCGACTGAAGTATTCTTTTGATATATCCGTTTAACTGTGAAACGGAAACCGGTTTGAGTGCCATGACTTCACCGTCCTTTAGTGTACTTTTGTAAAGCAAGAAGCGCAGTTCCCACAGCATTGTCGGTAGAAAGCTCCTGACGCCCAAAGGTGATTTGTGGAATTCGGCTTTTTTCTTCTGAGATGCCCTTGCTTTCGGTACTTTCGGCAATACTGCCGCCTGCTTTGCCGAAGCTATCGCTGTCAAAATGCTCTTTCAGCCTGTCTGAAATGTATCTGCTTTGCGAAACTCCGCCTGCGAACATAACTTTTGGGATTCCTGTTGCCCTGACAGCCTCGGAAGTAAGTCTTATCAAGCAGTCCGCGATAACATCAAATGTTTCTTTGATAAGCGCGTTAAGTTCGTAATTGCTTTTTCCCTGCGTTTTTTCGTTGTTTTTCAGAGTCCCGGCAATACGCAGAAGCTTTGTTTCGGTTCCGGAAAGATTGAACTTCAGATTTTCGATTTTAATCTTTTTCAGAAGCAGTTCACTTTCTTTGCCGGCTTCGAGCCCCCGGTCATTTTTGAGGCGGGAAAGTTTTTCCGCCGCCGAACAAGCCATCCTGTCAAGCTCTTCACCCGCAGGGAACTGAAGTCCCAGAAAAACTCCTAGTCTGTCAAGCAGCTGTCCAAACGATATGTCTTTGCTGCCTCCCAGAATTTCGATTTTTCCTCCGGATACTTTCAGAAGCTCGCATGTTCCTCCCGAAAGATGATATGCCAGATATTCATCACATTCTTTAAAATCAGAAAAAGCTTTGATGGCTTCAAGATGGCCCTCCTGATGAGAAAAACCAAAAACAGGAATGCCAAGCGCCGAAGCTGCAGATACGGCCGAAAGCTCACCTGCACGAAACACAGGCATATATGAGCCTTCCACAGGCCTTGGCCTGTCAGAAAAAGCCACTGCTTTAAATGTTCCGGATCCCTGCGGAACAGCTCTGAAAGCTTCACTTATCATTCCCGGAAGATTTTCTATATGCTGAAAAAGGGCATAAGACTGTCTCAGGCCCTTTTCTCCTTCTTTAACTTTTAATAGCTTTCGGATATCACATATAATCCGGCCGCAGCCGTCGACTATTGCAACAGAAGTCTTGTAATTACTTGTGTCTATCCCCAGAAATAAATCTTTTTCCATATAACCTGCAGGTCCCGTCTTGCGCCTGCTGTTTTCATCAGTTCGGCAGATCCTGTCTTGCGCCTGCCTTTTTCATCGGTTCGGCAGGTTCTGTCTCAGCCTGCTATTTTGCCCAGCACTCCGTTGATGAATTTGCCGGAATTGTCCGTACCGAATTTTTTCCCGAGTGTCACAGCCTCGTTAATTGCAACAGAAGCCGGAACATCATCCATAAATTTGATCTCCGCAATGGCAACCCTGAGTACTGCAAGATCTGTTTTGTTCATTCTTGAAGTATTCCACTTTTCACTTGCGGAATTGAGCTGGTCGTCTATGTATTCGAGGTTGGTTTTTACATGCGAAAACACACGGTTGATATATTTGTTCTGACTGTCTGTTTTTGTGATTTTGCCTTCCAGAAATTTTTCTTTTGCTTCATCCGAAAAATCCTTCTGAACCTCCATCTGAAACAGCAGCTGCATCACAATTTCTCTTGCTTCATTTCTGGTCATTTTTTTCCTCCTCGTTCGGAAATGCCACACCCTGAACGTGAATATTGACTTCTTTTACTTTTTCGCCTGTTTTTTCTTCAAGGTTGTTTTTTATATTTCTTTGTAATTCCCATGCCACCGTAGGTATTTTGGCATCGTACTTGACAATGACATAAATATCAACACTGATGCCTTCCTCTCCTCTGGAAAGCTTCACGCCTTTTGAAAGTGAATCCCTGCCCCGGAAATTCTTTGCGATGCTTTCTGCAAAGCCACCGTACAGTGACGAAACTCCCTGCGTTCTCAGTGCTGCTTCCGCAGCGTGCATTGCAACGACTTCATCGGTAATTTTCACAATGCCCTGTACAGTTTCATTTTCCTTGCTCACAATCATCACCCCACCTTCCAGTATATCAGAAAAAACTCCCTGCCGCAATAATTGTGGGAAGGAGTTTGAGCTGCATGAGGTACAGAGCTCAAGCACATGCAAGGCGGGATTTGTATGCCCGGAAGCCTTTATGATTCGCTCCAAAAAAAACGAAAAAGCCGCCTTTTCGCGTTACCGGGGAAAAATGGGGGTCCGGCAAGCAGCAGCCTCTCCGTTATTTAGAGATAACATTTAGCTAAAATCCATAGAATGTCGGGGTATTCTGACAGCCGAAAAATCATGGCTGTTGGAAACATTATAAATCTACTCTGAAGGAAATAACTTTTCCCAAATAGTTAAGTTCTTCAAACGAATCTATCATATATACCTCGCTCGAACGGTCATCGGGAATCAGAAGAATCTTCCCTTTTGAAAAGAATGCTCTTCTGAGGATGGCCTGTCTTTTTCCGAGCGGATAAAAGGCTATAACGTCCCTTGATTTCAAAAGTTCTGTCTTTGTAGGCAGAATATATATGAATGAATGAACCGGTATAGTAGGTGCCATTGAGTTGTCACCTAAAACCATAGTGGTGATATCACCCTTGTCATTTGCAATTCCACCGCTTGCAATAGTGATTTCCTTTGCAAGATCCGGCTTGAATTCGATTGAACCTTCAGTGATATATTTAGATGACATTTCAATAGTCGAAAGAATATCCAGACTTCTGAGATACTCAATCGCGTTTTCATCCACTTTTGAATTTCCGTCGACCTTGCAAAGCGATTCAAGCATTACTTTGTTCAGCTGCGATGATGCAAACATGTATTCCTTGATAACATCAGGCGCCTTTTCAAGATATCCCTGAAAAATAAGCTTTGATTCTTCTTTTGAATTGCATGCCTGTGCAAGTATCATCGAAACTTCCGCAGTAGGAGGCGGAAGCTTTCCGTTCCTGAGCTGTGAAATATAAGACGGCGTGATGCTTAATTCAAGTTCTGCACATCTTTTGGCTATCTGTCTGAGGGAAAGCTCACTCTTTGTAATAATCGAGTCCAGCATTTCGGCGTAATTCACGAGTATTCCTCCCTTTTTATCCACAATTTATCCACACCCTTATGCCCCGAATAAGCGGTTTATCCACAGGAATGCGGGAATTTTTCCACAAATTATCCACAACATTTAGTGTTTAATCCGTTTAATTTCTTATTAAATATACCATTGATAGATTTCTAAGTCAATGGTAATTCTTCTATTTTTAAAAAGGAGTTCACGAAAAAAAACATAGTCCTCTTTTCCCTGTTTTTCAATAATTTTGCGAGTAAAAACTCTTATTTTGCTGACAAAATAAAGTGATTTTGTCTGGAAACACTTCTAAATAATTCCATAACTGTGACAGATTCGTGACACTGCCGCAAAAAAACATCTCCGGCACACAGTATTTTCTGTTTGCCGGAGATGTAATAATCCCGAAAACCCGACTAAACTGCCGGGTTATATTTCTTTTAAAACCAATTGAAACGCCTGCTTGCATTTCTTTTAGAACTCGTCGAAATACTCAAGCTCGTAATCTTCAATTCTGATAATATCGCCCTCTTCAAGCCCCATTTCCTTCATTTTTTCAACGGCGCCGTTCTTCTCGATATATTTGTACAGATAACGAATGGAACCGCTGTCATTGAAGTTTGTTGAATTAAAGATTTTCAAAAGCTGTTTGCCGGAAAGTACATATACATCTCCGTCCTTTTCAATTTCAATCTTTCTGTAATCAGGATCGATATCATCGCAGGCCATGTCGTAATACTCATACTCTTCTTCTTCGACAGGCTGACTTGCAATTTCCTGAAGCTGTGCTGCCGCTTCGGCAAGAAGCTCATGCACACCTACATTAATCGGCGCGGAAACAGGGAAAACCTTAATTCCTTTTTCCTCGATATAAGCCTTGAATTTCAGATAATCCTCGCCTTCCTCGTCAACCATGTCAATCTTGTTTGCAGCGACAATCTGAGGCTTCAACGCGAGCTTAGGGCTGTATAATTCCAGTTCCCTGTTGATTTTTTCAAAGTCATCAATCGGATTTCTTCCTTCGCTTCCCGAAACATCAATAACATGTATCAAAAGCTTTGTTCTTTCTATATGTTTAAGGAATTCATGGCCAAGACCTGCCCCTTCATGAGCACCTTCGATGATGCCGGCAATGTCCGCCATTACAAAGCCATTGTCAAATATTTCAACAACGCCCAGATTCGGAGTAATTGTAGTGAAATGGTAATTTGCAATTTTCGGGTTTGCTCTTGTCGATACGGAAAGAAGTGTTGATTTGCCGACGTTTGGGAAACCTACAAGCCCTACATCCGCAATCAGCTTCATTTCGAGTGTAACAACCCTTTCCTTTGCAAAACCGCCGGCTTCGGCAAAATTCGGAGCCTGACGCGTGGAAGTCTTGAAGTTTACGTTACCTTTTCCGCCTTTTCCGCCCTTTGCCGCAACAAAAGTCTCACCGGGCTTGACGAGGTCTTTCATTACAAGGCCGCTCTCATCATCGATTATAAGAGTACCTGCCGGAACTTTGATAACAAGGTCTTCTCCGTTCTTTCCGAAACGCTTCTTTTTCATACCGTTCTGGCCGTTTTCAGCCTCGTATTTGCGCTTGTAACGGAAATCCATCAGAGTTCTCATATTGTTGTCGGCAACAAATACAATATCGCCGCCTTTTCCGCCGTCTCCTCCATCGGGGCCGCCCTCCGGAACAAACGGTTCACGCCTGAATGAAACACAGCCGTCTCCGCCTTTTCCCGATTTAATTGTGATTTTGGCTCTGTCTACAAACATCTGAACCTCCATTCATAAAAAACAAAGCCCCTACTTGAAATAGGGGCTCTTAAAACAATCTTAAGCTTCCTTTGGATAAACGCTTACCTGCTTTCTGGTCTTGTCATATCTTTCGAACTTAACAGCACCATCAATCTTAGCAAATAATGTATCGTCTCCACCAATGCCTACGTTGTTGCCTGGGTGGAACTTTGTTCCTCTCTGTCTTACCAGAATGCTGCCTGCGCTAACATACTGTCCGTCACCTGTCTTAACACCCAAACGCTTGGATTCACTATCACGACCGTTCTTGGAGCTTCCTACACCCTTCTTACTTGCCATGAAAAGACACCTCCTTTTTTCTATCTAAACTAAAGTAATATTTTATTTTAAAGCTGCTTCAATAGCTTCGATGATAACAGGCTTTGTTGCCTTTTCATCAATTGCAATGTTCTTTTCCTTTGCGAAAGCAATAAGCTCGTCCTTCTTCATGGACTTGAGTGAAGGAGTCTTTTCTGCCTTTGGAGCTTCCTTAGCTTTTGGAGCTTCCTTTGCTTCAGGAGCTGCAGCAGCTGCTGCCTTTCTCTTTGAAGGCTTGTCAGAACCGATACCTGTGATTTCCACCATAGTGTATGGCTGTCTGTGACCCTGCTTCTTTCTGTAATCCTTCTTTGACTTGTACTTGAAGATGATAACCTTCTTAGCCTTTCCGTTTTCAACAACTTCTCCGAAAACCTTTTCTCCTACATAAGGAGCACCAACCTTCAGTGCATTGTCATCATTCAGTGCCAGAACCTTTTCGAATTCAACCTTTTCACCAGCTTCAACATTGAGCTTTTCGATGGTGATAATGTCGCCTTCCTGTACTCTGTACTGCTTTCCGCCTGTTTCAATAACTGCGTACATATAATTTTTTCCTCCTCTATCCAGTCTCGCCATCTACGGGTAGCATAAGCTTTCGAAAACCCGGTCTGAGCGGCTTACAACTCACTTATAATAACACACAGTCAGGCAACTGTCAAAAGGTTTTTGTTTATTTTTCAAAGGTTTTTTGTTTATTTTCAAAGGGTTTATTCATTCGGGCATTGCCAGATAAAAACCTTGCAAAAAATCAGCACCGATGGATTTAACAAACTCTAATTCTTCCTTTGTTTCTATCCCTTCTGCCACGACCTTCATATTATTTTCATGCATTGTTTCAATAATTGCACAGTAATCCGCCTGCTGATACGGATTGTTTTCTATCCCCGAAAGAAACTTGCGGTCGATTTTTACTATGTCCGGCCCGGTCAGCTCAACAATGTGAATATCGTTTAGCCCTGACCCAAAATCATCTATTGCTATAAGATTATTGTTAATATCGGCATATTTCCGTTTAATAACGGCTACGTTTTCGGAAAAACTCGGATACTCAAGACATTCAATAATCATTGCGCTCTTATCCATCCCATAATAATCCATAAATGTTTTGACTTCTTCATGTGTAAACAATTCACACGGGAAGGAATTTACACTGAGAAGTTCTTTGTATCCCCTAAGAAAAAATTTCTGAGTAGCTCCGAAAAATGTAGCTACCTCCAGAACATGAAGCTTTCCAATTTTTTCATATTGCCATATAAGTTCCGTTACTGTCATGCCATACGGACGCATCAACGCTTCTCTTGCATATACTGTTTTTCCGTCAGGATAAAAAATGGGCTGAAAAACATAATCTATTTTCAGCTCCATCAGGGCATCCTTTATTTCTTTTGAAAGTTTTAAATCATCAAAATAAATCATGTCTATACCCCGCCTTTTATCTCCTAAGATTGATTAATCATTTTGGTCAGTACATTTTATCATAATTTTGTTATTTCTGATTAAAAAAACATTTAAGGAAAAATCAAATAATGTTTAACAGGCCGCAAGGCGGAAATTTCCCGTTTCTTCGACAAAGCAAGGGCCATAAAAAATGCGGTTATGTTCTTGATGCCTACTGCACATAAGCTGCATACACAGGCGTATACAATAATGACCGGGTCAACAATTTCAAGGTCCGCCATAAGATGTTCACACGGCCGCATCGCAATGTGTCTTATGCCGAAAGCTCAAAACAGCCCCGCCTGAGCGGGGCTGTTTTGAGCCGTAAATGCATAAAAGCATAAATTTTTGCACTATAAGGTTATGGTTCGGAATTTTCTTATTCAAGAATAACTCCGTCTTCATCCGCAAGTATAATGTCGTCTGCACTGACTTCATCGTCTTTTCCTGCAGCCTTTGCACGTTCCTTTTCAATCTGATCTCTGAGAAGCTTGTCGATTTTTTCTGTAACATCAGGGTGCTCAATCATGTAATTCTTGACATTTTCTCTGCCCTGACCGATTCTTTCGCCTTCAAAACTGTACCATGAACCGGCTTTTTCGACAATCTTCGCTTCAACTGCGCAGTCAAGAAGATCTCCTTCTTTGGAAATACCTTTGCCGTACATGATATCAAACTCAGCCTGCTTGAACGGAGGAGCCACCTTGTTCTTTACAATCTTGACTCTCGTTCTGTTTCCGAGTACCGAATCTCCTGACTTGATACTTTCGACTCTCCTTACATCAATACGCATAGATGCGTAGAATTTGAGTGCTCTTCCGCCTGTAGTCGTTTCCGGATTTCCAAACATGACTCCGATTTTTTCTCTGAGCTGATTGATGAAAACTACCGCAGTATTTGATTTGTTTGTAACACCGGCAAGCTTTCTGAGTGCCTGAGACATAAGTCTTGCCTGAAGACCAACATGGCTGTCACCCATTTCTCCCTGAATTTCTGCCTTTGGTACAAGTGCCGCAACCGAGTCGACAATAACAACATCAAGTGCACCGCTTCGAACAAGCATTTCGCAGATTTCAAGTGCCTGTTCTCCTGTATCCGGCTGCGATACAAGAAGCTCATCAATATTGACACCCAGGTTTCTCGCATACTCAGGGTCAAGTGCGTGTTCAGCATCGATAAATGCCGCCTTGCCGCCGTCCTTCTGGGCTTCTGCTATAATATGAAGTGTAAGTGTTGTTTTTCCCGAAGATTCAGGTCCGAATATCTCGATAATACGGCCCTTTGGAATGCCTCCGATCCCTGTCGCAATATCAAGACTTGTCGATCCCGTTGAGATAGAATCTATATTCAACTTGGCGTTTTCGTCGCCGAGTCTCATAATGGCACCTGCTCCAAACTGTTTCTGTATCTGCTGAAGCGCAGCGTCTAATGCTTTTTCTTTTTCATCTTTGTTGATACCCATCAAAATACCTCCATGAACATTTGTTCTTGATACAATCATACCTGCTAATGCAAGTGAAGTCAAGTACTTTTTTGCAATAAATGAATGTTTGTTCTTTTTTGTTCGCGCTTGTTCACGCTATTATTTTCCTTTTTCCTTTTTCCCTTTCGACATCATAAATATACCACAAACCCATGCACCGTTTTTGGTGCAGCGTCCCCTTTTCGGTACTTTTTTTCTTAAGTCTTCCGGCAAGAAACAGTCGTTTAAAATCTACGGTGCATTGCAAGATATGAAGGATTGTTGTCAAGAATAACCGGCACCTCATACTGCCTGCTCTGCCCTCCTTCATATTCGGAAGTGAAAACGAAATAAAGCTGCTCGGGTTCGTCATTACCCCATTTGTTAATCATCGTTCTTTCAAACAGACTTCCCTCAAAAATTCTTTCTCCGTCTGCCGTTTTCTTTCCGCTGTCCTTCATTGTGCATCTGAAAGAAGTTCCTTTAACCGAACATGTTACGCGCAGCGGTTCCCCTCTTACAAATGCATTCAGCATAAACTTTTCTCCGGGCCAGAAAACATTTGTTCCTCGCGGACGCGGCCGCCTCTTGTCCGCCAGATAATCATTGAAAGTTATCTCGTAATTTATCTCGTTCTTGAAATTTATGACATTAAACCTCTTTCTATTTTGGTTCCACTTGTCCGTATGATAAACACTGCCTTTAATGTTTCCGGCACTTACAACTATGAATTTATAACTTCCAAGACCGGCTCCTGTCTTATCTCTTACAGTAGCAACCACTTCATAAGTACCGGTCTTTGCCGCTTCAGGAAGGATGTCGGTATAAATATATGGATACTGTGCAGTTTCTTCATTTACCTTTATACCTTTTTTCCTATGCGTATAAATGTGTTTTTTATCTCTGTAAACTTCTGTTGTAAGTGAAAGTTCATCTTTTTCGGCATCATCAACCCCGATTTTTATCTTAAACTTATCCTTTTCGTTCACAGTTTTCGGATCGGTTGAAATATGAGTAATCCAAGGAGCACTTGCCCCACCCTGAATGTAGAAGGTAAGGCTTGCAAAGTCAGACGCACGGTCCCACTTTTTCCACTGTCCGGTAGCTGTTTTTCTTGATGTGTCATCATATGCTCTGTGGTAAACAGTATATTTTCCGTCAACATAGAATCTCGGGATATATGAGTTTAGGACATATTTTTTATCTTTTGAAGCAATAACAAGAGCCTCTTCCTCTGTAATTACAGGGTTTGCACAAAGCCCCGCTTCAAAGATTTCAGCAGCTGTTTTTCCGCAAACAGATGCGATGTTTCCGTCCTCGTCATAAATAATGGCCGCTTTTTCATACGGACCGTCGTTAAACGGAGTATGAGCATAAATCCATTCGCCTGCGGCCTCATTTTCCGGATCGTTTTCATAATCGGAATAATAAATACCGTAACCTATAAGCTCGCCCTTATTGTAGACAATCGCATGTTCGTCTTTTTCTTCTTTTGGCTCTATATGTCCTGTCAATGTAACTCCCTCTCTCTTCCACTTCCGGTTATATTCGGAAACATCGTTGTTTGTTTCGTTGACATACATTTTCCTGCCGCTGCTTCCGTAATAATAAACCTTAAGATTTCTTATTAGGAATTCACTCCCTCCGTTTCCGGAAAAACTGAGAGAAAATGTACCCCTTGCGGAATATGTACTGTCAAGAACGTAAGTTACGCCTTCCTGATTTACGAAATGTCGTTGATTTTCCGAAATTGCAGACGAAGAGGCTGCCGAAACAGGCGAGTAATAAAGCTCACTGCAAGGCGTTAATATCTTCCCCTCAACCTTTTGCCAGTTTTCACTTCCGTTTAAAGACGTTATTGTTGTCCTGTAATAGCTTTCGTTTGGTGAAGAGCCGTCAAGCTTTGTAATTACGCAGGAGGAAGCCCCGAGATTTTCGGACTTTGTAATCGCAGAAGCTCTCACTTCAGCCTCGTTTACATAAGATGCTCCCGCATTTCCTCCTTTGCCGCCCGGTCCTGCACTGCCATAATAGTACGTATAAAGTCCGGGCTCTGATTGCCCGCCTGAATGTATTGCAGGACTTCCTTCTTCTCCGTAAACTGCAGCGCTGCTTCCGGCATCGGCTGCCTTTCCGCCCGTTCCTCCGGTTCCGTTACAATTATAATGATAGTGCGCAGCTTTATCAGATTGGACATATCCGCAAACAGTGCAAATAGGGGTGTATGTTGTAGAACCGCAAGTGTACCAAGTTCCTTTTCTTTTGTATCTGTTACCGCATTGCTTTCCGCTCGGATTGGAAGTTGTATACTCTTTCTCGCAGTTCGTGCATTTGTATTTCATTTTTGGCGAGCGACTGCTGACTGTCGCACCATCGCCTGTTCCCGGATTTCCGTTCTGGCCTCCGCCTCCCGCAGTCATAAGGATAATGCCTGCCGAAGATATGCTTGCCTTATGCGTTCCGCTGTCTCCGTAGCCGTTCCCGCTCTGTCCGTCAAGTCCGTTTCTTGCTCCTGTAGCCTTTGGAATCTGAGGCCCAAGATACATATCAAGCTCTTCTCCCGCTTCAAGATGAACCTTTCCTCTTACAGATGCCCCGTATCCGTCTGATGAAGGGCCTGTCAGCCTTACAAGATAATCCCCTGCCTCTTTTGCGGTAAACTTTTGATTTTCGCCGGTTTTATTAGTAAAATACGTGCTGTCGCCAACCGGCTCTACAAAAGTAAGGCGAAGGTTGTCCATATATTGATATATATTATAGAGATCGTAGTAGTTTGAGTAACTGTATGAAACAGTATATTTGCCCTCAGTAAGCAGTTCTCCATGAATATAAGTTCCTGATATATCTCCTGCCGACTGGCTTCCATATCCGCCAGGCCCTCCAGGGTAAAATCCTGCTACATTTTTGCCGTTAAGCATCCATCTTTCAAAACAGCTCTCTCTATAGTTTGAGTCACCATAACTTCGCCAAGTATCGTGCTCTGCGTGGTCAAAGGAAAGTATTGCGCACTTACCTTTTGGAATTTCAAAAGTGACATTTCCACCAAATCCCACAGCTCTATGCCTTTTAAAAGTTTCCTCATATTTAATTGCCTCCCATCTGCCCCCTGAAAGCTTAGGAACAGATGAAAACGTAAAATGCTTATTTAAGTAGGAGTCATTAAAATCCTCAATCCACTCATCCGTTACAACATATTTAATGTTCTGATTTTCAAGTGGAGAATGCTCCTCGTAATTATCTCCTTCTTCATTTTCAAAATCGAAAGAGGTATTTACTTTTATCGCGCCTCCTGTCGAAAGCGGCTTTATTTCATACTCGTAGTAATATTCTTTGTTTGGCAGTAAATCAAGCGTCTTTGAAATCGAGCCCTCGCTTTTGTCTTTGTCGACCTTTACCATTACAGTATATAACGAATCAAGCTTGTTTCTTGCCCTTTCATAGAGCTCTTCAAAATTAACAACAGCATCATCAAGATATTCAACAAGGTCATTTACCTTATCTGTAACATATTCAGAGAACGCCTGAGCCTTTGCCTGCGTTTCGCTAAAAAATGTTTTAAATACACTTGTATCAACATGTCCTCCTCTATATCCCGAAAGAACATATTTCATAAGAGTATTTGCCCCCGATATATCACTGCCTGTATTATAATTACTCAGGTTTTCAAGGGCTTCCGACATATTAATCTGCGTTCCGCTTCCGCTGTGAGGATTTACTCGTATCGCATAGCCCGGCATTGTAAAAGGCGTTACATTTACATTATCATAATATACTGATGCCGAATGAAGAAGATAAATAAAGTCATCATCTTCATTGTACTTCGCATAGAAAATATCCGGGCTCCAATAGGTAGAAGCCGGAATAACCTGCTTTCTGTAATAGTTATCTGTACCCGACTTAGTGAAATTGCCGTTTTCGTCAAGCAGCATCCACTGGATTGTCGATGAATAACTTGTTATATTATTCTTTTTATTTGTAAACTTCACACTTCCAAGCCAAATGCCAAGCGAATCTCCCGAAGCGTCTGTAATTACACCGGCCTTTAAAGCCCCGCTTATTGCACTCATTCCCTTTTTTATTTCCTGAGTTTTAAAATCGGCAAGATAAACAAAATTATCGTCCCCCTGGAAGAACGCCTTATCTCCGCTCTGACCGAGAAATCTGTAGGCTTGTCCTTTTGGAAGTGACGGATATGCAAATTTTTTAAATTCTTCCGTATTCAGGTCAAATACGCCCTGATAATATGTTCCGTCATATATATTTTCCGTTCCGAAAAAGCTTATTTTTCCTGCGTTATATGTCGCGGAAGATCCTCCGATATCACAAGCTTTTCTGTATACTCCGGTGTTTAACTCATAGCACATTATCTTGTCACTTAAAACAAAATATAGCCGTTCGTCGTTTGACATAAAAACAGCGCTCGAGTTAATTCCGCCCGAAGGCAGCGGAAGACTTGTTATAATTGCTCCTGTATCTCTTGAAAGGATTTTAAGGTCATTTCCGATAATGAAAATATATCTTTCGCTCTTATCCTCGGCCGCTGTAAATACTTCATTCTCGCCCCCTTTGTATGTCCAGACTGTTTCGGGACTGTCGGGCGATTCGCCCTCTTTATAGCATGTAAGTGTAATCGGGCCTATATTTTTCAAGGAGCTTTCGCTTCTTCCTGCCTCAAGCTCTGCATCTGCGCTTGGAATAAATGCATATTCACTGTCTGCAAAAGGCTTTTGAAGAAACTGATATCCTCCGTTTCCAAATTTTGTTGTGAAGCTTCCCCATGACTTAACCGGACCTTCGTAGGAAGGTTTTATCGGAGCAATGGAAAGATTTGCGTCAATTTTTCTGTCAAGAAATTCTTTTTTCACGCCGCCAAGCTTTTCATTTAGCGGTGTCACATATTTTCTCGGTATTAAAAAGTCGATATTGAGCTTTTCAAAGAAGACAGGTTCAAGGCTTACAACGGGTGCAATGTTTTCCACTTTGCTTGTCTTGGTGCAGCTTGCACTAAGGTAATCTTCTTCACTCACATATTCGGGAAGAGTCTCTTCTGTCCATACATCTTTCATAAAAAGTCTTACATCAAAGTTACCGACGCCCTCTTTATCAAACTGTACCTTTATTCCCTTTCCGAACAAAAGGTCGGTAAAGCCCGGCATTTCACTAATTTTCTGCCAGGATGAAGCAGCTCCGCTTTCTTCTGCAGGGTTATACCCTCTGTAGTACCAGACTCTTTGTGCCTGGTCTCCGTCAGACAAAACTGTTATGTCTTCAGTATCGACCTTTGCAATATTTGAAGCTTGTTCTCTCAAATATGTATCTCTTATCGAAAATACAGGCTGTGGCGGAGCATCGGGCCTTACTTCGAATTCTTTTTCTTTTGTGTCTTCTTCACCTTTTGAATCCTTTACATATATACTGTATTTATATCGCTCTTTCTTTTCCGGATTGCTCTTATCATAATACGGAGTCTTTGTTAAAAAGTTCAGTTCAAATTCTTCAAAATACTGACTTGAATAATCATCACGCAAAAGAGTTCTTGTCTTAATTGATGCCGTATTTGACTTTGGATTATCTTTTGTAAGAACTGTCTTTTCTCCCGAATCAAGGCTTTCAAGAACAAATTTCCAGTCTGTAAGAGGCTTACCCGGATATATTGCAACTTTTGCCTTTACTGTCTGTTTTCTGTTCTGCTTTTGCGTT